>NZ_JBHWGA010000029.1:0-128020 GCF_042733315.1 Streptomyces sp. NPDC059718
GGGCTAGGGGCGGACGTTGACGGTGTCTCGGGTACGTGTCGACGGCGCGGCGCGGGCGCGGGGGGGGGGGGGCCGGGGCCGGGGGGGGGGGGGGGGCGACCCCCCCCCCCCGCCGCGTGAACGGGTCAGCGGTTGAGGTTCTGCATCCACTCCCGCAGCTCGCGCGCCTGCCGCGCGAGCTCGGAACGCGCCGCAGCGTCGCCGGAGGCCTTGTCGTTCGCCAGGGCGACGATCGAGTTCAGCGCCGGGATGGCGGTGGTGTAGTTGGTTGCCAGGTAGCTGTCCCGCGCGATGTCCAGGGCGGCGTCCGCGGCGTCCGCGGCGTCCGCGGTCAGCAGCCCGGCGGCTCGGTCAGCCTTTATCAGCAGGCTGGTCTCGCGGTAGGACGAGCAGTTGGCGTCCGTGCGGTCGGCGGTCGTCTCGATCCCGCCGAGGATGATCTGCATGAACGCGTCGTCGTAGTACTGCGTCCGGAAGTGGCCGAGGATGTTCGAGAACGCCTTGCCACCGTCCCAGTTCTGGCACCACGCGATCGGGTGGTCGCCGTTCATCAGCCGCAGCGGGGTGGTGGCCGCGTTGCCGCTGTTGAGGCTGCGCTGGTAGCTGTCCTCGTTGAGGCTCAGCAGCGTGTGCACGTCGGCCCGCATGTTGCGGTCGAAGTTGTAGAGTTCGTCGACCGTCATCCACCGGGCAGGGAGATGCGCGGTCGCCGGGTGCGTCTTGTCCTCGGTCACCACCTCGGCGTGGATGCAGCTGCCGCACTGGCCGAACCCGTTCTGGCCGTTCGGATGGCTGGTGAAGAACCCACCGGCGAGGTTGCCGTACCACGGCCAGGTGCCGACCTCGAACGAGTCGGCGGCGCCGTGGATGCCGACATAGCCGCCGCCCTGCTTCATGTAGGCCTCGAAGTTCGGCTGCTCGGTGGTCGCATTGAGCGGGCCCGGGTGCCCGACGTTGGACTCGAAGACGATCGTGTCGTACTGCTTGAGCGTGTCGAGGCTCAGGAAGGGGCTCGTGGGCAGCGTGACCGTCGGGAGTTGCGGGTCGTAGACGTCGACGTTGAAGTTGTTCGCGATGCCGAGCTTTTGGATCGCGGCCACGGTGTGCGGGATGTGGTCGTGCCGGAAGCCCGTCGTCTTGGAAAAGATGAGGACGTTGTAGTCGGCGTCCGGCTTGTGCGGGAGCGGGGCGAGCACCGGGTCCGGGATGAACTTCGGGCCCTCCGCGGGCTCGGACGTGAGGCCCGTCGCGGGCTCCGGCGCGAGCCGGTCGTTGAGCTGGTCGATCAGGTAGCGAGCATCGCCCACGAGTGTGCTGCGGGCCGAGCCGGGCGGGATCCGGCCGGCGATCGAGACGAACCCGTTCAGGACCTGGGTCGCGCGATTGGCCGAACCGGCGTCGGCGAGCGCCTTCGCCTGGTCGACCTTGGCTTGGAGCGCCTCGCCGACCTCCGCCGGGACGCTGCCGGCGGCCACGAACTGGTTGATCAGCGTGCCGACGTCCGCGAACGAGGTCGTCACGATGAACGTCTGCGTGTACTTCGCGCTGCTGGAAGCAGCGTCGGAGAGATGCACCGCGAGCGTGTGCACGCCGAGCGACAGGTCGGAGGTCTGCACCGGCAACGGCGGGACCAGCTTGCCGTCGAGGTACATGTTCAGCACAGCCACTGCGCCCGAGCCGGGGGTGGGGTCCGTGCGCGTCGGGATGAGCGTGGCGACGTGACCGACGTGACCGTTGGTGATCGCCGGGTACGATGCAGCCGGCGCGCGCGTGTCGATCCGGACCGAGATCGAGCGGAACGCCGCGATGTTTCCGGACGTGTCGACCGCGCGGTACCGGACGCTGGTGTTGCCCTCCTGCGTGATCACCGCCGACGCGGTGGCCGACGTCGGCGCCCCCTCGACGGGAACGTCGATGTAGGCGGCGCCGCCGTTGAGCGAGTACTGGAACTTGGCGATGCCGACGTCGTCGGTCGCCGACACGTTCAGCGTCACCGGGCCGGTGTACCAGCTGTTCTGGCCGGTCGGCGCAGAGGGCGACAGCGTCGCCACGTTGATCGTCGGCGGTGTCGTTTCCTGTGCCCATGACGGTGTCGCGGGGGTGAGTGCGGCCGCCGTCAGGAAGGCGGCCACTGCCGATGTGCGAAATCTTCTCCGCATGAGTGTCTTCTCTCCTGCCGCTATACAGGCGGGTGGGCTGGGTGCGGATGCCCGTGCCGACGAATTCGGTTCGTCGGCACGGGCGGGTTCGCTAGGTGCCGACGCCCGTGCCGATGAACTCGGCCCAGTTGAGGTTGAACAGGTTGCCGCCCGTGGCGCCGGACGAGACCGAGCGGAACACCAGGAACAGCTCATGCGTCCCGGACATCGAGACCGGGAACGTTTGGCTCGTCCAGGTTCCCGTCCCGCCGGTGGACACGAGGTCGGCCGTGGTCAGGATCGGTCCGGTGACCGAGTCCTGACGGACCTCGATTGCCGCCAGCGGCGACCCGGCCGTGCGGCCGTTCGCCGCGTCCGCCGCGCGGAACGTCATCGAATCGATGTTGGTCAGGTTGAATGGGCCGTTGAGCTGGAGCCAGTCGCCCGAGCCAAGGCTGCCGCGGTGCACGCCGGCGCCGCCGTCGGTGTTGGTCGCCGTGTTGGTGCCGGACTGGTTGACGACGAACTCCACCTCCTGGTGCTTCTGGCGTATCTGGTGCTGGCCGGTCGTGGTCAGCTGCGGGACGCCGCCCGGACCGCCGTGGTCGGTGTAGCGCGCCTGGACCACGCCGGAGACGTTGCCGCCGTGTGAGACGTCGTCGGCGTCCGTGTGGAGCACGCCCGAGCAGCCGTTGACGGACTCCTCGGCGTGGCCGTGCGCGTCGTGGCCGAGCACGAACGTCACCTGCACCTCGGAGCAATCCACCGTCCCGTCCTCGGGGTCGGTGACCGTGACCGAGAACGGGATGTCCTCGCCGAACGCGAACGTCCCGCCCTCCACCGGCGTATCGACGACCACCGTCGGGCTCGTGTTGCCCACGGTGATCACGGTGCTGGTCGAGGTTTGCTTGCCGGACGAGTCGAGGACGGTCAGCACGGCCGTGTAGCGGCCGGACTGCGTGTAGGTGTGTGTCGGGTTCGGGTCGGTCTCGATCGCCGAGCCGTCGCCGAAGTTCCACTCGTAGCGGATCGAGTCGCCGGGATCCTCATCCAGCGAGCCGGCGCTGGAGAATTTCACGGCCAGCGGCGTTGAGCCGTCGGTGCGGTCCGTGGTGAGCACGGCCTTCGGCGCGCGCTTGCCCTTGACGTACTCCCACTTGTACATGCCCGCGTCGGGGCTGATGACGTTGAACCCGTTGCCGTAGGTCAGCAGGTAGAACGCGCCGTCAGAACCGAACTGCAAGTCCATCGGGTTGTCGCACTCGAACCGGAACGTGCCTGCCCCGGCGTTCGCACGGCTGCCGCAGTCCAGGAAGTTGTTGATCTTCTGGACGTGGTTGGTGCCCTTGTCGAGCTTGACCTCGCGCAGCGTGTCCTGCGTCCACTCGCTGATGATCACCGAGTCGTCGTAGTACGGCGGGAACTTGTGAGGGTTCGGGTTCTTCGGGTCGTAGTGGTACTTCGTGACCCCGTGCGGACCGACGCCGCCGGTGTAGAGCTCGGGGAACAGCCGCGGGCATTCGCTCGTCGAGCCGGTCGCGATCGGGCCCGGGGTCGGCGCGTAGTAGGCCTCGCACGGGGTGCCGAGCGGCGCGCTCGTGTTGTTGTCGCGGTAGGAGTACCAGATGTCCGGGTCGGTGACCGGCGGGACGTCCCTCAGGCCCGGCTCGACCGTCGGACCGCCCTCGATGTTCCACAGCGAGTCGTTGCGCTGCGTCGGCCCGTTGCAGTCGAACTTCTGAGGCGGGTCGTTCAGCGGCGTGCCCGGTGTGGTGGTGCCGGGCGCGAACTCGTGGAAGTTCCACTGGTAGTGCGCGAGGTCGCGCTTGTAGCACGTCGGCCAGCCGTAGTTGGACGGCTTGCGCACGATCTCGTAGCGGCCGGTGCCCGCCGGGCCGTGCGAGCGCTGCGGTGTCTGGGCGTCGGGCGAGTAGTCGCCGATGTAGGCCACGTCGTTCTCGTCGACCTGGATCCGGAACGGGTTGCGGAACCCCATCGCGTAGACTTCCGGCCGCGTTTTGTCTCGCGGCTTGCCCGCGACCAGCGGGAACAGGTTGCCCGGCGGGATCGAGTAGGCGCCCGTGCCGGGGCCGAAGGCGGCCTTGTTGGCGTCGGCGGCGGAGATGTTGCCGTCCTTGACCTTGATCCGCAGCACCTTGCCGCGCAGGTCGTTGGTGTTCAGTGCGGTGCGGCGCGAGTCACCGGTGAGCCGCTGATACCAGCCGCCTTCCTGCGCCGTGTTGGTGGCGATCGCCGGCGTGGCGGTGCCGCTCAGGCCGGCGCCGTCGGCGGTGATCTGCGGCTGAGCGGACTGCTGCTTGCCGCGGCGGAAGAACACGTTGACGCTCGACGTGTTGACCGGGCCGCCGCTGGTCTGGATCTCGTCCGCCTCGATGTTCGAGAGCGCCTCGAGCGCCGCGTCGATCGCATTGCGATCCGCGTTCCACGCGATCGGCTCCGTCGTCTGGCCCTCGAAGGTCAGCGTGAACGTGCCGCCCGTCGCGTTGGTGACGCGCACGGTCTGCTGCTCGTCGGTCTTCTGCGAGTTGTACGGCCCGTAGCCGCCGCCGTTGATGCCGCCCGCGGGCGTGTCATCGCCGGTGACCATCCAGAGGTTGCCGTGCTTGTCGAAGTCGATGTCGCCCCCGACGTGGCAGCACTCCTGGCGGTTGACCGGCACGCGCATGATCTGCTGCTCGGAGCCCATGTCGAGGTGCGCCGGCGTGCTGTCGGTGGCGTCGACGAACTTGAAGCGGCTGAGCTGGAAATAGCCCACGTACGGATCCCACGCGGTCTTGGACGCTGCCACGTTCGGCGGGGTGGTGTTCGGCGTGATCTGGGTGACGACCGATCCGTCGCTCAGCTTGACGTCGGTGACCTCCTTCGCCGAGTAGTAGAGGTAGACCCACTTGTTGGTCGCGAAGTCGGCGTCGACCGCCGGGCCGTAGAGCCCGTCCTCGCCCGCGGAGTAGATCTGCTGCGTCATCGGCAGGCTCGGATCGGCGAAGTTGGCGACGACCGTGGTGACGCCCGTGGTCGAGTCGTGCATGCGCAGCGAGCCGAGGCGGTCCGTCTGCAGAACGCGGCCGTCAGGCAGCTGGTCGAAGCCGATCGGCTCCTGCAGGTTCGGCGGCGAGCCGATCTTCGTCTGCTGGTAGTTGGCCAGCACGGTCGCGCCGCAATCGCTGTAGGCCGGGTCGGCCTGGCCCGCGGCCCAGCCGATCGCGCCCTTGAGGTGCTTGGTGAGGCCGGGGTCGAAGCTCGCGGCCGTGTTGCCCAGGCCGGTGTAGAACGAGCGGCCGCCCTGGTAGTCCTTGCACCACGAGACCGGGTGATCGGCGCCCATCGTGCCCCCGGCGATCCCGTCGAGGTCGGCGCCCTGTGGCTGCGGCCCGAACGGGTCCTCGACGACGGTGTCGAGGACGTGTGACACACCGCGGACGTTCTTCTTGAAGTTGTACCACTTGTCGGTCCGCGACCAGATCTGCGGCAGATCCTTGCTCGCGTCGTGGACGCGGTCGGCGACCTTCACGTCACCCGATTGCACGTCGGTCATGCCGGACGCACGTGTCCCCAGGATGTCGGTCAGGAACGACCAGGACTCGTCGGTCTCGACCGCCGAGCCGACGCCGACGAAGCCGCCGCCGTCGCGGAAGTAGCTCTCGAAGTTCGCGCGTTGCGCGTCCGTGAGCGGGCTCGCGAGACCCGTGTCCAAGAATACGACCGCGCGGTACTGCGCCAGCTTCTTCTCCGTGAAATGGTCGCCCACGTCAGCGGGCCCGGGCGCCACGGCCGTGAAGTGACCGGTTCTTGCCGCATCCTGGATCGCGGCGAGGCCGGCCGACGACACCGCGTCCTGGGTGCTGCGCACCACGAGCACCTTGAAGCGGGCGTCTGGTGGTGCGGGCTTGGCGGGAGGCGCGGGCTGCTGCGGCGGCGCCGGTGCAGCGACGGAAGCGGGCTCAGCCGCCGTGGGGGTCACGGCGCTCACCGGCGTCGCGAGGAGTGTGAGGAAAGGGGCGATGAGGGCTAAGGCCATCGTGGTCGCGGTGCGACGTCTCGGGCGTCGTCCGCTTTCTGGCAGGGCTGCGTCGAGCAGCCCGGCCCACGTTCGATGACGTGGTGACATGAAAAACCCTTCCTGGGGATGTCGGGCACAGCGCGCGCCGTCGCGCTTATTGCCACGTGGTGGTAGCGCATATTGCGGTTGCTGGAGGGTGCCGTCTCCAGGTCTGTGGGGCCGTCAGTAAGGTGCCGGCCTGGGGAAATCCACGATCGCGGTGGGGTCGTCGATGATGTGGTGGATCACCATGCTCGCCGCGCCACGGGAGGCGGCGCCGAAGCCGAGCGTGGAGGCGACGAATCGGCACTGGGCGGCTGGAGCTGCCACCACGAGCCGTCGCAGCTGAACTTGTGCGTGGAGCAGCGGCCAATGGGCCGGCGAGGCGAAACAGCCTCCGATGACGATCACTCGCGGGTTGAACAGGTTGGCCGGGATCGAGCCACCAGGTGGCCGACATCGCCAGAGGCCTGGCCTCTGGCGACCGGCGCATGACAATGGCGGTGGCACAGGTCGGCGAGTGGCTCGGGCTTCATCAGGGCAGGCCAGGTGTGGTCATGCCGATGCGGAGTTGATGGATTTCGCAAAGAGCTCCATCATCGCCCTGCCGAATTGCGGCATGTCGGGCCATCCCCGGCAGGAGACGAGGTTGCCGTCCACGACGTCGGGAGCGTCGATGACCGTCGCGCCCGCGTTCTCCATGTCGCCGGTGATGGGAGGGAAGCACGCTGTCTTCCGGCCCTTCAGCAGTCCGTACACAGCCGGGACCTGCGCGCCGTGGCACACCAGCGCGATCGGGAGGTTGCGCGCGAAGAAGTGCTCGGTGATGCGCCTGACGTCGGCGTCGACCCGGATCCACTCGGGGGCACGTCCCCCGGGGATGATGAGGGCGTCATAGCGCTCGACGTCGACCTCGGCCCAGGGAACGTCGACCGGCAGCTTGCGGCCGTTCTTCTCCACGTAGGCGTCGGAGTTGGGGTCGAACTCGTGGATGACCAGCTGAACGTCACGCATGGTCCGTGACGAGACGTCAACATCCCAGCCGCCCTCCTGCACGCGATAGTAGGGATACATGGTGTCGAGCTCCTCGGCGGCGTCGCCGGTCAGGAGTAGCGCTCTGGGCACCTGCTTCTCCTCGCATCTGAGGCAGATCCGATCCGATCCGATGTGTGAGCATTCCTCGGCCCAGTCCGCCCGTCAAGCCTTTACACCATTCCGTCCGAGCCCTCGGCCTCGTCGAGCAATCGTCGGAACCGCTCGCCGGACAGCAGGATGTGCCGACGCATGGCGTAGGCGGCGGCGTCGGGGTCGCGCGCGGCGATCGCGGCCACAACTTCTTCGTGCTCGGCCATGGCCAAGTGAGTGACCTGGGAGTCGTGGAGAAGCCGGAACAGGTGCACGTGCGTGTGCAGGCGGGCAAGCGCGTCGCGGATGACCTGGTTCTCCGCGCTCAGGGCGACGAGATCGTGAAAAGCGGCGTCGCGGAGCCCGAAGGCGCCATAGGCCATGGGCCCGCTGCCCCCCTCCAGCTCCGCCATCTCCTCCAGCATGTGTCGCAGACCGGCCACCTGCTGCAAGGATGCGCGTTCGGCGGATCTGCGCGCCGCTGCCGGCTCGAGGAGCAGGCGGAGCTCAAGCATGTCCTCGAATCGCCGGCGGGTGATCTGGGGGGGGATGTGATAGCCGGCGTGGGGGACGCGCACGACCAGGCCCTCGGCCTCCATCCGGTTCAGAGCGTCTCGGATCGGCGTCTGCGAGACCCCCAGCTCTCGCGCCAGGACGTCGATCGTGACGCGGGAGCCAGGCTCGATCCGTAGCGACATCAGCTGTCCGAGCAGCGTGTCGTACACGTCGTCGGCAAGCCGGCCACGAGATCTTCCCGGCGGCGTTTCGCCCGTCATGGCCCCACGGCCCCTCGCGATCATCGCTTCGTCGTCCATCGTGACGTGAGGTCCTTTCTTACGTCTTTGCGAACCTGTTGACACGGGTCGCATGCTGCGGGATGTTGATGCCGCCGCTTGGATCGTATAGGAAACGTGACGGACGCCAGCCATCCTTCACCCCATCGCGGAACCGCCCTCCAGCGCTCCGCTTCGACCACCTGAAGCTCCCCTGAGCATGCTCGACGTCCTGCTCGGTTCGCCATCGGGCCACACAAGGACCGAAGGGCCTCTCGACCGCCTGAAGCCCCCATGACGTCGCGGCGCACTCGTGACGCCGGTCCGCCGGTCAGCCCCCGCGACAGCCGGCGACACGCCTGCACCCAGCAACTGCGCGGCGAAGCACGCAGCAAGGCTCCAGAAGTCCCGACCCAGAAAGCAGGCACGAGGATGCGGTATCCCAAGCCAGTAGGACGACTGTCCGTTCCCGGTCGAAAGGTGCAGCTGGCGACGGCGGCCATATTGGTGGCCACGACCGTGGCGGCTTGCGGCGGCGACACGCAGGCGAGCGCCCCCAAGGCACCGGCGACCATCCCGGAGCTCACCAAGGACCCGCTGACCCTCAGCTTCATCTGGTTCGACTGGCCCCCCGCCCACGCGCTGGAAGCCTTCGCGAACGCGGAGTACGCCAAGGAGCGGCCGAACGTCACCATCAAGGTCAACACCGTGCCGAACGCGAACTGGCACGACGCGATGTTCACCCAGTTCGCAGCGCACCGTACCGACTTCGACATCCCGATCCTGGACTCGCAACACATCGGCGAGGCCGTGACGAACGGCAACATCCTCGACATCACCGACTTCGTCAAGAAGAACATCGACGTCCAGGCCTACAACCCGTACCTCCTGGCGGCCTACGGCCAGTTCCCCCAGGCGGAGACCGGCAAGCGCGACGAGAACGCCAGCATGTACGGACTGCCGCTGCTCGGCGACACCTGGACGATGATCTACCGCAAGGACCTGATCGGCGACAAGCCACCGCAGACCTGGGACGAGATGATCTCAGTCGCCGAGAAGTGCCAGGCGGACCACCCCGGCGTCAGCGGGCTGGCTTTCCACCAGGCCAACGGCTCCGACGCCGCGGCCGTAACCTACAACACGGTCAACGGCGTCTACGGCGGCAACCTCTGGGACTCCAAGACGCGCAAGATCGACGGCGTCCTCAACGACACCGCGGGCCATGAGGCGATGGACGTCCTGGTCAACAAGATGAAGCCGCTGACCGCCAAGGGCTCCGGCAACTGGTTCATCGACGAGGTGAACGCGGCGGTCGCCCAGGGCAAGGCATGCATCGCGTTCAACTGGATCGCCGCGAGCGGCGGCCTGCTCGACCCGAAGCAGTCGACGCTCGGCACCACGCGGGAGCAGATCCTCGACAAGCTCGGTTTTGCCACCCTGCCGAGCCAGAAGACGAACCTGGTGCCTCTCGGCGGCATGGGGATGCACGTGTCGGCCTACTCCTCAGAAGCGAAGCAGGCGGAGGCCCTGAACTTCATGAAGTGGTTCGAGCGGGCTGACATCCAGAAGAAGTGGGCCGCGGCTGGTGGCGTGCCCGCGCGCACGGACGCCCTGCAGTCGCCCGAGTTCCTCAATGCCGGGCCGTTCAACCAGGTGTACGCCGACTCGGTTCCGCGGATGCGGGACATGTGGAACGTGCCCGAGTACGCGCGCCTCGTCGACATCGAGAACACCAACGTGAACGCGGCTCTCAACGGCGCGGAAAAGCCGAAGGACGCGCTCGACGACATCGCCAAGGAACAGCAGAGCGTGCTCGACTCCGGCAGCCGCAAGGGCGGCGGCGGACTGTGAGTGACCCCATTCCTCTGACGACCGACCACGCCCGGCAGGTGGCGTCCACGACGCCGCCTGCACCAAGTCGGTCCCGCCGCTTGAGCGACCGCGGGCTCGCCGTGGCCTTCATCTCCCCGGCGCTGCTGCTGCTGCTCGGCATGTCGGTGTTCCCGTTGCTGTGGGCGTTGTACCTGTCGTTCACCGACTACTCGGCCACCCGCGGGGGGCCGGCCCATTTCATCTGGTTCGAGAACTACACCGCCATCCTGACGTCGGCGCAGGTCCACCTGAGGGCCCTGACGACGTTGATCTACGTGGTCGGCGCGGTCACCCTGCAAACCGTGCTCGGCTTCTCCATCGCCTACCTGATCTCACGGCGCACGCACGGGCGAGGACTGCTGACCACTTTGTTCCTGGTCCCGATGATGCTGTCGCCGGTCGTGGTCGGGCTGTTCTGGCGATTCATGCTCGACGCGCAATTCGGCGTGATCAACAGCTTGCTCGGCTCGCTCGGCATGGGGCAGGTGGAGTGGCTCACCCAGCAGCGAACGGCACTGATGTCCCTGATCGTGGTCGACACCTGGCAATGGACGCCGTTCATCATGCTCATCGCACTCGCGGGCCTCACCGCGGTTCCCAAGTACCTGTACGAGGCCGCCTCGATCGACCGGGCGTCCGAGTGGTTCCGGTTCCGCACCATCACTCTTCCGCTGGTGTGGCCGCTGCTCCTCATTGCGGTGTTGTTCAGGGCCATCGAGGCCTTCCGGCTGTTCGACCTCGTCTACATCCTCACCAGCGGAGGTCCGGGGGTCTCCACCGAGACGTTGTCGTTCCACGTCTACAAGGTCGCGTTCCTGGGCTTCAACACCGGAACCGCCTCGGCGTACGGGATCCTCATGGTCCTCGTCGTCATCGTCCTCACGCAGCTCTACCTGCGCTACTTGAACAAGCTCAAGGAGGACTGATGGCCGTATCCGTCGACAAGGCCGCGTCCACAGATCCTGTCCGGGATCACACGCCGCCCGCGCGTCGCCTCCGCGGCCGGGGCCGGGGCCGTTCCGTGCTGGAGGTCGCGCTGCTGACCGTACTGGCCGTCGTGATGCTCTTTCCGGTGCTGTGGATGATCGAGACATCCGTCAAGGAGAACCGGGACGTCTATGCCGTCCCGGCCAAGTTCTTCGACTTCAAGGTCACGATGGGCCATTTCAAGGACGTGTTCGTCGCCTCCGGCGGCGGTCGCTCGGCCTTGTCCGTCTCGTTCCTCAACTCCGTCGTGGTCGCCGGGGTCTCCACGGCGCTGGCCACCGTGCTGGGGGTCCCGGCTGCCTGGGCCTACTCACGCTTCGCCGTGAAGGCCAAGAAGGACCAACTGTTCTTCATCCTGTCCACCCGCTTCATGCCGCCCGTGGTGGTCGTGATCCCGATCTTCCTCATGTACCGCCAAGTCGGACTCATCGACACCAAGCTCGGCCTGATCCTCATCTACGCCGCGTTCAACGTCCCGTTCACGATCTGGATGATGAAGGGCTTCGTCGACGAGGTGCCCGCAGAGTACGAGGATGCCGCCATGCTCGACGGCTACACCCGCTTGCAGGCGTTCCGCCGATTCACCCTTCCCCTGCTCCTGCCCGGCATCGCCGCGACAGCGGTCTTCGCACTCATCTTCTCGTGGAACGAGTTCGTGTTCGCCATCTTCCTCACCTCCAGCGACAGCGTCCGGACAGCCCCGCCTGCCATCGCCGGCCTCATCGGTGGAACCACCGTGGACTGGGGTCTCGTGGCCGCCGCCTCCGTCGTGTTCGCCCTACCGGTCCTCGTCTTCGCCTACCTGGTCCGCAAGCACCTCGTCGCCGGTGTGACGCTCGGGGCGGTGCGACGCTGATGGCGGGCATCGAGGTGACCGCGCTGCACAAGCGCTACCCGGACGGGACGGTCGCAGTCGATCACGTGGACCTGTCCATCGGCGACGGCGAGCTGTTCGTGATGCTCGGCCCATCGGGCTGCGGCAAGACGACCACGCTGCGAGCCGTAGCCGGCCTGGAGAGGCAGACGACGGGCGACATCCGCATCGGCGACACGCTGGTCAACGACCTGCCGCCCGCCGAGCGCGACATCGCCATGGTGTTCCAGTTCTACGCTCTCTACCCCCACCTGAGAACCCGCGACAACCTGGCGTTCCCCCTGCGGGCCGAGGGACTGCCCAAGGCGGAGGTGCGCGAGCGGGTCGACGAGGCCGCCCGGCTGATGCGGCTCGGTCCGCTCCTGGACCGGCGACCGCACCGGCTGTCCGGCGGGGAGCAGCAGCGCGTCGCGCTTGCTCGCGCCCTGGTGCGACGACCGCGCGCCTTCCTCATGGACGAACCCCTCACCAATCTGGACGCGGAGCTGAGGGCGGACATGCGCACGGAGATCAAGCACCTGCAGGGGGAACTGGGGACGACGATGGTCTACGTCACCCACGACCAGGTCGAGGCGATGTCGCTCGGCCACAGAATCGCCATCCTCAACAAGGGCCGCGTCGAGCAGATCGGCACGCCGCTGGAGGTCTACGACCGTCCGGCGAGTCTTTTCTGTGCCGCGTTCATCGGCTCCCCGCCGATGAACCTGATCGAGGTGGAGGTGGCCGACGGGAAGCTGCGCAGTCAGGGCGGACTGGTCCTTCCGCCACCGCCGAGCCTGCCGCGCGACCGTCGCCTGGTCGCAGGCGTCCGGCCGGAGGCGCTGGAAGTCACAGAACCAGGGGCGGAGCGTTCGGCCCCGGGCCGCGTGGTCTCGGCGGAGTGGCTGGGAGACGAAGTCATCGCCGTGGTCGACCACGGCGGCCGGCGCGACGTACGGGTTCGGATGCCACCGACTGTCCGTTTCGCCGCCGGCGCGCCGGTAGGGCTGCGGCACACCGGCGGGCCCCCGCCGGTCTACGACGTGAGCACGGAAGAGCTGGTGGCCTGATGGGAACCGTGGCAGTGCACGGGCTGTGCAAGTCCTTCGGCAAGGTCCAGGCCCTGGACGGGGTGACGCTGGACGTGCCGGACGGCTCCTTCTTCGTCGTGCTCGGGCCCTCCGGGGCAGGCAAGACGACGACCCTGCGAGCGATCGCCGGCCTTGAGCAGCTTGACGCCGGGTCGGTGCATCTGGACGGGAGGGACGCGACCGGTGACTCCCCGGCCGCACGCGACCTGGCCATGGTCTTCCAGAGCTACGCCCTCTACCCGCGACTCACGGCGTACGAGAACATCGCTTCGCCGCTGCGGGCACGCCGCTGTTCCTCGAGCGAGATCGCCGCTGCCGTCGAGCGGATGTCGAGTCTGCTGCACATCGAACGTCTGCTGCAGCGTCGTCCCGCGCAGATGTCGGGCGGTGAGATGCAGCGTGTCGCCCTGGCCCGGGCGCTGGTCCGTCGCCCGCGCGCGTTTCTCATGGACGAGCCGCTGACGAACCTCGACCTCAAGCTCCGCGTCGAGATGCGCACCGAGCTTACCCGCATCCACCGGAGTCTCGGGGGAACCTTCGTCCACGTGACCAACGACCAGGTCGAGGCCCTGTCCATGGCCGACCAGGTCGCGGTCCTCAAGGAGGGGAAGGTGCAACAGGTCGGAACGCCGACCGAGGTGTACGAGCGACCAGCCAACCAGTGGATCGCAGGCTTCGTCGGGAGCCCGCCGATCAGCCTCCTCCCCTGCCACGCCGAGGGGGATCGTCTGGTCGGGGCGGAAGGCTGGACGCTGCCGCGGCCCCGCTGGACCACGGCTGAAGACCGTCGTCCGCTGCTGCTGGGCCTGCGGGCAGAGGACCTGTCCGTCGAGCAGCGCGGGGACGCGTCGTTGTCGGGTGAGCTCTACGGCCTTGAGCCGCTCGGCGACCGAACGGTGGTCGACGTCCGAGTGGGGACGGAGCTCCTCAAGGTCAAGGCACGACCCACCGTCACGGGTACGCCGGGCGAGCGGCTCCTTGTCACGGTCGACCTGGACCGTGCGCACCTGTTCGACGCGGGCACCGGGCTGGCACTGTCCGAGGCCGGGAGGTAACCGCGCAGGGTGGCGACGTCACCATGCGCCCGCACGTGGCAATCGAGCCTCGGCGGACCGTCACCGGTGAGCACGCCTTGATGACGCTGAAGCAGCCATGGCCCGAGAAGGCGATCGGTGGCGCGGGGCGTCGCCCTGCAACCAGGGCCACGTTCGACCTGCTCGGCAACCTCGACCCCGACGAGGTCGTGTGACCCGTTCGTCAACGCGCGTGGCGCGATCGCTGAGGTCACGCCGGACATCACCAAGAACATCACAGGAGGCGACGCAATGAGTGACCCGATGGACGTCTTGGACCCTGAACACCGGCGGCTCCGGATTGGCGACGTCTGGCGCGACGCCGCCGGCGGAGGCACCTTTGTCGTCGAGGACCCGGCCACCGGCAAGACCATCGCCGAGGTGGCGGGCGCCGGCGTCGTCGACGGGCTCGCCGCTCTGGACGCGGCGAGCAAGGCAATGGCGGAGTGGGCGGCGACCCCGCCGCGAAAGCGGTCAGAGTTGTTGACCGCGACGTACCGGGCACTGACCGAGCGATCCGAGGAGGTCGCCCGGCTGATAACGCTCGAGATGGGCAAGCCGCTCGCCGAGGCTCGGGGAGAGGTGGCCTACGGTGCCGAGTTCTTCCGTTGGTTCGCCGAGGAGGCGGTGCGCGTCGAGGGGCGCTACAACGCCGCTCCCGCTGGTGGATATCGCATCCTCACCGTGCCGAAGCCGGTCGGACCGTGCGTCTTCGTGACGCCCTGGAACTTTCCGTTGGCCATGGGTGCCCGGAAGATCGCTCCTGCGCTGGCGGCGGGCTGCACGACGATCACCAAGCCGGCAGCCCGGACGCCACTCACCATGCTGTTCCTGGCCCGCATCATGGAGGAGGTCGGCGTTCCCCCGGGCGTCGTCAACGTCGTGACAACCGAGCGTTCCGGCGAGGTGGTCTCCGCACTGCTGGCCGACCGTCGGACCCGCAAGCTTTCGTTCACCGGGTCGACCGAGGTCGGGCGCGTGCTGTTACGACAGGCGGCGGACAACGTGCTGCGCACCTCCATGGAACTGGGCGGCAACGCGGCCTTGATCGTGTGTGCCGACGCGGACCTGGACGTCGCGCTCGACGGTGCCATGGTGGCCAAGATGCGCAACATCGGGGAGTCCTGCATCGCGGCGAACCGAATCTACGTCGAGGAGCCGGTGCGCGAGGAGTTCACGGCGCGCTTCGCCCAGCGGATGGGCGCGCTCTCGGTGGGCCATGGTCTCGACGACGGCGTGGACGTCGGGGCGTTGATCGACGAGGCCTCGGTCACCGAGATCGACGAGCTCGTCGCCGACGCGGTCAATCGCGGCGCCCGTGTCTTGGTGGGCGGCGAGCGTCCGGATGGGCCAGGCCATTTCTACCCGCCTACGGTCATCGTCGACGTGCCCGAAGACGCGCGGATACTGCAGGCGGAAATCTTCGGCCCGGTGGCGCCGATCATCTCGTTCACGTCCGACGAGGAGGTCATGGCGAAGGCCAACGACACCGAGCACGGCCTGGCCGGATACGTCTTCACCCGTGACCTCCAACGGGCGCTCCGGTTCACCGAGGGGCTGGACACGGGGATGGTCGGCATCAACCGCGGTCTGATCTCGGACCCGTCAGCTCCGTTCGGAGGCGTGAAGCAGTCCGGGATCGGCAAGGAGGGGTCGCACGAGGGCATCCTTGAGTACCTCGACGTCACCTACGCGGCGATCGACCTACCGTGACCGGTTTGCTGCTCCGGGTGCCCGCCGAGGATCACCGCGCCCTGTGCACACATGACCTGACCGGCCTCCACCCGTGGGGCGGGACCCGGGCCATGGCCGGCACGAATCCGCCGGCACCCGGGGACGCCGTCGACTCCGCCGGTGTGCGCGCCACAGACGCGACCGCGGCGGTGGATGGGGCGATCAGCCCTTTCGGTGGTCCCAAAGGCTACGCCCTCGGGCTCATGATCGAGGTGCTGGTCGCGACCTTGACTCGTACCGCCCTTGGCGACGATGTCCGCGGGACCCTCGACCCGACTGACCCGCCCACCAGGGGCGACGTCTTCATCGCGATGGACCCGAGGGCGCCCGGGCACGACCGAGTCCGGGAGCCCGGCCCGCGCCTGCGCCACCCGGCAGCCGACGCCGTCCCGGTCTCGCAGGTGAACTGGACGTCCGCCCAGCAGATCACCGCCGACGTTCCAGAGAGGCACTGACATGCTTGAGACCGTCCGCGGACCACGCCAGCTGATAGTGGGCGAAGGGGTCGCGCAGAACATCCCACGAGTGGCGGCCGAGTGTGGCTCGCGAGTCCTCATCGTGACCGACCGGGTTCTTCTGGGGCAGCCGGGCGTGGCCGAGATCGTGGCTGCCGTGCGGGAGAAGGTCGAAGTCGTCGGGGTGTTTGCCGACGCGACTCCGGACGTGCCACTCGCCGATGTCGCCCTGGCCGTCTCGGTCGCCGCAGAGGTGGACGCCGACGTCATCCTCGCCATCGGGGGTGGCACGGTGATCGACCTCGCCAAAATCGTCGGCGTCATCCGGCGCCACGGTGGGACGCCGCGCGACTTCTACGGCGAGTCGAAGGTGCCGGGGCCGACGATTCCTCTCGTCGCGGTCCCGACGACGTCAGGCACCGGCTCCGAGCTCACGCCCGTCTCGGTGTTGACCGACCCGGACCGCGAGCTGAAGGTGGGGGTCTCCAGCGTCCACATCGTGCCCGACTTCGCCATCGTCGACCCCGAGCTCACGTACACCTGCCCTGCGACCGTCACTGCCCACTCCGGCATCGACGCGTTTTGTCACGCGGTGGAGAGCTACACCGCGCGACCCCGGGCCCACGGACCGCGCGACCCGGTGGAGCAGGTCTTCCTCGGCCGCAACCCGATCACCGATCACTACGCGCTCCTGGCCGCGAAGCGGATCGCCCGCAGCTTGCCCCACGTCGTCAGGGACGGAGGCGACAAGGACGCGCGCGCGGACATGTCCTATGGGTCCATGCTGGCCGGGCTCGCATTTTCCCACGCAGGCAACGCGGCTCCGCACGCCCTCCAGTACCCCATCGGCGCAGCCACCCACACACCGCACGGCCTGGGCGTCGGGCTGCTGCTGCCCTACGCGCTGGACGCGGCCAGGGATGCCATCGGCGACCGGTTGACCATCCTCGCCGGGGTGTGCGGGCTCGACGTGACCGACGCCTCGGAGGCCGAGGCCGCAGATACGTTCCTCACCTGGCTCGACGGGCTCCTTGCCGACATCGGCATCCCTGCCACCTTGGCGGACATCGGCGTGGCGCGCGCCGACCTCCCGCGCTTCGCGGAGATGGCCAGTGGCGTCACCCGCTTGATCCAGAACCATCCAGGCCCGACCGACACCGCCAGTCTGACCGCGATCCTCGAAGCGGCCTGGATCGGGGACCGGACCCGACACGTCCTGACTCCGGAGCAGAGATAGTGACGGCATCACCGGACCTGCATGATCTGAACTCCGTACAGGACCTAGTCTCTGTGCGGTCGGGCGCAGCCGGGTGGCACCGCCCAGGTGGCGGCCGGTGGGCCGGGGAAGGACTGATGTGGACTTCGAGCCGATCCTGCGCGCCGAACACGCGTTTCAGCAGGGCCTGTCAGCGCAGGAGATCCAGGCCATCGCCGGCCGCGCCTTCGGGGCCGCGGCCCGGGTCGTCTCGGCCGTGGAGCTGGGCCTGGGGATGTACAACAACACCTACCGCCTCACACTGGCCGGGCAGCAGCGGCCGGTGATCCTGCGGGTCGCCCCGGAGCCACGCAGGCAGTTCGTCTCCGAGCGGCAGCTGATGCGCAACGAGTACGCGAGTGTGCCGTGGCTGTCGGTGGTCGCCCCGTTGATGCCGCGCGTCATCGCCGCCGACTGGTCGCACGAGGTGATCGGGCGGGACTGGATGGTGCAGAGCCTGCTCGACGGTGTGCCCGCGCCGGGCCATCTGGGCACCTACCCCCGATCGGCATGGCCGGGCTTCTTCCGGCAACTGGGCGCGGTGGCCAGGACGGTGCACGCGGTGCGGGGCCCGCACTTCGGGCCGGTCACGGGTCCCGGGTACGCCACGTGGAGCGAGGCGGTCGCCGCCTCGCTCGAGGACATCGCCACCGACCTCGACGGCGTCGGCCTGGACGCGGCCGATCTCCGCAAGGTGGCGGCCGTGGCCATGGAGCACCGCGCGGTGCTCGACGAGGTCACCGAGCCGCGCATGCTCGCCGGCGACCTGTGGACCGTGAACGTCCTGATCGCCGAGGGTTCTCCCGAGCCCCGGATCACCGGGGTCCTGGACATGGACCGGACCTTGTGGGGCGATCCGGCGGCGGACTGGACGATCCACATGGCACGGGCCAGGCCCGGCAGCGAGCGGGAGGCGTTCTGGGACGCCGACGGCTACGGCTCGCCGACGGACTCACCCGCCGCGGTGTGGCGCTCCCACGTGTACCGGGCGCGTCACATCGGTGCGATCCGGCTGGAACACCATCGCCTGGGCAACACCGATGGCGTCCGCGGCACATACGAAGACCTGGCGGCCGTGCGGGCGGAACTGGCCTGACGCGTTGGGACCGGGCAGGCCCTACGGCCGGACGTGCCGGTCGGCGTCCTGTGGCGCGGGCACGTTCCAGCTGGCCAGGATGCGCAGCTTCTCCTCCGACGGCGAGCCCCGGTCGGCCCTGAAGACGATGACGCTCTGGCCCTTGCCGCCGGGCAGGGCCATCGTCTCGTAGTGCAGGCTCATCTCGCCGACGGTCTCGTTGAAGAACCGCTTCACGCCGTACGAGTGCTCGTACAGCCGGTACTCCGCCCAGTACCGCGCGAAGTCCGGCGAGGCCACCGCGATCTCCCCCACGAGCTGCTCCAGCACGGGGTCCGCCGCCCGGTCCGCGGCGACCTGGCGCAGCGCCGCCGCGACCTGGGGCGCGATCTTGTTCCACTCGGGGTAGACGGTCCTGGCCCGGGGGTTGAGGAACGTCCAGCGGGCGAGGTTGCGTTCCTTGACGGGCATGGCGTCGAAGTCGTCGATGAGGAGCCCCGCGGTGTGGTTGACCGCCAGCACCTCCAGTCGCGGCCCGTGCACCATGGCGGGCAGGTCGAGGGCGTGCACCATGGCGACGACGCCCGGCCTGGCCTTCACCGGGGGCGGCGCCGAGGGGGTGGGCCGGCTTCCCGCGTTCCGCACCAGCGTGCGGAAGTGCGCGCACTCCAGCTGGTCGAGGTGGAGTGCCTTCTCCACCGCTCCGAGGACCTCCTCGGAGATGCGGCCGATCCGCCCCTGTTCCAGCTTCGTGTAGTAGGCCACGCTCACGCCGGCGAGGGCCGCGACCTCCTCGCGCCGGAGTCCCGGCACCCGTCGGCTGCCGTAGCCGACCGGCAGTCCCGTCTGCCCGGGGTCGATCGCCGCCCGCCGGGAGACGAGGAAGTCCCGCAAGGCCCTCTCAGCGTCCATACCCCCAGGTATAGCCGAGCGCCGCCGCCGTGGGGCCCCGAAGGTGACTCTGCGAGTAGCACCCTCAGCACGGTCACGCTCCCTCTTCGCCGCGGGCCCCGCACCTGGTGGAGTCGAAGACGGAAGTTCTCCCCGTCCGACGTCGCCCCACCAGGAGACAGACATGCCTTTCGTCGTTCCCGCCCTCGCCGCAGCCGGCCCCGACGCGCCGGTCGAGCTCACGACCATCGAGCGCCGTGACCCGGGCCCTCACGACGTCGTCATCGACATCGCGTACACCGGCATCTGCCACACCGACATCGCCCTCCTGCGCAACCACTGGATGGAGGGCCTCTTCCCCATGGTCCCGGGCCACGAGATCACCGGGACCGTCGTCGCGACCGGCCCGGACGTCACCCGCTACACCGTCGGTGACCGGGTGGGCGTCGGCTGCTACGTCGACTCCTGCCGCACGTGCGTGAACTGCCTCGCGGGCGAGGAGCAGCACTGCCTCAAGGGCGAGGTCATCACCTACGGCGCGCTCGACTACGACAAGCAGCCCACCTTCGGTGGCTACAGCCAGAAGATCGTCGTGGACGAGAACTACGTCCTCCGCATCCCCGACGGGCTCGCCCTGGACGTCGCCGCCCCGCTGCTCTGCGCGGGGGTCACGATGTACGCGCCGCTGCGCCGCTGGGGCGCGGCGGCGGGCAGGAAGGTCGCCGTCGTCGGCATGGGCGGCCTCGGCCACATCGGGGTGAAGATGGCGCACGCGATGGGCGCGGAGGTCACCGTGCTCAGCCGGAGCCTGTCCAAGCGCGAGGACGGTCTGCGGTTCGGAGCGGACGACTACGTGTCCACCGCGGACGGTTCCTACGTCCGCGATCACGGGCAGAGCTTCGACCTGATCGTCAACACGGTGTCGGGCGCCATCGACACCAACGCCTACCTCGGGCTGCTGCGCCTGGACGGCGTGCTGGTCAACGCGGGTGTCACCGCCGAGGCCGCCACCTTCCAGGGCATGCTGCTCGGCAGCCCGCGCCGGAACATCACCTCGACGAAGAACGGCGGCATCCGCGAGTCCCAGGAGATGCTCGACTTCTGCGCGAGCCACGGCATCGCCGCGGACATCGAGACCGTGCCCGCGGACCAGGTCAACACCGCTCTGGAACGGCTGGACCGCGGCGACGTGCGCTACCGCTTCGTCATCGACGTCTCCACCCTCGGGGCGTCGCGGTGATCACCCGGCGGCGCCGGGGCGCGGCGTGATCCGGGTGTTGGTGATGTGCTCGTAGACGATCGAGGAGCGCACGTCCGCGATCTCGGGGCGCTGGGTGAGCTGGTCGATGACGAACGCGTAGAGCGCGTTGTTGTCGGGGACCGCGACATGGATGAGGAAGTCCTCCGTGCCTGAGGTCACGTAGACGCCGAGCGTGTCGGGCAGCGCGCTGACCCAGGTGCGGAAGCTCTCGATGACCGTGCGGGACGGAGGCCGGACGCGCACCGCGATGAGGGCCTGGACCGGGCGGCCGATCGCCGCGAGGTCGACGTCGAGGATCGCGCCGCGGATGATGCCGCGACGGCGCAGTGCCCGGGTGCGGTCGAGGGCGGTGGTGGGAGAGACCCCGACCGCCGCGGCCACCTCCCTGTTGGTCTTCCGTGCATCCGACTGCAGTTCCCGCAGGATCGCCGTATCAATCTCGTCCAGTGCCACCGAAATCGACCCTTCTCCGATACATGTACGGATGCTTTGCATCTGCTTCGTATGAGTGCCTAGCATTTCAGCAATCCACCCGTATTTGATACCCCGAGGAGATCGCAGATGGGTGAGCTGCACGAGGCCCGCCAGGACATGCCCGGCCCGGCGGTCGGCTTCGCACCGGAGGAGGTGGACCTGGACCGGTCGACCCGCGACGCCCGGCTGAAGTGGGTGGTGGTGGTCGACGAGGCGCTGCCGGCGGGCCGGGCGTCGAACGCCGCCGTCTGTGTGGCGGCCCCGACGGCGGCCCGGGTTCCCGGGCTGCTCGGCGTGGACGTCACCGACGCCGAGGGTAACGTCCATCCGGCCCTGCCCTGGGTGGGCTGCACCGTCCTGACCGCCGACGCCGCCGCACTGCGCGCGATCCGCGCCAAGGCCGGCGCCTCCCCCGAGGTGTTCGTCGCCGACATGCCGGCCGCCGCCCAGCGCACGCTGGTCTACACCGCCTACCGGGACGCCGTGGGCAGGACGCCGGCCGAGGCGATGGAGTACTGCGCGGTGAGCATCGTCGGCCCGCGCAACCGCGTCAACAAGATCGTCGGCAGGCTCCCGTTGATGGCCTGAGCCCACCTGTGCGGCGGTGACCGCCGCTCGGGCCGGAAGGCCCTGGCCCTTGGTGGGAAGCGTGCCGCGGCTACGCTCCCGCCATGACCAGCGAGGAGGGGACCGCCCCGCCAGGGCACCAGCCGTGGGCTGCGGCCGCCGAGACACTCCGGAACATGCTCTTCTGCCTCGTTCCCCTGGGGCTCCTGGCGCTGGCCGCGTGGCCTCTGGGCTGGCTGCCGGACAGTCCCGGACCGGTCTTCGCCGGCGCTGCCGCTGCTGGAAGCCGGCCCATCGCCGACCTGTACCGGGCCCGGCCCGCGGGCCGGCGCTCCGCGGTTGCCATGGCCCTCTTCGCCGTGGTGGGACTGCCGGCGGCGGGCGGTGCGGCCGCCTCGTGGATGTCGCCCAGCGCCGAGGACCTCGGATTCGCCCTGGGTGCGGTGGTGGGTCTGCCTCTGGGCGCGGCTGTGTTCGTGTGGAGGATCAACCATCGCGGCCGGGAAGGGAGCAGCCCCCGCCCGGTCCTGGAGGGGAGCCGTCCCGGATGAGGGGGCGTCGCCGTGCACCCATCGCGGTTGCTGTTGCAGGCTGGGGTTATGCGCACCGAGGGGCCGCCGGTGATCGTGGAACCGCCGGTCGACGGACGAAGGGTCGTGATCCGGGGCGAGTACTTCGGCACCGCGCACTCCCTGGCGGACCTGTTGCGGTACCTGTGGCTCGCCGGGTACGACGCGGGGACGGTCAGCTTGACCGACCCGGGTCAGGTGGAGTGGCATGGGGGCGGCCCGGAGGCGTGGTGACGGCGCCCGGCGCACCCGTGAGGGCGCGCGGGAGCGGGGTCAGCGGGGCGAGCTGTAGCGGGAGCCCGGCCGTAGGCGTACGGCCCTGACGCGCTGCTGCCCGGTGAGCCCGTCGTCCTGGCAGTCCCCGCAGAGTTCGTGTCGGCCTTGGTCGGTGATGACGGTTCCCCAGCCGAAGCAGGCTCCGCATTCGCGGGCCAGGTCGACGTTCGCGCGGGGAGTGGGGTACGGCAACCCCTCTGCTCCTCGGATCATGAGACACCCCTCTGCACTGCCTCCGGAGATTTTGCGTGGTTATTACCCACTTGCCACGACATACACCCATTCCGGGGCATTTCTGTGGCGGCGGCCCGTCCTCCCCCGCTACCGGGCACGGCGCAACCGGCGTGCGCTCCACTGCGCGAGGGGCTGCAGGGCGGCGATGAGCGCCTGGCCGTCGGGGGCGAGCGCGTAGCGGACCTGCACGGGGGTGCTCGGGATGACGGAGCGCTCGATGAGGCCCTCGGCCTCGAGTTCCTTCAGGCGCTGGGCGAGCAGCCGGTCGGAGATGCCGGCGATGACGGCGCGGTACTCGCCGAACCGGCATGCGCCCTGGGCCGCCGCGGCCAGGATCGCGCCCGTCCAGCGGCGTCCGACGAGTTCGACGGCACCTTGGAAGCTCGGGCACGCCTCGTCGTGGACCGAGCCGCGCTCCAGGCGCAGCGGCTGGGGGCTGATCGTCTCGTGGGATCGCGTGGTCATCCCTCGGAGCGTAGTTCCGCCCTGCCGCCCGGGCGGCCGTCGTGCCTGGTAAGGCCGGTACCAGGACGGGTCTTCCCTGGCGGCCGGGCATGTTCGCTCTTCGCCCTCGCCTGCATCGCGGTGAGCGTGCCCATCGTGGCGGTCGGCGCGGCGGAGTCGTGGCTCGGCCCACAGGGTGCGTTCACCGCCTTCGGGGTGTTCGTGGGGCTGACCGCTCTGGTCGCGATGATCGTCACCGTCCGCGGCCCCCGCCTCCGTCCGTGACGGGTGACTCCCGTACCCGGGTGTCCCACGCGCGGGCCCGCCGGTGTCCTCATGCCGCACGGCTCGACAGGCCCACGGGATATGGGGTCAGCCGGTGCAGCCGGGGACGAGAACGGGCCCACCGCAGTTGTTCGGGCGGTTGTTGCGCACCGTGGAGCCGGTCAGTGTCACCGTGCCGTCCTTGTGGTGGATGCCGCCGCCGTCGGTTCCAGCCGTGTTGTCGGCCACCGTGGAACCGATCAGCGTCACCGTGCTGTTGATGTCGTTCCAGATGCCGCCGCCTTCGGCTCCCGTCGTGTTGTCGCGCACCGTGGAACTGGTCAGCGTCACCGTGCTGTTGAAGATGTTGTAGATGCCGCCACCGGATCCGGTCGCCGTGTTGTCGCGCACCATGGAACCCGTCAGAGTCAGCGTCCCGTTGAAGTTGTTGTAGATGCCGCCGCCGTCGATCGTCGACGTGTTGTGCTCCACGGTGGAGCCGGTCAGCCTCACGGCGCCGAAGTTGATGATGCCGCCGCCGGAGTGAGAGGTGTTGTCGCGCACCGTGGAGCCGGTCAGCGTCACCGTGCTGTTGACGTCGTTGTAGATGCCGCCACCCGGGCCTGCCGTGTTGTGCTCCACCGTGGAGCCGGTCAGGTCCACCGTGCCCCCGTTGTTGCGGATGCCACCGCCGGTGCCGTTGATGATGGTCAGCGTGTCCAGTCGCACCCGGACGGCTCCGGTCACCGTCACGGTGGAGCCGGCTTGGTTGCCGTCGAGGACGGCGGGTTTGAGGCCGATCAGGGTCAGGTTCTTGTTGATGGTGAAGGGGCCGGTGCAGGTCCCGCTCACCCGGAGCGCCGCCCCCGGGGCGGCGCTGTTGATGGCAGGCTGCAGGGCTACGGGGTTTCCACGGCAGTCGACCACGGTGAATTGGCCGGCCGCGGCCGGAGCCGCTCCGACCAGGCCCACCGCTCCCGCCGTCGCCAGAACCGTCGACGACAGCGCCACACGAGCTGATCCCTTGAGCATGCAGCTTCTCCTGTCTCCGCGCGGGGCACGCCCGGGGTCCTGCGCCGCTGTCGTCCTTCGGGCATGGACGGCCTGCGCACCCACACCCGAAGACCACCGGTGCCCCGGCGGTGTGGGAGGCACGCCGATGCCAGGCCGCACGCCCCCCGAACGGCCTGGGACAATGACCCGTGCGGCCGAAGGACGGCCCGAGGCGAGCTCGATGCAAACCATGGGCACGATGGCTGTGGAGGTCTGCCGGGCGGCTTGCCCAGCACCTTAGAGGCGGTCGTAGTGGGCCGTCGGCTGGATGCGGGGGCGTAGGCGTTCGCCTTGAGGCCCGTACATGATCAGGTATTCGACTGGTGCGCCGAGTCCGGCGTTGGCGAATCCATGAGGGGTGCGGGTGTCGAACTCGGCGACCTCTCCGGAGGTCAGGACGAGGTCTTGGTCGCCGAGTGCCAGCCACAGCCGCCCCGACAGCACGCAGAGCCATTCGTATCCTTCGTGCGACGACTGGCGCGGCCGTGCGGGCTGTTCGTCGGTGGCCGGCAGGACGTGCTTGTGCGCGTGCAGCCCCCCGACATAGCGGGTCAGCGGCAGTACCGCCTTGTCGTCGACCCCACGCTGCCGCGCGGAGCGGGACGGCTTCGGCGTCGCTGCGGGGGTGGTGCCGGCCAGCGTGTCCAGGGAGACGCCATACGCCTTCGCCAGGCGCAGCAGCAGTTCCAGATTCGGTTTGCGCAGGCCGTTCTCGATCCGTGACAGCGTGCTGGAGGCGATCCCGGTCGCCCGGCTGACCTCGGAGAGCGTGTCTCCGCGTTTCTCGCGCGCGGCCCGCAGGCGCGGCCCCATGGCGGCCAAGACTGCGGCGACGTCGTCCGCCATCCCACTTCACCTCCCTCGCGTATCTCCTGACCTGCCATTTTGCCAGTTTGTCAACGCCACTCGCATCCCCGCCCGTCCACACCGCATGATCGACGGGTACCGCGGCCACCGGGGAACCCGAGGAGAAGCCATGCACCAGCCCACGCCGTCCGGCGACCTGCGCCACCACACCGTCGACGCGCCTGCCGGACGGCTGCACCTGGTCGAGCAAGGCAGCGGGCCGCTGGTCCTGCTCGTCCACGGCTTCCCCGAGTCCTGGTACTCCTGGCGCCACCAACTCCCGGCCCTGGCAACGGCGGGATACCGGGCGGTGGCGCTGGACGTGCGCGGCTACGGCCGCTCCTCCAAGCCGACGGAGACGAGCGAGTACCGTATGCGCGCCCTGGTGGAGGACAACGTCGCCCTGGTGCACGCGCTGGGCGAGGAGACAGCGGCGGTCATCGGGCACGACTGGGGTTCGAACATCGCCGCCGCTTCCGCCCTGCTGCACCCCGGTGTCTTCCGCGCCGTGGGCCTGCTCAGCGTCCCCTACGCCCCGCCCGGCGGACCGCGCCCCAGCGACGTCTTCGCGCAGATGGGAGGAGACCAGGAGTTCTACGTCTCCTACTTCCAGCAGCCGGGCCGGGCCGAGGCCGAGATCGAGCCCGACGTCCGAGGCTGGCTCGCGGGCTTCTACGCCGCCCTGTCCGCCGACACCATGCCGGCCCAGGGACAGCCCGACCCGCACTTCGTCAGCGACGGCGGAACCCTGCGCGACCGCTTCCCCGCCGGCCGGCTCCCCTCCTGGCTCACCGAGGCCGACCTCGACCACTACGCCGGGGAGTTCGAGCGCACCGGCCTCACGGGAGCACTCAACCGCTACCGGAACATGGACCGCGACTGGGAGGACCTCGCCCGGTTCAACGGCGCCCCCCTGACCCAGCCGTCCCTGTTCGTCGGCGGCACCCTGGACGCCTCCACCACCTGGATGTCCGACGCGATCGACGCCTACCCGACCACCTTGCCCGGCCTGATCTCCTCCCACCTCCTGGACGGCTGCGGCCACTGGCTCCAGCAGGAACGGCCCCAAGAGGTCAACCACCTGCTGACCACGTGGCTCGCGGCACTGCCCCAGCCGGCACTCCGGCGATAGCGGATCAGGGCGCCGGCGAGGCCGAAGAAGGCGAGGAAATGCTGTACTCGGCCGGGCTGCCGTTACTCACCGAAGGGGATACGGGGCCCCGTTCAGTGGCCGCCGCTGGACCCTACGTGGAACCTGGTCAGCGTGAACACGATGATGAGGTCGAGAACCATCACAGGAATCGCCCATGCGGGGTAATACGGAACGAACATGAACTGGGTGATCAAACTGATCCCTGCCACCGCTGCGCCGGCGCCGCGACCCCAGCTTTTGTTCATCAGGACACCGAACCCCGCGATGACGAGCGCCACTCCGATGACAAGGTGGATGACTCCCCAGACGGTCAGGTCGAACTGGTAGGCGTAGTGGGACGACGTGACGAACAGCGTGTCCTTTGCAATGGCGGCTGCACCCATGAGGATGCTGAGCGGCCCGCTGAGCATCAGCAGGGACCCGGCGGCAACGGACGCGCCACTGAGCATGTCGCCGCTGCCCTTGCCCCCGTCTCCCTGCCGTGCTGTGGGCATCGCTGTCATGACCGCCGCCTTTCCTGTACGGCGCGGCCACCGACGCACACCACTTGTACGAGAGCGGCCACGCTGTCTCTGACAGCATCACCACAAACGTCCGCTACCGCGACCGGATGCCTCCGCAGGGGTTTTCGGCGACTCGCGGGAGGTAGAGCGACCCGAGGAGCCGCAGCCCTCCTGCCCCTACGGCGTTCCCCAGAGGGCGGCGCCAGGGCGTGACGGACGGGAAAGCCCACATGAGCTCTGAGGGAGAAAGCCACGTTGGCCGACGTCATCGCAGCCCGTTGCCGCGACCTGTCGCCGACTGAAAACGCTGGGAACGCGGCCAGGTGTCAATCGCGCCGGTTCACAGTCCGGACATGACCCGGGCGGCCGACTTGTCGCTGGCGTGGCCTTCCAGTGCGGCCCACTCGGCGACGTCGAAGGGCCAGCGCGTGTCGGCGTAGGCGATGACGACGTGGCGGCCGTCCTGCCGGACGGTGTGCTGCGGGTCGCCTGGCTCGGTCCCGGCGGCCACCACAGCGGCGGCCGAAGAAGCGTTGCGGCACTTGAGGCGGGTCTTGGGCATGGTCAGCGCTCCTGCGTTCGCTGGGTCGACACGGCGGACGATCTGTGCGGGAGCCTAACCCGGAGGGTGCTCGGCCTCCTCCGACAAGCTGCAATCGGCGCAAAATCGCTGTCCCCACCTCGCCTGACCCTCGCCGTGGCGCAGCACAGCGGCCTGCACCCCACAAGGGCTCCAAGCCGCTGACGTGCCGAGATTCACCCGGCGGCCAACTGAAGGTGCGCTGTCCGCCGCTCCCCGCCCCGGACGCACGGCTGGGTCGGGCGAAGCCGACCGGATTCGAACCGGCGTCCTCGCGATTTTGGAGACCGCGCGCGACTACCTCTGCGCTACGGCTTCGCCCGGCCGAGATCCTAGTCCCGCCATCCATGCGCGGGGCGTACGGGCGCTCTCCGCCAGGACCCCACACGCTTTGCGAGTTCGTTGGTGCATGTCAGCGGCCGGTCTGTGGCCGTTCGCCTGCGTACACCTCTGTTCGGTGACGGAGAAATTGCGCCGGGGGGCGTCGTTCGCGGACCAATGACCCGTGGGTCCGGACCACTGAAGTCCGGCGGACGGCGGCGGCAGGCACGCGGGTGACCCTGCAGCCTTCGGCGCGCTGCTCGGTGCGGCGATGGGCCTTGATGCACCGCACCTCGTAGGCAGTCACGCCAGCACTGTGCTGACCACGCCATGGAACGAGGTGTTCGAGCCCGCGGAATGAAGACCTCGAAGGGCAAGAATCAAGATGCCGCCATCAGGGCGCGCAGATAACGGCGCCGGAAGAATCGCTGTGCCAATAGCAACGCCGGGAACAACATCCGCCATGGTCCGTGTGGAGCGGCACGGGTCAGGGAGCGAATCGTCAGTGCGACCGTACCGTCGGGTGAGCGGTGGACGACGAAGGCCTCCTCGCCACAGACAGGATGCCCGGGCAGAGTCCCGTAGGCGAAGCCGCAACGGTCCGGCATGTCGACCACCGCCACGACCCGCACGGGCTCCCGCACCACGAACGGGCCGAAGCTTGCGGTGATCCGGTACTCGGCTCCCTCGGCGACCTTCTCCCCGGCGCCGTCGCAGCTCGTGACGGTGAAGCCGCTTCGCCGCTTGACACCCCAGCGCAGAACGGCGTCCGCCGCGGAGCGCCAGTCCGCGTTCCCGCGTCCGATGACGACGGTGCGGGAAAAGGGGCGCAGGCCCGTGCCCTCCGCCGACCATTGCTGCTCCGCGGGACGCGTCGCTCCGACACTGCTGTAGTTGAGCGCACCGCCCGACGGGCGGCTCGTACTGCGCTCAGACATGAGACTCCTACCGAACGGTGAACGGTCATGGGCCCAAGACGTGGCCCGCCCCACAAAATGACCTATCCCGGGCCAGGGGAGCACGGTACAGCTCGGTTCAGAGGTGTTCCCACGGGCTGTCCCTGACCGCGTCGCATCAGTCCTCGTCGCCGAGTCCCATACGCCGCCTGAGGCGGCTGCGACGGAGCCGGAGCCGTACCGAGCCGGGTTGCCTCGTCTTGCGGCGGCATCCGGAAGCCGCATCTCCTCACGGAAGTGCACGGCTCGCATTCCGGTTCGAGCTCGTCCCGCCGACGTCACAAGGTGACGATGGCCAGCGGTCGGGCGGTGGGTGTGGGAGAGCCGCCCTGGGGTTCCGCGGTGATGCCGACCGCCTCGGCCCCTTGGGGAGTGCCCGTGAGCAGTTCGGCGCCGGTGGGCCGGCCGGGGGCGAGGAGTCCGGCGGAGTGCATGGTGCCGTTCTTGCTGTACCAGAGTTGGTAGACCCGGCTGTCGGGCAGGGCCGGCAGTGCGGTGTAGAGGAGGGCGGCCTGGTTCCGCCCGGAGGAGACGACGACGGTCGCCGTGCCGCCGCCGGCGAGATCCGTCGTGTGGAAGGCGGCGCGGGGGTCGGTCATGAGGGCGGCCAGGGTCGCGCTGTGCCGCTCCAGCTGAATGGCCCGCGCGCGCTGCCCTTCGACCGCGTGCTGGGCGTGGACGGCCCAGCCGCCGAGGACGACGGCGGTCACCAGGCAGGCCGCGGCAGCCAGGTGCGGAAGCGTGGGCCGCCGCCGCAGGCGGCGCAAGGGGTTGGTGATGCCTTGGGCTGTCCGCGGTGGGAGTTGCCTGGTCCGGGGCAGTGCGGCCGCGACCCGGGTGTGCAGGGACGGTGGGGGCTTCTCGGCAGTGGCCAACGCGAGGCGGGCCGCCGTCTCGTGGAACTCCCGTACCTCCAGGGTGCACGTGGCGCATCGTGCGAGGTGTCGGCGGAACGCCCGGGCTTCGTGGTCGGTCAGCGCGTGAAGGGCGTGGGCGCCGGTGAGGGCGTGGGGGTCGGTGGAGGTCATGCCGTGACCCCCAGGCAGTCGCGGAGGCGGATCAGGCCGTCCCTCAGCCGTGTCTTGACGGTGCCCAGGGGCGTTCCCAGCAACTCCGCGGTCTCCTGGTGGGTGTAACCGCGGTAGTAGGCCAGCGTGACCGACTCGCGCTGCAGGTCCGTGAGTTGCTTCAGGCAGCGACGCACCTGTTCGCGCTCCAGGCGCCGTTCGACCTGTTCGGTGACGACGTCGAAGGGTGTCTGGTGTTCACGGGCTGCGGCCTTGTGCTCCCGGTCGGAGGCTCTCTGGGCGGAGCGGATCCGGTCCACGGCCCGGCGGTGGGCGAGTGTCGTGATCCAGGCCATGGCGCTGCCTTTCCCCGGATCGAATCGCGCGGCTGATCGCCACACCTCGATGAGGACCTCCTGAGCGACCTCTTCGGACTGCGCGGCATCGCGGAGCATCTTGCGCACGAGACCGAAGACGGCGCCGGCCGTCGCGGTGTAGAGGGTGTCGAAGGCTTCTTGATCACCGCGTGCGATGCGGTCGACAAGTGACTCGAGGGCTCCCCGGCGTAGTGCCGCGGAGTGTTCACCGGATGCCGTGACGTGCATGGAGACCTCCAGAGCGGGTGACCCGCAGCGGTTCTTCGAAGCGGTACGCGACCTGGACGGGCCGGTGCCGGGCCCGGAAGGGGCACCGGGGAAGGTGTGTGCGGACCGCTGGACGCACACAGCCGTTTGCCTTCCCCGGGCCCGGGCTCCTGGGGTTGCTCCGCGGCGGGCCGGATGACGTGACCGGCCCCGGGGTGCGCCGGCTACTTCGGCATCAGGACGGTGTCGACGATGTAGACGGTGGCGTTGGCGGTGGCGACGTTGCCGCACACGACGTGCGAGGTGCCGTTGACGGTGTAGTCCTCACCGGTGCCGGAGGTGGTCACCTTGCCCTTCTCCAGGGTCTCGAAGGAGCCGTTCTCGAGCTGGGCGGGCGCGAGCTGCTGCCCGACGACGTGGTAGGTGAGGATCTCGGTGAGGGTGGCCTTGTCGTTGAGGACCTTGTCGAGGTCGGCCTTGGGGATCTTCGCGAAGGCGTCGTTCGTGGGCGCGAAGACGGTGATGCCCTGGGCGTTGTTGAGCGTGTCCACCAGTCCGGCCTTCTTCACCGCGGCGACGAGGGTGGACAGCGCCGGGTTGTTGGAAGCGGCGGTGGCCACCGGGTCCTTGGCCATGCCGTCGAAGCTGCCGGCGCCGTCCTCCGGCACCGCGGAACATGCGGCCCCGAAGGGCTTGTCCATGGCCATCGCGTCGCCGGGGTCCTGGCTCGCGGAGTCGCCGTCGGCCGGGTCCGAAGGTGTCGTGGTGGACGAGGTGCCGGAAGCGTTGTCCTTGCCGTCGTCGCCGCAGGCGGTCAGCGCGAACGGCAGGACGGCGGCCGCGGCCACCGCGACGGCGGTACGACGAAAACGCAGGGTGGTCATCAGAAATTCTCCTCGTGCTTCTCTGTCTTCCGGGGGTGCCGGTTCGCAGACCGGCCGGCTTCCTGTGGCGGGTGACGGCACTCGGTCAGTCCACGGTGATCACCACCGAATGTCGTCCGCCGGCCCCGTCGGGTGCGGTGCGGGCGCGCCGCGCGGTCTGGACCTCGCCGGTGCCGTCGGTGGCCCGGACGGTCAGGGTGTGCGGGCCCGGGGTGGCGTCCCAGGTCAGGGACCACAGGCGCCAGGTGTCGGTGGTGGCCTGGGCGGCGAGGTCGGCGTCCCGCCAGGGGCCGTCGTCGATCCGGACCTCCACGCGGTCGATCCCCCGGTGCTGGGCCCAGGCGACGCCGGCGATCGTGACCCGTCCGGCCTTGGGGCGGGCGAACGGCTTCGGTGTGTCGATACGGGCCTGGGTCTTGACCGGGGCCCGGCGCGCCCAGTCCCGCTTCACCCAGTACGCGTCGTAGGCGGCGAACGTGGTCAGTTCGATGTCCTGGATCCACTTGCAGGCCGAGACGTATCCGTAGAGTCCGGGGACGACCATGCGGACGGGGAAGCCGTGCTCCAGCGGCAGCGGCTCGCCGTTCATCCCGATCGCGAGCATCGCGTCGCGGCCGTCCATGACGTCCTCGACCGGGGTTCCCAGGGTCATCCCGTCCACCGACCGGGAGACCAACTGGTCGGCCGGACCACCCTGGGAAGGGGGTCGCACGCCGGCCTCGCGTAGCAGGTCGAAGAGGGGGACTCCGATCCAGCGGGCGTTGCCGACGTAGGGGCCGCCGATCTCGTTGGAGACACAGGTCAGCGTGATGTCCCGCTCGATCAGCTCCCGTTGGAGCAGATCCCGGAACGTGAGATCCAGCGGTGTGCCGACGCCCCGCCCGTGGACGCGCAGTCGCCACCGCGTGGCGTCGACCTTCGGCACCACCAACGCGGTGTCCACGCGGTAGAAGTCCTCGTTGGACGTCACGAACGGGCTGATCCCGGGGATGCGCGGCGCCGCCCCACGCGGGACGGCCGCCGCGGGCGACGCAGGCACCGGCAGCCTGACGGCCGCGCGGGAGGCCATCGCCTGCTTGCCGCTGGACGAGGCGAGGCCGCGTCCGAGCGCACCTGCGGCGGCGGAGGCAGCGGCCGCAGCGGCGGCGACCACCAGGAAGCCCCGCCTGTCCCATCCTCCCGGGGCAGTTCCCGCATCCGACGACCGGACCGATCCGTCGGTCAGGCGCCCGATCAGGACGTACAGCAGCAACCCTCCTGCGACCGCTCCGGCCAGGGACGGCAGGGCGTCGAGAGGACCGTCGGCGTCGGGACGGCTCATCGCCGCCACGGCTCCGATGGCCCCGAACAGGAGCACTCCGGCCGCTGCCGCACGCCGATGACGGATGCCCAGCAGGCCCAGTGCGACGGCCAGTGCGCCCAGCACGAGGAGGATGCCGAGCTGCAGCACGAGCTTGTCGTTGGTACCGAACGAGCGGATCGCCCAGTCCTTCACCGCGGCGGGAGTGCGGTCGATCGCCGCTCCGCCCACCGCCACCACCGGCCCGGCCTGCTGACGCACCGGCCCGGCCTGCTGACGCACCACCCCGGCGACGGCTTCCGCCACCGCGAGCGCGGCGAAGGCGGCCAGCAGACCGGACAGCGCGGCCGGGCCGCCGCGTGCCAGGTGCTGCTTGCTGTAGATCCTCACGCAAGTGATTCGCCACCCGGGCGGCCCGAGATTGGTGCACCACCCAATCGAGTGAAGCGACACGCCCCTGGAATTGCGGAACGTGCGGGCCGCAGCGGCGTGCGGCCTCTACTGAGGCCGTGCCACGACGTGTTCGCCCCACAGACCGTGCACCGGCGGAGGGCCGCAGGCGCGTGGAGGCCGGTGCCGCGTCGTGTCGGCCACGGTCGGGTTCCCCCAGGCGGGAGCATGAAGGGACGGTCGTCGTACGCGGTGTCCCCTGTCCGGGCAGACGCTCTGTGTGGCGAACTGCAGGGGCGATCAGGGAGGCGCGGTGTCGGAGGGTGCTGGTGAAGGTCGGCAGTGGGCGTCCCAGCCGGGATTCTGGCGGCAGGTCGTCGAGCATCTGGGGGTGTCCCTGGTCGTGATCGACCCTGCCGGGCGCGTCGTCGCGGTCAACCCGGCCGCCGAACGGCTGCTGGACCGCGCCGCCGACGCGCTGGTCGGCGAGGACTTCCACGACCTCGTGCACCGGCACACGGATCATGAGCACGCCGGGGGCCGGTGCAGGCTGCTCGAAGCCCTGACCCTCAAGGGTGCGGGGCGTGCGGACGGCGACAGGTACCTGTGCGGTGACGGCAAGCTGGTCGAGGTCTCCTGGTCCGCAGCGCCGGTGACGGACGGCACCTCGTTCAAGGGCACCGCGATGCTGTTCGCCGGCCTCACCAACTACGGCAGTGAACGTGCCGAGCAGATGCACGCCTTGGAGGACCTGACCGGCCGCCTGACGCTGGTCGCGCAGATCACCGCGGTGCTCGGCCAGACCCTCGAGACCGACGAGGCACTCGCCCGCCTCGGGCGCCTGCTGGTCCCCGGCCTCGCCGACTGGGTGGCGGTCGACCTGCTCGTCGACGACAGCGAGACGCACCGGGTGGCGGTCACCGGACCCGGGGGCAGGGACCGTGGGCAGGAAGGCTGGCGCGCCCGACTTCCCTCCGCGGGCGAATCCCGTTCCCCGCTGGTCCAGGCCGTGCGCGGGGCGGTGCCCGTCCTGCAGGACCCGGCCGGCACTGCCGCACGGCCGGACTCGCCACTGGCCGCCCTGCACAACGGCTTCCTCCAGGCGGTGGGCGCGGCATCGGCACTCACCGTGCCGCTCGGCTCGGGAAGGAACTCCACCGGAGCCCTGACCCTGGTCCGCACCGACCCCGCCAACCCCTTCGGCAACGACGACCTGCAGGTCGTCGTGGACATCGGCCGCCGGGTCGGCCAGGTCCTGGAGAACACGCGCCGGTTCGGCCGTCAACGAGACGTCGCCGAGGCCATGCAACGCAACCTGCTCACGCCCCTGCCCCAGCACGGACGGCTGCTCATGGCCGCGCGCTACGAGCCCGCACCCGCCGCGTCCCAGGTCGGTGGCGACTGGTACGACGCGTTCCAGCTCAAAGACGGCGTGACCGCGTTGGTCATCGGCGATGTCGTCGGCCACGACCTGACCGCCGCCGCCGGGATGGCTCAACTCCGGGGCATACTGCGGTCCTTGGCGTGGGATCGCACCGAACCTCCCGGCGCCGTCGTCGACCGCCTCGACGACGCCATGCCCGTGATCACCACCGTCCCCATGGCCACGCTCGTCCTCGCCCGCGTCGAAGGCCCCCAGAACGGCCCATGGACCCTGCGCTGGACCAACGCCGGACATCCCCCGCCGCTGCTGCTCACCCCGGACGGCCCAGGCCGCTACCTCGACGACGCACGAAGTCCGCTGCTGGGCGCCCGCATCGGCGTCCGCGAGCCCCGGCCCGACGCCACCACACCCCTGCCGCCGGGGTCCACGCTCCTGCTCTACACCGACGGCCTCATCGAACTCCCCGGCGCCGACCTCGACACCGGCCTCAGCCGACTCCGCCGCAACGCCCTCGCACTGGCCGACGAGCCGCTGGACGACTTCTGCGACCAGCTCCTGAGCCGCATGCCCCCCGGCAACGTTGACGACATCGCCCTCCTCGCCCTACGGCTGCCCCCGTCATGACGGGCATCCCCGGTCCTCCCGGACCGCAGGGACCGGCCGGTCCCGCAGGTCCCCCCGGCCGGACCGGGCCCGCCGGCCCGCCGGGCCTCAGGGCAACCCCGGTGTGGGTGCCCCCGCCCCGTGTTCCGGCCCACCGGCACACGGGGCGGATTGATGCCCGCGTTCGGGAAGACTTCGGCTTTGCGCTCAGTTCTAAAACAGGTAGCTCCGACTACGCGATGTAGAAGTGTCAGCGCTCCTGGAGGAGGCCACATGAGCCGCTCTTACGAACAGATCTGCCACATCGCCCGGGCACTGGACGTCCTCGGGGAGCGATGGACACTGCTGATCGTGCGAGAGCTCACCTTGGGGCCCCGCCGCTACACCGATCTGCTCGGCGCCCTCCCGGGGATGGGCACCAGCCTCCTCGCCGCACGGCTGAAGCACCTGGCGGATCACGACGTCGTACGCCGGACCACGCTGCCCGGCCCGGGGCGTGCCGCGGCCTACGAGCTCGGGGCCCGAGGTGCGGCCCTGATGCCCATCCTGGGCTCCCTCGCCGAGTGGGGCGGAGGGCTGGAAGATCCACCGCCGGGATACGCCGACCGCGCCGCCTGGAGCGTCGTGGCCATGCGCCTGACGGCGCCAGGCGAAGCGGCAGGATTCGCCACGCTGACGGAGCTGATCGTGGGCGAGGAGACCTTCTGGCTGCAGGGCGACGGTGAGCGGGTGCGGGCGGAGATCGGGCCCGCCCCGGTCACGCCCGGTCTGCGGCTGACCTGCGAGAAGGAGACCTTCTACGCCCTGGCCAAGGGCCGGGTGTCCGTCGGCGACGCGATGGCGTCCACGGACCTCGCGGTGGACGGCGACCCCGGAACCGCCCGGCTGTTCTTCGAGCTGTTCACCCTGCCCGACGGCCATCCCACGACCGCCCGATGACCTTGCACGAACAGGAAGATGCCATGACGAACCGCACACTTCTGGTGGTCGGAGCCACCGGCCAGACCGGCAGGTACACCACCGAATCGCTGCTGCAGCGCGGCCACCGCGTCCGCGCCCTGGTACGCCGCGTCGACGGACGTTCCGAGGCGCTCGCCGAGCTCGGCGCGGAGGTCGTGGTCGGCGACGTCCACGACCTCGGCTCCCTGGCCCACGCGACCGAGGGCATCGACGCCGCCTACTTCACGTACCCCATCCTCCCCGGCCTGATGGACGCCACGGCGAACCTCGCCCAGGCGGCCGAGGAGAACGAGGTGGGAGCGATCGTGAACATGTCGCAGGTCTCCGCCCGCCGCGAGGCCGCCAGCAACGCGGCGCGCCAGCACTGGGTCGCCGAACGCCTGTTGGACCGCTCCCCTGTCGCGGTCACCCACCTGCGTCCCACCTTCTTCGCCGAATGGCTGACCAACATGTGGAACGGGACCGGCGAACTGCGGTTCCCCTTCGCCGACGGGCGGCACGCCCCGATCGCCGCCGAAGACCAGGCGAAGGTGATCGCGGCCATCCTCGAGGACCCCGCCCCGCACGCCGGCAAGATCTACCCGCTCTACGGAGCCGTCGAACTCGACCACTACGAGATCGCCGAGGCCATGTCACGCGCCCTGGTCCGTCACGTCAGCTACGTGCCGATCGACCTCGACGAATTCGCCGCCATCCTGGAGAAGCGCGGCGCCTCCCCCCACCTCATCCAGCATCTCCTCGCCGTCGCCGTCGACTACCGCGACGGCGTCTTCTCCGGCATGAACGACCTGGTGAAGCGGATCGGCGGCGACGACCCCCTGGACGTCGAGAGCTTCGTCCTCCGGCACCGGGCCCTCTACGACGACCACTCCGCCTGAGCCCGGTCGGAACCGTCCGCCGCTCCGGGGACACGCGGCAGCGCGGGACCGTACGGCATCCGGCCCGCCCCGCGCCGCCGGGCCCGGCCGCGGCGTATCAGCTGCGCACGATGCCGTGGAGCAGCAGGTCGATGAGCCGGGTGGCCAGGTCGCGGTGTTCCTCGCTGGCGGCCATGAGGCTGATCCCGCCGAGGGCCATGAGGACGTCCGGGGGGTCGACGTCCGGGCGGGCCATCGGCCCGCCTCCCCCGTCCCTGGGGGCGAGCAGGTGGGTGATGGCCTCGGCGAGCAGGGCCCGGGTGTGCATCTTCTCGCTGTCGTCGGTCAGCACCACGCGCAGCGCGTCGGCCATGCCGTGCTTGGCGGCCATGAAGTCGATGAAGGACTCCATCCAGGTGCGCAGGGCCTCCTCCGGTGGGCGCGTGGCCGCCAGGCGGGGCGCCGCCTCGCACAGGCGCCGCACTTCGTGCCGGTAGGTCGCCTCCACCAGCAGTTCCTTGGAGGGGAAGCGGCGGTAGAGCGTTCCGACGCCGACGCCGGCGTCGCGGGCGATGTCCTTGACGGAGGCGCCGATGCCGTCCTGCGCGAAAGCCGCGGCCGCCGCCTCCAGCACCCGGTCCTCGTTGCGCTGCGCGTCGGCGCGCAGGGGTCTGCCGCGCCGTGCCGGGGCCTCGTCGTCGCCGGTCAATCCCGTCTCCCTTCCCACCGCCACTTGCAAGCGGAACCGGTTCCGCTTACAGTCCTGAAGTGAACCGGAACCAGTTCCGGATACGAGAGTACGGCGGCACCGTGCCCGTGCGCCACCGGCCGCACGCGTGCCCCGCATCACCGCCTTCCTGGAGAACGTCATGACCGACCAACTCATCACCACGCCCTTCGGAGCGCAGACCACCGCCGCCGACGTGCTCGCCGGCGTCGACCTCGCGGGCCGGCGTGCCATCGTCACCGGGGCGGCCTCCGGCATCGGCCGCGAGACCGCGCGCACCCTCGCGGCCGCCGGGGCCGAGGTCACCATCGGCGTCCGCGACCTGGCCGCGGGCACCCGGGTCGCCCGGGAGATCACCCCGGCGAGCGGCCCGGGAAGCGTGCGCGCCGCCCTGCTCGACCTCGCCGACCAGGGATCCGTGCGTGCCTTCGTGGATTCCTGGTCGGGACCGCTGCACGTCCTGGTCCTCAACGCCGGGGTGATGGCCTCGCCGCTGGAGCGGACCAAGGAGGGCTGGGAGCTGCAGTTCGCCACCAACCACCTCGGCCACTTCACCCTCGCCACCGGCCTGCACGACGCCCTCGCCGCGGCACGCGGGGCACGCGTGGTCGCCGTCAGCTCGGTCGGCCACGTCAACGGCGACGTGCTGTTCGACGACTTCCACTTCGAGCACCACCCCTACGACCCCTGGGCGGCCTACAGCCAGTCCAAGACCGCCAACGTCCTGTTCACCGTCGAGGCGGCCCGCCGGTGGGCAGCGGACCTGATCGCCGTCAACGCCCTCAACCCCGGCCGGATCACCACCACCCGCCTCGGCCGCCACATCGGTGACATCTCCAACAGCCCCACCACCTTCGATGCCACCAGCACGGACGTGTCCTGGAAGGACATCGAGCAGGGAGCCGCCACCTCCGTGCTGCTCGCCGCATCGCCGCTGGTCGAAGGGGTCTCCGGCCGCTACTTCGAGGACTGCAACGAGGCCGCCCCGCACACCCCCGGGGTACGCCGCGGCGTCGCCGCCCACGCCGTGGACCCCGACCGGGCGGCGCTGCTGTGGCAGGTCTCCCTCGACATGATCGCGTCCTCCGTGACCAGCGCCTGACACCGCCTCCGCACGAGCGGCGGGCCCGCCCGGCGACGCGGAGCTGGTCCTGGAAACGGCGTTCCGCGTCCGCGACATCGCCGGCGAGTGCCACGAACTGCGCCCGGAACGGGGGCGGACCTCGCCCCGGTGCTGGACCTGTTCGGCCAGTCGGTCACGTCCGCCCACGTGCGCGACGACGGAGCGGTCGCCCTGGGCTTCGACAGCGGGGCACACCTGTGGATCGAACCGGACCCCCGGCTCACCTCGTGGCACCTGACCGGTCCTGACGTCCCGGCGCTCGACGTCGGCCCTGACCGATGAGCGGCCTCGCCGGCCAGGGCGGAAGGCGGCGAGGCCGCACGTCCAGGATGCGGCGCCATCGGCTCTCGGGCACGCTGGAGAGGCGAGCCGGGGCATAGGCTCGCACCGGTCGGCGCGTCGACGGCGACCCCTTGGAGCCCTTCGAGGTCCCGGCGGCGCGCCGACCTCGCCATCCCGGCCTCGCGCTACCGGCGCCGGTTGAGCACGCCGATGAGAGTGGCCAGGTCGGCGGCACCCGCCGGGTCGTCCGCGTAGCGGGTCGTCTGGAGCGGGCCGACCTCCGGGAGGACGATGTCCTCGCGGGCCAGGACATGGACCAGGGTCAGCAGGGCCGCACGGGCATTGCCGTCGGTGAAGGGGTGGAAGAACGCCACGTCGAGGTACGCCCGGGCCGCACGTGCCGCCGGCGGGAACTGCGGGTCGGTCGCCTCACGCAGGCAGGCGGCGAAGTCGGCCTGGGTCGTCGACGTCAGGCCGTAGCGTTCGCGGCCGGCCTTCGCGTAGGCGTCCGTCTCGCGGAACGGCGCCTGTCCCCCGCCGAAGACCTCGCGCTGCCAGCCGGCCAGCAGGGCGAAGTCCAGCGGTGCCCGGCGGGCGGCGTCGGCGCGGGCCAGGGTGTGGGCGGCGAGCAGGCGCTCCGCACGGACGGGGTCGCGCCGACGTACCGGTCCTTCGCACCAGGCGCGGAACCCGTCGCGCGCGGGCCGCACCCGTCGCAGGGCGGGTGCCTGGTGCCAGGCGGACTCGCGGCGTACGCGCAGCCAGGTCGGGAGGCTGTCAGGAGCGGTCATGGCGGTCCTCCAGGTCCGCTCGCTCACGGTGGTCCTGGTAGGGGGCGTGGCCGGTGAGGCCGAGGGCGAGGTCCTCACCGACCGATTCGATCAGTGTCCGCGCAGGGGCGACCCAGCTCCGGAACCGGCCGCCGATCGCGGCCTCGACCGCCCGTCCGGCGTCGGCCTGGCTCATGCCGCTGGTGGTCAGGTACCAGCGCAGGAGCAGACCTGCCTGCCCGTGCCAGCCGCCCTCCGCGCCGGAGTCGAGTGCGTACGTCACGAGCCGGACGCAGGCCCGCTCGAGATGCCAGCTGAGATCCTCCGGGGAGGCATCCGGCGGCGGTGCCAGCTCGACGAAGCGCCGAGCCGTCGTCTCCAACCACTCCCGCCACTCCAGCAGCGCGGCGACGACGCGGGCGGCGGTCTCGTCGGGGGTCGTCACCGAGCCGGCTCCGGTGACCCAACTGCCGATCACCCCGCCGTGCCGGTAGCACCAGTTCCATCCCTGCGCCCAGGTCCCGTACCGCTCCCGGATGATCGCGTCCACCTGGCGTTCGCACCAGTCCTCGCCCTGCCACCAACCCGCCATACCGGAGAGCACGGGTGGCACCCATTCACGGACCAGCGCGCGGAGACGGGCCTCCTCTTCCTCGTCCCAGGCGAAGGGGTGGCGACCCGGGTCGAGATGGGCCCAGTCGTGCATGCTCGTGCGGGAGGCGGGAGGCACGCGGTTCTCGGGAAAGGGAAGGGTGTCCCGGTTGTACGTCAGTTCTGGCCCCGCTCTGTCCGTCCGGCGTGATGAGCCCTTCAGTCTCGGCCCTCGGTCACCAGGTCGGCCAACGGTTTTCGCGGGGCTCAGGCGAAGTCGTCCCTGTCGACCGCCGCCTCCTCCATCGCCTTGCGGAGGGCGTCCCCGACGGTGCCCTGCTCACGGGGCGAGGCGTCGCGGCGTCCTTCGTCCTGGGATTCCGTACGGGGCCGCAGGGTGACGTCGTCGGTCCTGGCGCTCTTCCGGCGGTCTTGTTCTGGCGTGGCCATGAGTCCTCCTCGGTGCATGGCCGGTGACGGCCATGACCTGCCCCTTTCCGGCCCTTCGGGTTCCATGCCGAAAACGGCGGTCCCGTTCGCACGCCATCCGGTGCCCTGTGGTCCACGCATGGCGATCGCGCGCCGGGGCAGACGCGGGGTCAGGAGGTTGACGACATGGTTCCTTTGCTTCTTGTCCTGCTGCTGGCCCTGATCCTGTTCGGCGCCGGGTTCGCCCTCAAGGCCCTGTGGTGGATCGCCATCATCGTGCTGGTGGTGTGGCTGCTCGGGTTCGTGTTCCGGGCCGCCGAGGGCGGCGGGCGCCGCCGCTGGTACCGATGGTGACCTGACGCCTCTCCCCCGTGCCAGGGTGGGGTTCGTGCTGCCGGAAGGGCCGCGAACCTCACCCTTTGCACTGCCCGGACGCGTCGCGGTGGGCGCGCCACGGGTGGCTCGCCGGCGCCGCGTTCGCCATCAGCGCGGAGCCTCCCCGGCGGCCACACCGCCGTTGGAGTGACAACCGCCCAACACCCCGCCACGCCGCCCGGTTTCACACCTGCTGATCGGGTTGACTCGGAATGCCGCACCGGTGGCGATGACCACCGGTGCACACGGCCCTGTGAGCGGTGGGTTGCAACTGCCGGCCACCCACCGCCGCAGGCAGCCATCCGAAGGGCCGCTTGCCCTGCGCGTTGGGCGCGAGGCTGCCGGGCCAGGCCCTCCCCTTCCGACGGCCGCGGCCTCCCCCTCCTTCGGGTGCGTGCGGCCCGTTCCGGGATCCGTCGCCCACCTGCGGGCCGGCCTGCGCCCTGACCAGCGGTAACACACGCTCACCCCTATGCATCCTTGATCAAGTGTGGTTTTCTCATCGCTCGTGACCAAGGACTCGGCCGGGCGTTCGACCTGAGGGGCAACTCGCCCCGGCGCAGGCCTGCCCAGGCCGTCTCCCGGGTGGCCGGCGACCGCCGGGCACCTCTCTGTCCGCCGCCCGCGTCCCAGGTCTCCCCGGGCGGCCAAAAGGTACTCATACATGCGTATACGAGCCGGATGGGCCCTGGCGTTGGCCGGGCTGGTCGCCGGCGCCGTACCAGGCGCCGCGCAGGCATCCCCGAACTCCGCACCGCCCGTACCAGTCCCGGGCTCCGCCTCGCCCAGTGCCAAGGCGGTCCGCACCCTGACTTTGATCACCGGTGACAAGGTCACCGTCACCCGCGGTGCCGGCGGCGTCCCCGCGGTCAGCGTCACACGCGGACCGGGCCGCGACCGCATCGGTTTCGACATGTCCCACCAGTGGAAGGGCACGGACCACCACATCCTCGTGGTCCCGTCCGACGCACAGCCGCTGTTGACCGCCGGGAAGCTCGACCCGCGTCTCTTCGACGTCACCGAGCAGCTCGACGCCGGCTACGACGACGCCTCGAGCGACTCACTGCGGCTCATCTACTCCAGCCGCAGCGCCTCTTCCTCCGCCGCTCGTGGAGCGATCCAGCGGCACGGCGCCAGGATCACCCGGACCCTGGACGTCCTCCACGGAGGCAGCCTCGCCCCGGCCAAACGCGACGCCACCGCGTTCTGGACGTTCGTCAGCGGGACGCAGGGCCTCCGCGGCCCGCTGGACAAGCTGTGGCTCAACGGCCGCAGCCGCGTCGCCCTCGCCGAGAGCACCGCCCTCATCGGCGCCCCGAAGGTCTGGGACAGCGTCGACTCCACCGGCGCGCACATCACCGGGCAGGGCGTGACCGTCGCCGACCTCGACACCGGCTACGACCCCACCCACCCCGACCTCTCGGACAAGGCCTCCACCGGCCAAACCAGGGACTTCACGGGCACCGGCTCGGTGGTGGACGGCAACGGCCACGGCACCCACACCGCTTCCACCATCGCGGGCACCGGCGCTGCCTCCGCCGGCAAGTACAAGGGCGTCGCGCCCGACGCCAAGTTGCTGATCGGCAAGGTCTGCACCGACGACGGCTTCTGCCCCGACGACGCCGTCATCAACGGCATGACGTGGGCCGCCGAGGCGGGCGCCAAGGCCGTCAACCTCAGCCTGGGGCAGGCCCCGTACGCGAAGACCGACCCGCTCACCGAGGCGGTCGACACGCTGACCGCCGAGCACGGCACCCTGTTCGTGATCGCGGCCGGCAACGAAGGCGCCCCCGCGGCCGACTACTTCGGCGGCACCGTAGGCTCCCCCGGCATCGCCGACTCCGCGCTCACCGTGGGCAGCACCACCAAGCAGGACACGCTCAGCACCTTCTCCAGCCGCGGCCCGCGGATCGAGGACTTCGCCGTCAAGCCGGACATCGTCGCGCCCGGCCAGGACATCACCGCGGCCCGCGCGGCGGGCACCACCATGGGCGACCCGGTCGGCTCCTCCTACGTCACCGCGTCCGGCACCTCGATGGCGACCCCGCACGTCACGGGAGCGGTGGCGCTGCTCGCCCAGCAGCACCCGGCCTGGAAGGCCGCCGACTTCAAGGCCGCCCTCACCAGTGCCGCCAAGGGTCTGCCCGGCCTGACCGCGTACGACCAGGGCACCGGCCGGCTGGACGTCGCCCGGGCCAGCGCGCAGAACGTACGCGCCACCTCCGGCAGCATCAGCCTGGGCAAGGCCGACTACCCGCACCAGGACGTCACCCGGACCGGCACCGTCACCTACACCAACGACGGCGCAGCCGACGTCACGCTCCACCTCTCCGTCGACGCGTACGGGCCCAGAGGCACAGCCGCTCCTGCGGGGGCCTTCGCCCTGTCGGCCGACACGGTGACCGTCCCGGCGGGCGGTACCGCCTCCGCCACCCTCACCGCCTCCGTCGACGACACGATGGCGGGTGCCTACGGCGGTTCGATCGTCGCCACCACGGACGACGGCACGACCACGGTCCGCGACGCCTTCGGTGTCTACGCCGAGCCGCTCACCCGCGCCCTGTCGCTGACCGTCCTCGGCCTCGACGGCAAGCCCGTCGGCCCGGACATCAACGTCGCCGCCTTCGACAGCCGGACCGGTCTGCAGTACAACGCCTCCACCGACGCCGACGGCAAGGTCGCGATGCAGCTGCCCGAGAGCGAGTACGACATCTCGGCGAGCAAGTTCGACCCCGTCGCGCAGACCTCGGTCCTCTTCTCCCGGCCCGGCGTGGACCTCACGCTCGACACCACGCTCGTCCTCGACGGGCGCACCGCGAAGCCGGTCGACCTCACCGTCGACAAGGGCACGGCGCAGAACGACGGCATCTTCGCCAGTACGACGTCGATCAGCGCGGACGGCCGTTACGGCACCCAGAAGTTCGTGCTGGGCTTCCCGGGCAGCCGCGTCTACGCCACCCCGACCACGACGAAGGTCACCAGCCACCCGTTCTGGTTCCTCGCCACCCAGCGGTGGAGCGGCACCGTCCCCAGGACCGCCACCAAGCCGGCCTGGAGCTACGCCTACAACCTCGCCGTCAACACCAAGGGCAGCGTCCCGGCCGCCCTCACCCGCCCGATCCACGACAGGTCCCTCGCCCGGGTCGAGGAGACCTACGCCGACCAGGGCGGCAAGCCGCTCGGGGTCCGGATCGACACCCCGGTCCCGACCTACGGCGCCATCACGTTCGTGGACGGCAACCAGATCCCGGTCCCCGGCAGGCAGACCCGCTACTACACCGACGACTCCGCGATCGTCTGGGACCGCACCCTCGGCATGCGCGCCCAGGGCACCGCGGGCTACGACGAGATCCAGTTCGCGGGCACCACACGATTCACCCCGGGCAAGTCCTACACCCGAGGGTGGAACCAGGGACCGCTGCGTGCCCGGTCGGTGGACGCCCTGCGGCTCGAGGACGGGCTGTACCTCACCCCCGGCCTGTTCTCCACGGCCGCCGAGAACACCGCGACGCACTCAGGCGAGGCCCGGGACACCACGGGCTCGTCGACCCTGTACCGCGACGGCGAGAAGATCGCGTCGCTGGACTCCCTGGGCCGGCTGCAGGCGGCGGTTCCCTACGAGAAGGCGGCCTACACCCTGACGTCGTCCGGCACCCGCAAGGTCGGCTGGTCGAGTCTGGGCAGCAAGGCCTCCGCCACCTGGACCTTCACCTCCGGACGCCCGACCGGCCCGGAACCGGCCGAACTGCCGCTGATGAACGTCCGGCTGGGCGGCCCGCTGAACGCCTCCGGCACCGTCACGGGCGGCCGCACGTACCTCTTCACCGTCGCCGCCGAGCGCGGCAGCAAGGCCGTCACCACCTCGCTGGGCCTGCGGGTCTCCTTCGACGACGGCAGGAGCTGGAAAGCCCTCAAGGTCTGGCGCGCAGGCGACCGCGGCTTCGTGAAGCTGACCACGCCCTCGGCAGGCGGTTACGCCTCGATCCGCCTCACCGCCAAGGACGCGGCGGGCAACGCCGTCGACCAGACGGTCATCCGTTCCTTCCGGATAGCCCCCCGAGGGTAGGGGGACTCCCGCACGAGGCGGCCTCGCCGACGGCCGGAATCCGTGGGCGAGGCCGCTTCGTGTCCGTGCTGCATCGGCAGCACCAAGGTCAGCCGCGGACGATGTTCTCCGCCTGCGGGCCCTTCTGCCCCTGCGTCACGTCGAACGTGACACGCTCACCCTCCACGAGCTCGCGGTATCCGGTGCTCTGGATGTTGGAGTAATGGGCGAACACGTCCGGCCCGCCGTCCTGTGCGATGAAGCCGAAGCCCTTCTCCGAGTTGAACCACTTCACAACGCCAGATGCCACTGAGTTCGTCCTTTTCATGCTGCTGAGGCGCGCCCTTGGTGCGCCGGCGGACCCCCGTAGTCGGGCCGCCAGGGCACTAATTACCGCATGTCCCTGCCACAGCGCTACCGAATACGCCGATGCAGGACCAAGTGGTCGCTCGAGTGGCCTGCCACCGCGCACCGAGGACGAAGCGACCCGGGAGGGTCGCAATCGGGATGATCGGGGCGCAGGTCAGAGAGCCGCTTCGACGGACTCGGGGCTGCGGCGGGCGGCGGCGACTCGGGCAGGAGGTCGGCGGCGGAGAACGTCGCAGCCGCGATCTTTACGGTGCAGAACACCTTGTCCTTGGCGGACAGTGGACGCGCCCCTCATGGCGCCCGGAGCGGTGAACCGGCGTCGGCACCCATCCGGACCTCGTCCGCCGGGCAGAGGTGGGTGCCCATGTTGCGCTCCATCATGCGCAGTGCCGCGTCTGCCAGGTCGCGGTGGATGTGGGCGACAGCGTCACTCGCGACGGTCGTCGGCAGGTGACGGATGTGCGCGTCGAGCGCCGAGTACAGCACGCACTGCTCGGTGACCTGCCCGCACAGCACGAGATGGCCGACGTTCTGCCGGTCCAGGAGGTACTCCAGCGGAGTCTGGAAGAAGATCGAATGCCGGGCCTTGACGACGAACAGCGAGTCGCCGTCGGGCTTGACCGGTTCGACCAGGTCGCCGTGCGGGCCGGCGAGCGCCATGTCGAGGATCTCGTCGTGATGGGAGCGCCAGCGCCCGAAATTGTCGTTCACGTAAATGACGTCCACGCCGATGTCGCGAGCGCGTGAGATCAGCCTCCGCACGCCTGGGAGCGCCTCCCGCACCGAGGGGAGCAGCAGTTCCGCGTCCTCGTGCTCATACGTGTTGATCATGTCGATCACGACGAGCGCGGTCGTTTCCTTGTCGTGCATGCGTAGCGGACCTCGATGGTTGCCGTGGCAACGGCGGGTGGCCAAGAGCCAAGGCGGCCCCTACCTACTTCGCGGGCCGGCCCCAAGCGTGTCCGAGGTACCGCGACGGTTGCGGCGGAGGCTGTCGGGGCGCAGCGACGCTGCTGCGAGTGCCAGAATCAGTCCGATCACGCCGACGATGACGTTGTTGGTGATGGTGCGTGTGGTGCTGACATTGCCCGTGATGCACCACGGCGAAATGATCGTCCACAGGGCGATGATCGCTGCCGCCCAAGCCCTGGAGTGGGCCCGTTCGAATCCGCGTCCCATGCCTCCCATGAGCAGGGCGTACGCGATTCCGGCGACGAGGTTGTTGACGGCGATCGTCGACAGCGCGTTGAAGCCGAACAGTGCGTTGAAGCCCACGATCCACGGTGAGGCGGCGAGGTAGGTACCGGTGAGCAGACCCATGGCCTCTATCGCCTGGCTGCGGTTGGTGGCGGTCGCACGCTCGTAATCTGCGCGAAGTTCCAGCAGGTCAGGGTGCTGCTCGATGCCGGGTTGCGTCCGTGACATACGGACCATCTCCGTTCATTTCGAACATTTCATTTATCTCCCTACCCGAACTCATGCATCCGAGTCCAGCCAAACGCGCCGAAGAGCAGCGACCCCATCGTGGCGGTCTCCGACCACTGGTACCGACCCGGGGCACTCCCAGGTGGACCATGCCGCACCACACGGCCGGCGTGCCTCGGACGGGTGTCGTGCGCCCTTCGAACGTACGCGCCGACCGATCGCGGCCGCTGAGGCGTCTCACCCGTGTCAGCGGTTCAAGAGACAGGCCCCCGGCGCTTCGCAGCGGCGGGGGCCCGGCTCTCGGCCGAGGGGACGTCTGGGGGAGGTCGACGAACCCTCAAGCACGAAGCCAAGCCTTGCCCTCGACGCCCACGGTTGCCAGCCGAGCGGGGCAATCGGGTGAGAGGTGGCCCACACTCACGGGCCACGTCTCCGCGGACGCGGGGTCGCCGCCACTCCAGGATGCACCTGCTTGCGCCCAGTTCAGCAGCAGCGATGGCGTGCCGCCTTCATCTCCGCTTCGTGGAGATGGTCGCGCCCCTCGGCGAGTTCGGCGAGCAGGCGGCGTTCCAGATCCGCGAACGGTCGGTAGTACGTGCGGTTGTAGGCCTCGATGATCTGAAAGGTCCAGTGCCCGGGGATGACGTTGCGCCCGAGGATCTCGCGCTCCACGGCGTCGGCTTGTGACGCATGACCGGCCTCCCGCAGCAAACGCACGGCACGGTCCAATTCGAGGTCCGCGGTACCGGTCAATTGGTGGAAGCCGTACAGGTGCCCGCGGGCGCGCTCGGTGGTCTCCAAAGCCTTCGACAAGGACCCGAGGGCCTCGACCGTCAGATCGTCCACCCCTGCCGGACGCCGGTGCGCGGCGTCCGGCGGCTCCCGCTGTGCCTCTGGTTCTTCGCTCACCCCTGCCGTATGCCACGCAGGAGGGCAGATCTATCCCCCGCCTCACCCGCAGGGCGGTGCCGAGGTGGCCCATAAGCCCTGACCTCGGACTCACGGAATCGCCCGGCCTGAAGGACAGCGGGGGCCCTCGGCCGTGTGGCGACCGCCATACGCCGGGGTCCTCCGCCACCTCCTAGACTCGGCTCTGCTGAAAACCGGCTGACTTCTGGCGGTCGCCGATGCCCGGAGGAGTTGCGATGCAGGTAGCCGTGGTGACGTTCGACGGGTTCAACGAGCTCGACAGCTTCATCGCCGCCTCCTTGATCAACAGGTGCCGCAAGGACGGCCTGGAGGCCTTCATCACGACACCGACGCCGGTGGTCAGCTCGATGAACGGCGTCGAGGTGACGGGGCAGCGCCCGATGGAGTTCGTGCGCGAGGCCGACGTCGTACTCATCGGAAGCGGCGTGAAGACACGCGACGTGGTCGCCGACGACCGGTTGCTCTCGATGCTGCCCCTCGACCCTTCGCGACAGCTGATCGGTGCGCAGTGCTCCGGCGCGCTGGTGCTGGCGCGCCTCGGGTTGCTGGGTGACATGCCGGCGTGCACCGACAAGAAGAGCAGGCCTTTCGTCGAGGCCTGCGACGTCACCGTGCTGGACGCGCCGTTCCACACCGAGGGGAACATCGCCACGGCGGGCGGCTGCCTGGCGTCCCAGTACCTCGCGGCATGGGTGATCAGCCGGACGCTCGGGGAGGACGCGGCGCGCGGCGTCATCGACTACGTGGCTCCGGTCGGTGAGAACCAGGAGACCGTCGAGCGCGCCATGCGGGCCGTCCGCGCGGGCGAGGTCGCACTGCACTGACACCCCACGGGTCCGCGGGCTTCGCGCCTGAGGGCCCGAGGGCGCGCGGGCCCGAGGGCGCACGGGCGCGCGGGCGGTCAGGCCATGCCTGCCGCGTCCAGCATGGCCGTGGCGGTGGCGACGGCCAGCCCGCCCAGACCTTGGGCCTGGGCTACGGCGCGGGAGCTGGATCCGTCGAAGGCGATCGTGAGCTGGCGCGCCAGCACATCCGGATCGCGCGCGGCACCGCGGCTCGCCTCCTCACGGAAGAAGTCGGTGAGCGCGTCCTTGTAGCGTCGCGCCACCACCCTGGCGGGGTGGACGGGGTCCTTGAGTTCGAACGCGGTCGCCAGGAAGGGGCAGCCCAGGTACTCCGGGGACGCGGACAGCGACTCGAGCCGTTCGAAGACATGCATGATGCGGTCGCGCGGTGGCAGGTCGGCCCCGGACGCGGGCAGCAGCTGGGCCAGGTAGCGGGACCCCGCGCGCTCCAGGCTGGCCGCGAGGACGTCGTCCTTGCTTGTGAAGAGCTGGTACATCGACCGCTTGGAGACTCCGGCCGCCCGGCACAGCGCCTCGACGCCGATGTTCACGCCCTCCCGGTAGAAGAGCGCGGCTGCGGAGTCGAGGAGCCGCTCACGGCTTGGGCTCGTCGCAGTCGCAGCCGCCGCCGCGGAATCGGACGAGGCCCGTGCGGTCGAAGTCATACGCCACAGGCTACGCCCGCTGCTTGCCAGGGAGAAACCGATCGGTTTACGGTGCAGAAAACCGATCGGTTTCCGCCGTCGGCCGCAACGCAACCGGGAGCAGCTCATGACCGCGATCGCAGGTTCGACAGTTCTCGTCACCGGAGGGAGCCGGGGCATCGGCAAGGCCTTGGTCGAGTCCCCGTACGCCCGGGGCGCCAAGAAGGTCTACGCCACCGCCCGCGACCCCCGCAGCGTCACCCACCCCGGCGCGGTCGCACTGCCCCTGGAGGTCACCGACCCCGCGTCGGTCGCCGCCGTCGCGGCACAGGCACAGGACGTCACCATCCTGGTCAACAACGCGGGTGGGTCCGTCGGGGCGTCCTTCCTGACCTCCCCGGTGGACGACGTCCGCCGCGAGTTCGAGACGAACTTCTACGGCCCCCTCCAGATGACCCGGGCCTTCGTCCCGATCATCGAGGCCAACGGCGGCGGCCACCTGCTCAACGTGCACTCCGTCCTGTCCTGGATCGCTCTCGCCGGTTCCTACAGCGCCTCCAAGGCAGCGCTGTGGTCCCAGACCAACTCGCTGCGCCTGGAGCTGAAGCCACGCGGCGTCAACGTGACCGGGCTGCACGTCGGTTACGTCGACACCGACCTGGCAGCGCACATCGACTCCCCGAAGTCGTCGCCGGAGAGCGTCGCCGAGCAGGCGCTGGACGGCATCGAATCCGACGCGTACGAAGTGCTGGCCGACGAGCGCTCCCGCCAGGCCAAGGCGGGCCTGGCGGCCGACCCCGCCGCCCTGTACCCGCAGCTGGCTCCCTGAGCGAACGCCTCGAGCGGCGGACCAGCGGAAAAGCGTCGGGCCCGGCGACGTCGTATCGTCAACGTGTAGGAGTTTCCTCACCGAACGAGGTCGGTGAGATGGGCACCTTGGATGGGGCATCCCCCGCCCGCACCCCGGCCCTCGGTGGGGGCCCGGCGGCGTTCGTGGTGGACGCGGCGGGCCTGGTGTGCGGTTGGAGTCCGGCGGCCGAGCGTCTTCTGGGGTACGAGACTCCCGAGGTCGTGGGCAGACCGGTGAGCGAGCTGTGCCCGGTGCTTCCGTGGGGCTCCCTCCAGGAGCTGCTGCCGGCCGCGGAAAGCAGCAGCACTCCCTGGCTCTCGGTCGTCCTCATGCATCGGCTCGGCCGTGCTGTGCCTGTCGCGCTCATGGCCTGCTCCGTGACCTCCGCCCTCCCGGACAGCGAGCGAACGGTGATCCTGGTGACCGCCGGCCCACTGCCGCAGATCTCGGAGAACGAGGCGGCGCGCAGCTTGCTCGACCACCATGAGCACATTGCGGCGGTCGGCCTGAGAAGGCGTATGGAGGCCGCTCACGCACCGGACCACAGCGCGGCCGAGATCACCCGCTCGTACGTGCCCGCCCGCAGTGGCACGGGAGTGAACGGCTCATGGAGCGACGTTCTCCCGCTGTCCGGTATGCGCGTCGCCTTCAGCGTCGGTGACGTCTCGGTGTCCGGGGTACAGGCCACCGTCTGCATCGGGTTGATCGGCGCCGCGGTCCGGGCCCTGTCGGAACTCGATCTCGCACCCGAGGAAGTCCTCGCCCGGTTGGACGACATCGTGTCGCGCTATGCCACCGGCGAGCCCGACGAGTGGTCCGCGTGGTTCGTGGAACGGCTGGTCGGCGCGACGTTCCTCTACGCGGTGTGGGACCCGGTCGGGCGCCGCTGCGTGCTGGCCAGCGCCGGCCATCCCCCGCCCGCCGTGGCCGGTCCTGACGCATCCGTCCACGTCCTCGAACTGCCGGGCAACCGGCCCTTGGGCATGGGCGAGCCGGTCTTCGAACCCCTGGACCTGGAGCTCGCCGAAGGCAGCACCCTGCTCTTCCACACGGCCAGTCTGGTGCGCGCGTGCGGCACCGACGACGCCGTCCCCCGGCTGCTGCGCACCGCCATGCGGCGCAGCGGCCGGTCGGTCGAGGACGTCTGCCGGGGCACCGCGGACATCGCGGCGCCGCTCCTGGCGGCCGAGGACGACCTGTCGCTCCTCGTGGTCCGGACGCGCGGGCTCAGCGACGACCACGTGGTCACCTGGGAGCTGCCGCGCGACCCTGCCGGTGTCGCGGGCGCCCGCTCCCTCGTGGTGCGGCAACTGGACCGGTGGGGCATCGGTGACCTCGGCTTCACCACGGAGCTGATCGCGAGCGAACTGGTCACCAACGCCATCCGCTACGGCCGTGAGCCGATCCGGCTGCGGCTGATCCACGACCGGACCCTGATCTGCGAGGTGTCCGACGGCAGCAGCACCTCCCCGCACATCCGCCGGGCGAACACCACCGACGAGGGAGGGCGCGGTCTGTTCCTCGTGGCCGAATGCTCGCGGTGCTGGGGGGTGCGGTACACCGGCCAGGGCAAGACCATCTGGGCCGAACAGGCGCTCGGTGCCCGCGCGTCTCAGACGTGAAGCGGCTCGGCGAAGAGCTCCCGGGCGGCTTCGATGAGTTTGCCGAGATCCCCCGCGGCAGCCCGGTCGCGCCGCCATATCAGGGCGGTCTCCAGCAAGGGCTCGAAATCCTCGAACGGCAGAACGAGCGTGTTCACCATCGCGTAGCCGTGCATGGGGCTTTCCGAGTTCAGTATGGAAAAGTAGAAGGCCATTCCACCGGAAACCACTTCGGCGATTCCGTCATAGCCGGTGTCGGTGAGCTTGATACGTTTCCTGACCCCGCGTTCCGCCATTTCCCGGTCGAGCAGTTCGAAACAGGTGGGCCTGATCTCCCTGGGGGAGATGACGAAGGAAAGGTCGCTCAGGTCGGCAAGGGCCACCGAGTCCCTCCCGGCGAACCGGTCGGCGGGCACCACGGCTCCCAGCCGTTCCGACAGGACGGGCAGGACGTCCAGCAGGGGGTCGCTGATCGGCAGTCGGGCCAGCGCCAGCGCGAGTCTGCTCTCGCAGACGCCCGTGATGAGGGCCTTGGAGCTGCCCGGCCAGGTGAGGAGCTCGCACCACTCCCCGACGCGCTCGGCGAGCGAGGTGACCTGCTCCCTGGTCCGCGGGTGCACCCCGGGAGGGATGCCCACGAACATGGTGCTGCGCACCGGCCCGGTCGCCTCACGCAGCCGCCAGGGAATGGAGTTGATCTGCTCCAGGACGTCCCGCGCGATGGGCAGCAGTGCCTCGCCGGCCGGCGTGAGCGTGACGTGGTGCGTGGTGCGGTCGAAGAGCCGCTCGTCGAGCTCCCGCTCGAGGTCCCTGATCCGCTGGCTCAGCGGCGAGGCGGCCATGTGCATCCGGCGGGCCGCCGCAGAGAAGTTCAGCTCCTCCGCAACCGCAACGAAATACCGCAAATGGAATATCTCCACTCCCACACATTAACCCTGATCCACCGGCCGGGAGCCGGCGCGCGATCGAGCCTTCCGGGGCTTCGGGAAGCGTGTGGGCGGACTCGCGCTCACGCCGGCTCGGCCGTGGCCCCGGTCGGCCGGTCCGTCGGCAGGACCCACGGCGCTGCGCGCGGAGAAACCCGGAAGCTTTTCCTGGATAAAAGCACAACGGCCCATGCCGCATCATTGTGCCCGGAAACCCGAGGTCGCTTCACACGGCGGGCACGGCGGTCCGCACTTCGGTGTGACCGCTGCGGTCACACCGTTGTCAGCAATTCGATAATTCCGTTGCCCGCAATATGCGCTTAGCGTTTCTTTCGTAGCCGGTCGAAGCAGCGAAAGGACGCGACAATGGCGGAAAAGCACTTCTCCGGACCGCTCGACGGGGTGCGGGTCATCGACCTCTCCACCGTGGTCATGGGCCCCTACGCGGCCCAGATCCTGGGGGACCTGGGCGCCGACGTCATCAAGATCGAGTCACCCTCGGACTCCCTTCACGTGGGCGAGTACCGCAACACGCCGGGCATGACCCCGCTGCACCTCAACGTCAACCGCAACAAGCGGAGCGTGGCGCTGGACCTGAAGGACGAGGCCGAGCACGCCAAGGCGCTTGAGCTCATCCACTCCGCCGACGTGCTGATCACCAACATGCGCCCCCGCGCACTGGCCCGGCTGGGCATCACCTACGAGGACCTCGCCGTCGCCAACCCGGGCCTGGTCTACGCGCATGCCGCCGGCTTCCGCGCCGACTCCGACCGGGCCGACGCCGCCGCCTACGACGAGACCGTGCAGGCCGCCTCCGGACTGGTCGACATCTCCAACCGCGCCCTGGGCACGCCGCTCTACCTGCCGTCCATCCTCGCGGACAAGGTCTCGGGGCTGACCATCGTCTACAGCGTGCTCGCCGCCCTGGTGCACCGGGACAGGACGGGGTCGGGTCAGCAGATCGAGATCCCGATGGCCGACACCCTGATCACGTTCAACCTGGTGGAACATCTCGCCGGGCACACCTTCGATCCCGCGACGGGCCCCACAGGCTACCCGCGGTCGCTGTCCGAGCACCACAGGGCACGACGTACCAGGGACGGCCTGGCCGCCGTGGTCCCGTACAACCCCCAGAACTACCGCGACCTCTTCGCCGCCGCCGGCCGCCCGGACCTCGCCGCGGACCCACGCGTCAACGGCCCCTCCCTCAACGTGGCCGACGTGGACGACCTGTCGGACCTGGTCGACGAGTGCACCCCCGCGCTGACCACGGCCGAATGGGCCGAGGTGTGCGCCAAGCACAACATCCCGATGGCTCCGGTGCTGGAGCTGGACCACTCGCACGAGGACCCCTACGTCCGCGAGGGCCACCTGCTGGAGACGGTCGAGCACCCGACCGAGGGCCCGGTGCGCACGATCGGGATCCCGGTGAGGTTCTCCGCCACGCCCGGCTCGGTCCGCCGGCTGGCCCCGGTGCCCGGCCAGGACACCGCTGAGGTCCTCGCCGAGCTGACGGACGCCGGCTGAGCCGCGCGGAACAGTGGGAGAAACCATGAGCAACAGCGAAGTGCGCGTCCAGCGGATCTGCTCCACCCTCCTGATCACGATCGACCGCCCGCAGGCACGCAACGCGGTGAACTCCGCGGTCGCCGCCGGCCTGGCCGCCGCGCTCGACGAGCTGGAGGGCGACGGCACCCTGCGAGCCGGTGTCCTCACGGGAGCGAAGGGCACCTTCAGCGCCGGTATGGACCTCAAGGCCGCCCTCAACGGCGACCTGCCCGTGATCCCGGGCCGTGGATTCGGCGGCCTGACCGAAGCCGAGCTGACCAAGCCGCTGGTCGCCGCCGTGGAGGGCTTCGCCCTGGGCGGCGGCTTCGAACTCGCCCTGGGGTGCGACCTCATCGTCGCCGCCGAGGACGCGACGCTCGGCCTGCCCGAGGTCAAGCGTGGTCTGATCGCCGCGGGCGGCGGCGTCATCCGGCTGCCCCGGCGCATCCCGTACCACCTGGCCATGGAGTTCCTGCTCACCGGCGAGCCGGTCACCGGCCGCCGCGCCGGGGAACTGGGCTTGGCCAACCGGGTCACCGCGCCCGGTGAGGCGGTCGCCACCGCCCTGAAACTCGCCGAGCAGCTCGCGCACAACGCGCCGCTCGCACTGGCCGCGGTGAAGAACCTCCTACGGCACACCGACGGCACGCCCGAGACCGACGCCTTCGCCGCGCAGCGCGAGGCACAGGACGCCTTGATGGCCTCGGCCGACGTCCGCGAAGGCATGACCGCCTTCGCCGAGCGCCGCGCACCGCGATGGGCGGGGAAGTGACATGCGGATCCCCGACGTACGCCGCCACGCGACCACCCCACTGACCAGCCCGGCGTTCGCACCCGTGGTGCCTCGGTTCACCGACCGTGAATACCTCAGCGTCGTCTACCGCACCGACCCCGACGCCCTGCGCGCCGTCGTCCCCGAGCCCCTGCGGATCGAGGAGCCGCTGGTCCGGTTCGAGATCATGAAGATGAACGACGTCACCGGGTACGGCCCCTACACCGAGGGCGGCCAGGCGGTCCAGGTCGCCTTCGAGGGTGAGCGCGGCGAGTACCTGCACGCGATGTACCTCGACAACTTCCCTGCCACAGCGGCCGGACGCGAGGTCGGCGCCTACCCGAAGGTCATGGGCGCGCCGAAGCTGTACGTCGACCACGGCACGCTGGTCGGCACTCTGGACTACGGCTCGCTGCGGGTCGCCACCGCCACCATGGGCTACAAGCACGAGGCACTCAATCCACACGAGGCCGCAGCACAGATCACCGTACCGACCTTCATGCTCAAGACCGTCCCGGGCTACGACGGCGTGCCGCGCGTCCAGGAGTTGGTCCGCACCCGGATCACCGACGTGGTGGTCAAGGCCGCCTACCGGGGCCCGGCCCGGCTGCAGTTGTTCCAGCACGTCCTCGCACCGCTGGCCGACCTGCCCGTCCTGGAGGTCGTCTCCGCCGGGCACATCCTCACCGACCTGACCCTCGCCCCGGTCGAGCCGGTCTTCGACTACCTCAAGGCAGGCACGCGATGACGCACCACTTCCGCACCGCCGCGGTGATCGGCGCGGGCACCATCGGACTGTCCTGGACGGCGCTGTTCGCGGGCCACGGACTGACCGTCCGCGTGAGCGACCCGCGCCCCGATCTCGCCGAGGCCGTCGAGACGGCGCTGGCACGGTTCACACCGCACCTGGCCGCCCTGGGTCTTGACGTCGAGGGCCTGGCCGACCGGGTCCACGTCGCGGCCGACGTCACCGAAGCCGTCCACGACGCCGACGTCGTACAGGAGAACGGCCCCGAGGACATCGAGTTCAAGAAGCGGCTGTTCGCCCGGCTGGTGGAGGAGGCTCCCTGGCACGCGCTGCTGCTGAGCTCGTCGTCGGCGATCCCGGCGACGGCCTTCACCGGTGACCTCCGGGACGCGAGCCGGGTCCTCGTCGGCCACCCGTTCAACCCGCCGCACGTGATCCCGCTCGTCGAGGTCGTGCCGGGCGAGTGCACGAGCGAGGACGCCGTCCAGGACGCCGTGGACTTCTACACCTTCCTGGGCCGGACCCCGGTCGTGGAACGCAGGGAGATCGCCGGCTTCGTCGGGAACCGCCTGCAGCACGCGCTCAGCCGGGAGGCCGCCTACCTCGTCCAGCAGGGCGTGGTCACACCGGACGACCTCGACAAGGTGCTGACCCGTTCACTCGGCATCCGCTGGGCGACGGTCGGCCTCTTCCTCGGCCAGCACCTCGGCGGCGGCCCCGGCGGGTACCGCCACCTGGTCGAGCACATCGGGGCGTCCATGGGGGAACTGACGGCGGGTGAGCCGTCGAAGCGTCCCGAGGACCGGCTGCGGGTCGTGGAGGCCGTGGAGAAGGCCTACGGCTCCCGCGCGTACGCGGACCTCGCCGAGGAACGCGACCGCAGGCAACTCGCCGTGCTCTCCGCACTGGACGGCGACGCCGGCGACGCCCACACGCACGCACACATCGAGGAGAACTGACATGACCACCATCGCCGAGCTGCACGAGCACCTGGCCGCCGACTTCTACGACTACGAGTCGCTGCTCCCGGACGACGAGCGCACGATCCTGCTCGCGGCCCGTACTTTCCTGCGGAAGGAGATCAAGCCGCTGGTGAACGACAGCTGGGCCAAGGGCGAGTTCCCCGAGGAACTGATCGGGAAGTTCCGCGGCAGCAGGCTGGCCGCGCTGGCCTACGAAGGCTACGGCGAACACCAGCCCGCGACCAGCCACCTGCTCGGCGGCATGCTGGCCATGGAGATGACCCGCGTCGACGCCTCGGTCGCCACGTTCTTCGGAGTCCACAACGGACTCGCCTTCTACTCCGTCCACTCGGGCGGAAGCCGGGAACAGCGCGAACGGTTCCTGCCGCGGATGGCCACCATGGAGAAGATCGGAGCGTTCGCCCTCACCGAACCGCTGGGCGGCTCCGACGTCTCGGGCGGCATGCGCACCACCGCCCGGCGCGAGGGCGACACCTGGGTGCTGAACGGGGTCAAGAAGTGGATCGGCAACGCGACCTTCGCCGACTACGTCGTGGTGTGGGCGCGGGACGTCGACGACAACCACGTCAAGGGGTTCGTCGTCGAGAAGGGGACCCCGGGATTCGTCCCGGAGAAGATCCAGGGCAAGATCGCGCTGCGGATCGTGCAGAACGCCGAGATCACCCTCACCGGCGTCCGGGTGCCGGAGGCGAACCGGCTGCAGAACATCAACTCCTTCCGGGACGTCGCGGAGATCCTGCGGATGACCCGCAGCGGGGTCGCCTGGCAGTCGCTGGGTCTCATGATCGGCGCGTACGAACTGGCCCTGGACTACGCAAAGCAGCGCATGGCGTTCGGCCGTCCGATCGCCAAGTTCCAGATGGTGCAGGACCTGCTGGTCAAGAGCCTGGGCAACATCACCGCCTCGTGGGGCATGCTGACGCAGCTCGCGCACCTGCAGGACTGCGGCATCTTCCGTGACGAACACTCCGCGCTGGCCAAGGGCTTCGTCACCTCGCGCATGCGGGAGGTCGTCGCCTGGAGCCGCGAGGTCTTCGGCGGCAACGGCATCCTGCTGGACTACGACATCGCACGGTTCTTCGCCGACGCCGAGGCCCTGTACTCGTACGAGGGAACCCGCGAGATGAACACGCTGATCGTGGGCAAGTCGATCACCGGACAGAGCGCCTTCGTGTGAGACCACGAACGAGCCGTCGCGGACACCTTTGCCGCACGTGCGGTGATCGCACGTGCGGCATCCCACCCGCAACGGCGTCAGGAGTCCGGCCAGGACGGCACCGGCACAGCCTCACGGCCGGGTGAGCCACCCCACCGCACAGCCCCCACACCGTCCTTGACGGAGGATCCCATGCCCGTCTTCCACGCCCATGTCCCCGCCCGGCGTTACTCTCCGACGCAGAAGCGCGCGCTGGCGGACGCGCTCAACCAGTCACTGGTCCAGGGTCTCGGGATACCCGAGGGCGACCGTTTCATCATGATCAGCGAACACGGCGAGGACGAGCTCTTCCTTGACCCGACGTTCATGGGGATGCAGCGCAGCGGGAGGGGTCCTTCGCCGAGGACGAGCGGGCACGGTTCCGCGGCGAGGCCGCGCGCACCGTGGCCGTCGTCAGCGGCGACCCCGCGGTGGCCGCGTCCTACCGCGCGCAGGAGGCAGTCGACTTCTACCTGCAGCCCCGGCCCGACGGCGTGTGGGAGAACAAGGTCACCGTCCGGTCCACCCGCGCGGCCCGTATGTACGAGCCCGGGACCTGGATCACGCGCGTCTCCCCCACACCGCTGCTCATGGTGGTCGCGCGGGACGACACGGTCACCGTGACCGACCTGGCGCTCGCCGCCTACGAACGGGCGCTCGAACCGAAGCGGCTGCGCCTGATCCCCGGCGGGCACTTCGACCCGTACGTCGGCCGGTTCGAGCAGGCGAGCGCCGCCGCACTCGCCTGGTTCCGTGAGCACCTCGCCTGACGGGCGACCGTCGGTCGTCTTGCGACGGGCCGGGGTGGGGCGCCGTCCTCGTGCAGGGTCAGGGCAGCTCGATCAGGACCCTGCCGACGGCGCCCCGCTCGACGGCCGCGTGGGCGTCGGCGACCCGCTCCGGTCTTGAACGGCTCCCAATCTGAATGATATCCATCATGCAGATATCGGACACATTATCCCTGAGCTGGGCGTTCACCTGGCCCAGAGCGCCCGGTCGATGACCGGCTCAGCGCGTTCGGCGATGCGATCCACGCCCCCTCGGAGCGCCTGCATGTGCGCCGATACCGCGAGCCGCGAGGGCGCATGATCACCTGCGCAGCCGGTGTAGAGCGGGTTCATGGGCACCGTTTTAGACTGTGATTTCGGGCGTCACGGCGTTTCCCAGGTCGCATATTCGGGTTCCAGCCGAGTGCGCCGTGTCACCACGCTCGCGGTGTGCCCACTCCATCGCGACGCACCAAGCGAAGAGCCCCGTCCTCAGGCAAGGGAGTGCACTTCAACCTCATCGGTCCCATTGGTGCGCAGGTGCCGGCATCTGCGACGAGACAGGAGCGAGGAAACGATGGACGTCCAAGCGAACACCTACGCGCCGGACGAGACGGCCCTGCTGATCATCGACCCGTACAACGACTTCCTGTCCGAGGGCGGGAAGCTGTGGCCGGCCGCAAAAGAGGTGGCGGAAGGCATCGGCCTGCTCGACAACATGCGCGCCATGCTCGGTGCGGCACGTGACCTGGGCTTCCACGTCTTCATCGTGCCTCACCACCAGACGACACCCGACGACTACCGCACGTGGGACCACCTCTCCCCGACCCAGCGGCGTGTCGTGCAGGGGCAGACCTTCGCCGCCGGCAGCTGGGGAGCCGAGTGGCACCCCGACTTCGTACCGCGCGAGGACGAGCTGGTCATGCGCCAGCACTGGGCCTCGAGCGGCTTCGCCAACACCGACCTGGACATGCTGCTCAAGCAACACCGCATCCAGAAGGTCATCTTCATCGGCATGAAGGCCAACACCTGCGTCGACACCACCGCGCGCTTCGGCCAGGAACTCGGCTACCACGTCACGCTCATCCGCGACGCCATCGGCGCCTTCAGCTGGGACGAGATGAAGGCGACGTTCGACATCAACGGTCCCGCGTACGCGCACGCCATCCTCACCACCGACGAATTCCTGACGATCGTGGGCAAGCAGCCGCAGGCGATGGCCATGTGACCCGGCTCAGGAGGCCGGGCGCCGGCTCCGGGGGGCCGCCTTCGCGCAACGGCGGTCAACTGCCGTTCGGGGCGGGGCGGCTGCGCAGGCGGAAGGTGCGGCGGTAGGTGTCGGGAGGCACGCCGACCGTACGGTGGAAGTGCCGGCGCAGTGTTGTGGCGGTCCCCATGCCGGTGGCCGCCGCGATGGAGTCGACGCCGTCGTCGGTGGTCTCCAGCAGCACCTGGGCGTGGCGGATCCGCTGGGTGAGCAGCCACTGCAGTGGCGTGGTACCGGTCACCGACCGGAAATGGCGTCCCAGGTTCCGTGAGCTCATCCGTGCCCGGCGGGCCAGGTCCTCCACGGTCAGCGGCTGGTCGAGCCGTTCGATCACCCAGGGGAACAGTTCGGCGAGGGGGTGGTTGTCCGGGGCGGGCGCCGGGGCCGCGACGAACTGGGCCTGTCCGCCGTCCCGGTGAGGCGGCACGACCAGGCGGCGGGCGACGGCGTTGGTGACCGACGAGCCGTGGTCCAGGCGGACGATGTGCAGGCACAGGTCCATGGCGGCGGCCTTGCCGGCGGAGGTGAGCACGCTGCCGTTGTCCACGTAGAGGACGTCCGGGTCCACCGTCACCTTCGGGTAGCGGGCGGCCAGGACCTCGGTGTGCGCCCAGTGCGTCGTCGCACGTCTCCCGTCGAGCAGGCCCGCGGCCGCCAGCGCGAACGCGCCGGTACACAGGGAGGCCACACGCGCGCCGGCCTCGTGGGCTGCGCGCACCGCGTCGACCAGTTCGGCGGGCGGGTCCTCGTCGACGTCTGCCCAGCCCGGGACGATCACGGTGTCGGCACCCGGGAGCCGGTCGAGGCCGTGATCCGGCTCCAGCGCGAACCGGCCGGCCCGCACGGCGCCCGGCCCGCAGACGACCAGGTCGTACCAAGGACCTGCCACGCCGTCCGGGGCGGAGCCGAAGACCTCGTAGGCGAGGGAGAGTTCGAAGTGCAGCATCCCGTCGGTAACGGCCAGCGCCACAGTGCCCATGTCCGGAATTGTACGGGGCATGGCGTTCCGGACACTCACGTTCCGGTGCCCGCCCTGGGCAGGATATCCCTCGGCCGATCGCAACGGATCATTCCAATACGGGGGAGGAACCCATGGGTTCAGGGCTCAAGGTGGCGGTGTTCGGCGCGTACGGACACACCGGGCGCTTCGTGGTGGCACATCTGCGGGATCGCGGGTTCGTCCCGGTCCTTTCCGGGCGCGACGCCGACAAGTTGAAGGAGCTCGTGACATCCGAACCCGGTCTGGACGCCCACCAGGCGTCGGTCGACGACCCGGCCTCCCTCGACCGCGCACTCGCCGGTACGGCTGCCGTGGTCAACTGCGCCGGGCCCTTCGCGACGACCGCCGCCCCCCTTGTCGAGGCGGCACTGCGCGCCGGGATCCCGTACGTGGACGTCGCCGCCGAAATCGAGGCCAATGCCGATACGTTCGCGGACTTCAACGACCGCGCCCGCGCGGCAGGGATGGTGATCGTCCCTGCCATGGCCTTCTACGGCGGCCTCGGCGACCTGCTGACCACCGCCGCCATGGGCGACTGGACGGCGGCGGACGAGGCACACGTCGCGTACGGGCTGAACAGCTGGCACCCCACCGCCGGCACGCGTGCCGCGGGCGCGGTCTCCCGGCAGCGGCGGGGCGGGCGACGCGTCCGCTTCACGAAGGGGCAGCTGGAGTACCGCGACGACGCCCCGCCGACCCTGACGTGGCCCTTCCCCGACCCGATGGGTCCCCGCACCGTCATCGGGGAGTTCACCATGGCTGACGTCGTCACCGTTCCCAGCCACCTGTCCATCCCCGAAGTGCGCACCTACATGACGACCGAGGCGGCCACGGACCTGGCATCCCCGGACTCACCGTCGCCGGCCCCCGTCGACGAGCGCGGGCGGTCCGCGCAGACCTTCCTCGTCGACGTCGTCGTGCGCTCCAAGGGCGACGAACGCCGCGCCACGGCGAAGGGCCAGGACATCTACGCCGTCACCGCGCCGCTGGTCGTGGAAGCGGTCGACCGCATCCTCTCGGGACGGACCACGACGGTCGGTGTCGCCTCCGCCGGAGCGATCTTCGACGCGCCCGACTTCCTCCGCGCGCTGTCCTCGTACCTGTCCGTGGACCTGGACGCGTAGCGGTCTGAACCGGTGGCTCCGTGCGCAGCGCCCCCGATCGGCGGGCGTGACGTTCACCCCTGAGCTCAACCCCGTGACCGGTTGACGGGCCGGGCCTCGATTGCCGACGTCCCACATCGGTCTCAGGACTCCGGCTACTGAACGGCGCCACCCGCTCAGGCAACCTGTCGTCCAGGGAGCACGTTCCCTCGGATGCTCTTCGACACCTCAGGGGCCCCTCCAGCAGACCGCCTGGCCCGTGGATCGTCCCGGCCGGTGCGGCCTCCTGGACGTGATGGCGGAGCCGACGCAACGGCCGTGCCGGCTCGCCGAAGACGGCGTGGTGGTCACATCCACAGCACGCCGTCGTCCTCGTGCTCACGGACGCGGTAGGCGATCATGCGGCGGAGGAGGTCCGTCGGCACCGGGCTCCCGTACGGGAGCTTGACAGTGCCCTTGCCGGTCCCGACGTCGGTGAGTTCGGCGTCGAAGGCTTCGCGGGTACTGGGGGTGAACGCGAAGTTCGCGTGCTTCGCGTGGCCGCTGATCACGAACAGGATCGTTCCCGAGGGGTGCACCCACGCGGGGTGGCCCCATTTGATCGCCTCGTTCGCCTCCGGCACGGTCTCACGCGCCAGCACATGAAGCTGCTCGAGCCGCTCGCGGGCCTGGCCGCCGAAGCCCTCGATGTACTCGTCGACCGTCCGGGGCTTGCTCATGGCATCAGTCCGGCAGGCGGTGCGCCCGGCCGGTCCCCACCACTGCGGGTGGACGGATCAAGGACACGTACGACTGAGGGGGCCCTCTTGCTGCGCCTCGGTGCCGGTGCGATCGGGGGCGGCCATCGCACCGCTGCTCCTCTCCGGCAGGGTCCTGGCCCTTTCGCGGGACGGTCGTCGCGGCCCTGGGTCGTGGCGCGACGCCCGGGCAGAGTTCGCGCGAAATCGGTGTCACAGGCGGGGAAGCGGTCTGGTCGTCCATGTAGACAATTCCCGGTTGGAGGAATGCATGAGCGCGAACCGCGCACTCCTGCCCCCGGGCACCGAGGGGAGCGCGGCCCTGCCGTATGGGCAGCGCCGGATCCCGGAGGACGCCGAGGCCAGGACCATCCGGGACACTCTGCGGCCCGGTCCGGCACCCCCGTACCGACCGTGGTCAGCGCGGAGGAACCGGCCGAACGACGGCACAAGCGGGCGCCCTATCGGCTCCGCGCACCTGCGAGACGTCCCCGGCCCTCTGCCGCGCACGACACCGTGTCCTCGCGCGAGGACACGGTGAACAACTGATCGCCGCCACGAAAGGCCTTCTGTGAACCGTCCCTCTCAGTACCGGAACGTCAGGACCCCCCTCTCCCCCATGGCCGCGGTGTCCGCGACCGCCGGTCTCCTCTCGGTGGCCGTGGATCCCGCGGAAGCCGCAAAAGGTGAGGAGGGCGACTCCACGCAGAACGGCAAGCCGACGGTCGTCCTCGTCCACGGTGCGTTCGCCGACTCCTCGAGTTGGAACGACGTGATCAAGCAGCTCAAGCGGCACGGCTACCCGGTGGTGGCCGCGGCCAATCCGCTGCGCGGGCTGACCGGTGACGCCGCCCACATCAGGAGCCTCTTGGCGAGCATCGCCGGTCCCGTGGTCCTCGTCGGCCATTCCTACGGCGGCGCCGTCATCACCAACGCCGCCCACGGCTCCGACCAGGTCAAGGCACTGGTGTACATCGCCGCCTTCATCCCGGACAGGGACGAGAGCGCCGACGACCTGGCGAAGAGGTTCCCTGGCAGCTCGCTCGCCGACGCGCTGCGCCCTGTCCCGTGCACCCTGCCCGACGGCTCGCCGGGCGTCGACCTCTACATCGACCAGGACAGGTTCCACCATCAGTTCGCCGCGGACGTCCACCCGTACACCACGAACCTCATGGCGGCCACCCAGCGCCCCGTGACCGTCGCGGCGCTGGAGGAGGCTTCCGGCGAGCCCGCGTGGAAGACGATCCCCTCCTGGAGCCTGGTGGCCGGGGAAGACCTCAACATCCCGCGTGAGGCCCAGATGTTCATGGCCAGGCGCGCCGAGTCCCACATGGTCGTGATCCACTCGTCCCACGCCCCGAGCGTGTCCCACCCGGGTGACGTCGCGGACATCATCGAGCGGGCGGCGCGCTCGGTCCGCTGAACGAGCGGCTCCACGGGCGGGGCCCTGACGTGACACCCCTCTCGTCGCCGCACGAGCCATCGCCATCGCCAACCGCACGTCCATCCTGGCCCGATCCGGCATCAACGAAGAGGAAGAACTCCCGTGCCGTACACGCCCAACGCAGGCCCCTGCGACAGTCTCACCCCGGACAACGCGATCGTCCTGCTGATCGACCACCAGATCGGCCTGATGCAGCTCATCGACGACATGCCCCCGGAGACGGCGAAGAACAACGTCGTCGGACTCGCCCGGGCAGCGAAGACCCTGGGCCTGCCCGTCATCCTCACCACCAGCCGCGACTGGGGTCCGAACGGGGCTCTGCTGCCCGAGCTGGCCTCGCTCTTCCCCGACGAGGAGGTCATCCGCCGACCCGGCGTGATCAATGCCTACCGGTGGCCTGCCTTCCGCGAGGCATTGGAGGCCACCGGCCGGAAGAAGGTCATCATCGCCGGGGTCACCGATGCCACCTGCCTGTCGTTCCCTTCTTTGGACATGGTCCTGGACGGCTACGAGGTGCATGCCGTCATCGACGCCTCCGGCGCCGAGGCGCCCGGCGAGATCGTCCGCGACGCGGTGGTGGCGAACCTCTCGCGGGCCGGAGTGCACATCAAGTCGTGGTTCGGCGTGATCGCCGAACTCATCGCCGACTGGCGCCGCGACGAGGCGAAGGGCTGGCCGCTCGCCACGGGTGCGGTCCACGACCATCTGCCCAGCTGGGGATACCTCCTGGACACCGACATGGCCTACGGGACGGGCCGGATGACGCCGCCGGAGTGGTTCGTGGCGGGCGCGTCCGAACCGACCGGCCGCACTCCGGCGGTCGGCACCGCGGAGCGTGGCGACTGACCGGGTCCGTCGGCCACGGGTCGCAGCGGCCGCCTTTGGCCGTCGCCTTACCGCTGCGCCGGCGCGCGGTTCGTCGATCTGCTCATGCGCGTCGCCTGTCGCGCGAGTGGCACGACGTAAGCACGCCGGATCACCTTGCAGGTGTGCGCACACTCCTCGCTCAGTAAAAAAACGAATGTTCGGATTGACGGGAGACCGCTTGTGCCACAGGATGGGCACCGCAAAACGGAATGGTTGTTCTCGGAAAGGGAGGAGGCGCCGTGGAAACCGTGCACACCTTGGGGTCGTCACTGACCGCATGCCGGGTCGCGCGGGATGGCGGGGCTCCCGCCTCACCTTTGCCAACCGGGCCCACCGCGCCTGAAACCGTGGCTTTCGTGCTCCAGGGCGGTGGCAGCCTCTGTGCGTCGCAGGTCGGCGCGCTGCGGGCGCTCACACAGGCGGGCATCACGCCCGATCTCATAGTCGGGTCCTCGGCCGGCGCGCTCAACGGCGCCGCTTTCGCGGCCGACCCGACCGCCGAGGGCGTCGACCGGCTGGAAACGCTGTGGCTGAACATCAAGCGGCGGCATGTGGCGCCGATTTCGCCATGGACCGTGATCCGGGCCGCGCTGGGTCACGGCGAGGCCGCGGTCTCGAGCACCGCGCTGCGGCGGGTACTGGGGTTCGGGGTCGGCGTCGACCGCCTCGAAGACGTCGCCGTGCCGGTGCACGTCGTGGCGACCGACATCGAGACCGGCGCTGCGGTGGTCCTCTCCCGGGGCGACGCCGTATCGGCCCTGCTGGCCTCAGCGGCCGTCCCGGGCCTGTACCCCCCTGTGCGCGTCGGGCAGCGTCGCCTCGTCGACGGCGCCGTATCGGCGGACACGCCCGTTCTCCAGGCAGAGGCACTGGGTGCGACGACCATCTACCTCCTGCCCGCCGCCGTTTCCGAACAGACCGGCCGCCAGGCACGGACGGCCCTGCTCGCCGCCTACCAGGCGGTGGGAAAGATGCTGGAGGAGCGGGAACGCCGGGACGTGGCGGCGGTGCGCGGGTCGGTTCTACGGCTGCCGGCCGCCACCACGCCCGTGGTCAGCCTCATCGACTTCCACGACACCCCGCGGCTGCTCCAGGCGGGCTACTCGCTCACCCGGGACTGGCTCGCCCGGCAGCCCGCGGCGATGGCCTGAGGACGTCCGATGGCCAACACGGCCCGCTTCATCCGGCAGTTGCTTCCCCGCGCCTCACGTCCACCGAACAGCCGCGCGCCGCGATGGTGGGCGGAACTGCTGCTGGTCGGGGTGCTCTACGCGGTCTACGAAACCACCCGCGGGCTGCAGCGGGGCTGGGACGCCAGCGCGGACGGCAACGGCCGGAACATCCAGCGCTGGGAGAACGCCGTACACATGGCTCCGGAGCAGTCCCTCAATCAGGTGCTGCACCAGCTGCCGGTCCTGGCCGTCGCCGCCGCGTACTTCTACGCCACGCTGCACTACGTCGTCACGCCTGCCGTCCTCATATGGCTCCACCGCAGGCACCCCGCGCACTACCGCGGCGCACGCACCTGGCTCGCCACGGTGACACTGGCCGCGCTCGTCGCGTACTGGCGTTTCCCGACCACGCCGCCCCGCCTGCTGAGCGACGCCGGCATCCACGACATCGTGGCCGACGTCGAGCATTGGGGGTGGTGGAGCGGCGAGACCAGCGCGCCGCAGGGGCTCGGCAGCCTCGTGAACGAGTACGCGGCCATGCCGTCGCTCCACGTCGGCTGGGCGGTGTGGTCGGGATGGCTCCTCTTCCGGCATTCCCGCCGGAAGACGCTTCGGGGCTGCGGCCTCGCCTACCCCGTACTGACCACTCTCGTGGTCGTCGCGACCGGTAATCACTATCTCGCCGACGCCGTCGCGGGCGCCCTCCTCATCGTGCTCTTCGGCTCGTTGACCGGTCTCGTGCACAACGTCCGCGTGCGCCCGCCCGGCACGAGCACCGGCTCCGCCGAACGTTCCGCCCAGAGCGGCGCACGCCGTGTCCGGCCGGACCACCCGGCTCCCCACTCGCAACTCCCCCCAAGGCAGTCCGACATGCCCCACTCCCCCCTACCGCCGTCTCCGGGCGACGGAGATCGCCCGAGCGTCGCGCGCACGACACCCGACAGCGGACACGGCACCGGGAAGGCCGGTGGCTGGCTGCGCGGTCGGCGCCCGGGTCGCACCGCCTCACACCTCACGTTGCACTTGGGGGAAGCCTTCCTCGTCGGCGACGACGCCGAGGGACCGACCGGGGGTCTGGTGCGGTTTCGGATATCGGACGCCGTCGAGGAGGGTCGGCCGCGACGCTCGTGGTGGCCCCGGACGGACGCGGGGCGCCACCTCGCCGGGTCCACGGGGGAGCTCCGGCTGGCCCGTAACCACGGCCATGACGGGACCACCGCCCCGCAGGCACTCATCGCCATGCTCACGCTCAACGGCATCACCGACGTCGTGCCCCTCGTACGGTTCGACATCGCGGACACGCTCCCGCACGTCGCCGACGCGGACTCGGGCCGTGCCGCAGCCGTCGGCGTCGGCGTCGGCGTCGGCGTCGACGTGCACTTCTTCGCGGGTCTGTGGGATCTGCCGATCCCGGCCCGCACGAAGTGCCGGGTGCACCTGGAGGGCTCGGCCCGGCTGCTGCCCGACTGGCCGGGGCGATGAGCGACGAGGACGGGACCGGGGCCGACGACCCGGCGACGGGGCCGGGCGACCGGGCGGGCCACGCACACCACCCGTGCGGCACGCTCACCGCGCTACCGCGCCTGCGGCGACGTGCCGCGCTGATCGTGGGCGCCATCGCGGTGCTGCTGGGCGCGGACGGGGACCTTGTCCTCACCCTTCACGACAGCGGGGTACCCGTCGCCGGTGACACCACGACGGTCCGGAGGACGTAGCCGTGTCCGTCCCGCCTGGTGCGGCACCTTCTTGGCAAAAAGAAAACGAATGTTCGGCTTGACGTTTTCCCGCGACAACCCCACACTGGAGCAGTAAATAAAATGATCATTCGTCTTTGTGGAGGCATGGCGTGAAAAAGCCATCGACGGGGCTGCAGTCATGGCACAGGACCGTCATCGCGACCGTGGCGTTGCCATTGGTGATCTCTCTGGCCGTGATGGCGTTCGCGTGGCCCGCATCGCGGATCGCGCCCCGCGATCTACCCGTAGGGGTCGTCGGCACCAGCGCGGCCAGCCAGAAGGCGGTCGAGGGACTGACGCACGGCAAGCCGGGCGGATTCGACTTCCACCTCTACGCGGACCAGGCATCGGCGCGCTCCGCGATCAAGCACCGGGAGATCTACGGCGCCTTCGTGATCACTCCCGGCCACGTCACGGTGCTGGAGGCCACCGCCGCGAGCATGCCCGTCGCCCAGCTGCTGACCACGTCCGGCCAGCACCTGGCGGATCAGGCGGCGAAGGCGGCGAAGGCGGCGGCGAAGGACCCGACTCCGCCGGGCGGCGCGTCCGTCCGGTCCACCGCCGCGAAGAAGGCCGCCGCGAAGAAGGCCGCCGCGAAGAAGATCACCAAGGTGAAGGTGAAGACGGTCGACATCGTCCCGATCTCCGCGAGCGACCCGCGCGGCGTCGTCTTCGTTTCGGCCCTTCTCCCGCTCACCGTGTGCAGCATCATCATCGCAGCGCTCATCGCGCTGACACCCGGTCGCGTCTCGGTACGCCGCAGGCTGGTCGACCTGGTCGCCGCGTGCGCCGTGACGGGACTCGCCGCCTACCTCATCGCCCAGGGCCTTCTCGGTGCCCTGCCGCACCAGCACGTGGCCACCTGGGCGGCCCTGTCCTTCACCCTGCTCGCCATCAGCACGACCAGCTTCGGCCTGGTCACCCTCATCGGTCCCCCCGGGCTCGGACTGAGCGTCGCACTCATGGTCTTCGTGGGGAACCCCTTCTCCGGCAGCACCTCCGCACCGGAACTGCTGCCCAAGGCCGTGGACGAAATCGGCCAGTGGCTCCCGCCGGGTGCCGGCGCGGGCCTTCTGCGCAGCACTGCCTACTTCGACGGGAACGCATCCGCGGGACACATCGTCGTCCTCGCCCTGTGGACCGCCCTGGGCCTGACCGCAGCCCTCCTCGGGGGCCGACGACGCTCCGCGGTCGCGAACGGCACCGTGGGGGACGACCGGCTCGACGCCGACGACACGAGTGCGGTCGCCCCGGACACGGCCGGAACCACGACGACCGTGACGCCCGCACCGGTGTTCCGCACGCACTCGCACGCCCGGCACGCCGCCCACGGATGAGGAAGGCGGCTCGTCGTCTCCTCCACGCGGGAGACGGCGACAGCCGGCCAACGCACCGAACGCAAGGAAAAGAACCATGTCGTCGAAGTCCGCGGAGCGCACCGAGGACCTGATGGACGCACAAACGGCGTTCCACGACGTCCGCAACATCACGTTCGGGATCGCCTACCGGATGCTCGGCAACATCGGCGACGCCGAAGACGTCGTCCAGGAAGCCTGGATCCGCTGGCAGACCTACGACCGCTCCAAGGTGCAGAACCCCGACGCCTTCCTCACCACGATGGTGACCAGGCTGACGATCAACGTGCTGCAATCCGCGAGAGTCCGCCGGGAGAACTACGTCGGCCACCGGCCACCGGAGTCGCTCGACCCCATGAGCGATCCCGCGCTGGGCACCGAGAAGGCGGAAGCGCTGAAGGTCGCGGTGCTGATGCTCATGGAGAGGCTCACGCCCGCGGAACGGGCGGCGTACGTGCTCCGGGAGGCGTTCGAGTACCCCTACGGGCAGATCGCAGAGGTCATCGGACAGTCCCAGGTCAACGTGCGCCAACTGGTGAGCCGCGCCCGCAAGCGACTGGCCGCGCAGAAACGGGCCAGCGTCTCAGCCGCCGACCACCAACGGTTCCTCGTCACCTTCCTGGTGGCGGCCCGGGCGGGGAACGTCGCCCCACTCGAAAGGCTGTTCGCGGAGGACGTCGCCTGCCCAGGCGGAGGAGCGGTGCGTACGGAGGGGCAACCACGCATGCGGGTCGGTCTTTTGACGAGGCATCACATATCCGCGTGACCGTACGAGGTGGGCAGTCTCCTGGCTCCGACGACCGGCCGGTCGTCGGAGCCGGGGGACTGCCCGCTCGCCGCCGGGGCGCGCCGGCACAGCCGGATGCGGGACGGGCGTGCGTGGCCCCGTCGGGCCACCGATGCCGGGCAGCAGATGACACCAGGCCATGGGCGAGGGGGATGTGCGGTGGCGCGTCCGGATCGTGATCCGGACGCGAAGCGGCCACGAGGCCTGCGGCGGGCCCGTGCGTCAGGACGTCGCCGGAGCCGGCCAGAGCGCGCGCAGGGCGCCTGGCACTCCGTCCAGCGCGGAGTCGTCCATCGCCAACTGGAGGATGTAGCCGGGAAGCATGCACATGAACGCAGCGGCCATCGCCTCGGGAGAGACCTCGCGCGGGAGGGTGCCGCTCTGCTGGTGCTCACGGATGACGTCGGCCAGTGCCGTGCGCATCTGGGCCATCAGATCGTCGAGTTGCCTGGCCAGCGAAGGGTTCCGCAGCGCCTCGGACCAGGCCAGCACGGAGAGCCCGGCGATGCTCTGCTCGGCGGTCTTGACCTTCACGACTTCCAGGACGTCGGCCATGAGGTCCCCGAAGGAACCGCCGGGCCGATTCCTCGCGACGCTCTGGACCATGGCGAGGACATCGCGCACGCTCTCCTCGACGATCGCCGTGATCATCTCGTTCTTGCTGGCGAAGTGCCGGTACACGGCGCCGGCCGACAGGCCGGACTCGGCGAACAGATCTTGCATGGACGTCGAATGGAACCCATCGCGCAGGAAGCAGCGGCGCGCCGCGTCCAGGATCTGCTGACGGCGGGCTTCCATGTACTCCGGCGTGACCTTGGGCATGGATCCATCCTCCGCACAAAAAACGAACCTTCGTATTAACTTATCACGCCGGGCTTGCCCCGGACCGGTTCCACGGAGGGCAGCCGCAGCAGTCCCGGGCTCCGCGCACGACAGGGAACGGCACCCATGTGTCACATTTCGCCTGCTTTAACTGTCAATCATGTGAGTTAACACTATTGGAGGTGGTTGGTCATGGATGTCTACGAGGCGGTCATGAGCCGAAGGGCCGTGCGCGCCTTCACCGAGCGGCAGGTCCCTAGCGAGGTGCTGGAGCGCGTGCTGGCTGCCGCCGCCTGGTCCCCCTCCGCGTCGAACCTGCAGCCGTGGCACGTCTACCTGGTGACCGGCGGGCCGCTGGCCGAGCTCAAGAAGCGCGCCGGCGAACGGGTGATCGCGGGCGACGCCTGGGACGAGCCGGAGTACGAGCAGTATCCGCCGGCACTGCAGTCCCCGTACCGCGAGCGCCGATCCGCCTTCGGGGAACAGCGATACAGCGCCCTCGGGATCGAGCGCCAGGACCTGGAGGCGCGCCAAAGGGCCGCCGCCGCCAATTGGGACTGCTTCGGCGCACCCGCCGCCCTGTTCTGCTACGTCGACCGCGACATGGGCAAGCCCCAGTGGTCCGACGTCGGCATGTACCTGCAGTCCGTCATGCTGCTGCTCCGCACCGAAGGACTGCACAGCTGCGCACAGATGGCATGGGCGAAGTACCACAAGACCGTCGCAGAGGTCCTCGCTCCCCCGGACGAGCTCGTCCTCTTCTGCGGCATGTCCATAGGGTTCGAGGACGTCACCGCACGTCGCCCCCGCCCGGCGCGGGCACCACTCACCGAGATGGTGGAGTTCGTCGGCGATTAGACCGCGGCGCGCTCCACGCGGCCTTCCGCCGGTCATGGCGAACTGCCGGCCGCGGGCGGTCCGTGTCACAACACGACGCGCTACCTGGTCTCTATGTGTGCAGGCTGGCCCAGGGCAGGGAGTCCGTGGGGCCTTCGGGCCGGTCTGCACCTGACGCACGCTCGTCGTCACCCCGCTCATGCGCTGCATGAGGCCTGGCCGTGACGCGACGTCTGTGCGGGTCTCCTCCCCGAAGTAGTCGTCCACGAACTGGCCAGCCCTTCCGACGAACCGCACGACGGCTCGACCCTCGCCCCCTGGCGAGGGGTGGCACCACGGGCCTGGCCCGCTGCAGTGGGGGCGGATCACTGCCGCGGAAACGCCGCGTCGGAACGTCGGACTAGGAGTCGGGGACAGCAGATGGCGCAACAGGACAGGGACGTAACCCGGCTGCCGTCCGCGGTCGAGTACTGCGCCCTGTACGAGGACGGCCGTCGAATGCCCGGCCGGTTGGATCTGGACGCGCTTGTGGAGCGGCGGGACGGTCAAGCCGGGCGGTTCGCATGGATCGGTCTTTACGAGCCGACCGCCGACCAGATCCAGCAGGTCGCCGACGCCTTCGACCTGCACCCCCTGGCCGTGGAGGATGCCGTCCACGCCCACCAGCGGCCCAAGCTGGAACGCTACGGCGACACACTGTTCCTGGTCCTGAAGACCATCGTCTACGTCGACCACGACAAGGTCACCGCGACCAGCAAGATCGTCGACACCGGCGAGATCATGGTCTTCGCCGGCCCCGGTTTCGCCATCACCGTCCGCCACGGCAGCGCTCCGCCCCTCGATCACGTGCGCCGCCAACTCCAGGCCGACCCGCAGCAGCTCGGCTACGGACCGGCTGCCGTCATGCACGCGGTCGCCGACCTGGTCGTCGACCGCTACCTGGAGGTCGCCGACGCCTTCGACGGCGACATCGACACCCTGGAGAGCGAGGTCTTCTCACCGGACCTCCCCGTCGACCCCGCACGCATCTACCAGCTCAAACGGGAACTTCTGGCGTTCAAGCGCGCCGTGATACCGCTTGCCCCCGCTCTGCAGCACCTCAGCGAGCAATCGATCCCGCACGTGCCGGGCCAGGTGCCCGCCTACTTCCGCGACGTTGCCGACCACCACCAACAGGTCGCCGAGCAGATCATCACCTTCGAGGAACTCGTCACCGGCATACTCGGCGCCAGCATCGCCCAGATCAACGTCCAGCAGAACGCCGACATGCGGCGCATCAGCGCCTTGGCGGCCCTCGTCGCCTTTCCCACCTTGATCGTCGGCATCTACGGCATGAACTTCGACCACATGCCCGAGCTGAGGGCCACTTACGGCTATCCGGCGGTCCTTGCCGTCATCGCTCTCATCTGCACCGTCATCTACCGCGCCCTGCGCCATAACAGATGGCTCTGACCCCGCCACACAGCCGTCGCTGCTGATCAGGTGAGCGGGGAGAGCTGTTCGCGCACCCAATCAGGGTCAGGGTTCGTATGCGGCCGGCCGGCCACGAGGACGGTTGGCACGGTCTCGTTGCCGTCGTTGGCCGCCCTGACCGCCGCGGCACCAGCCGGGTCGCGCCAGATGTCGACCCAATGCAGATGACGGGCCCCCCTCCCCAGGCGGACGCGCAGGCGCAGGCAGTACTTGCAGCCGGGCCGCCAGAAGACGACCGGGCGGCCGTCGACCGCGCTCCGGCGTTGCGCCTCCAACGCACCGATCCCCCTGGGGAAGACCAGCGGCGAGTTCACGCCGGCGAGCAGCACGAACCCCACGAAGAATGCTGCGCCCTCACCGGGACTCCCCCCGAGGACCAGCCCGGTCGCGACAACCGAGCCGCAGACCACGAGCAGCATTGGCAAGATCCACGCACGCGTCATGTTGGCGGAGCCTATCCGTGAGCCGAAGGCCCGCTCGACCGGGCTGCCGCATTTGGGGCTTCGCCGTACGCGTGGCACCCGCGTCGGCAGTGTGGGCCGGGGTTCCGGTCTGCGGGGACGTCCGTCGCAGAGGCGGCCGACCTCAGCCCGGCGATGCGCAGAGTCGCCTCGGGATGTGGCGGTCGGCCCGGAAGCCGCTGCCGCAGCGGTGTCGGCTGTCGCGCCCAGAGGGACGGCATCATGTGCGACTGCGCGACGGCGGCAACGCCGGGTCGCCGACGGCGGCCTCCTCATCGATGCCGAGCGCCGCCCCATCGGCGTTCTCCCGGTCGGCGGTGAAGTAGCGGGGCGTGCAGCCGACGGAACCCGACTGGGCGGGGACGATGAGAAGCCCAGCCGGGTCGGTTTCGGCGGGTTCGGGGTCTTCCCCGTACACGTACAGGCACATGCTGTTCCTCCTGGAGCGAGGGAGATACGCGACCCGGGCACGGGCCCGCGTCCGGCAACGAGGCTATGCCCGCAGGTCAGGCCGCGATCTCGCTCCACGGCAAACCCTGACGCCGCCCTGACGGTGGGGAGCCGCCGGCGTGGTCATGATGGAAGGCGCAGGACTACCAGCCGGAACTGCTCGCCCGCGGTCCGGCCGCCGTCGTCGACCAGTACCTGGACGTGATCCGCGCCGTCGAGGCGGACGTCGAACAGGTGGCGGCCGACGTCTGGTACGGGAACTGCGGCGCGCGGTGGTGCCGCTCGCCACACGCCGCTGCGGTACCTGGCCGAAGCGAACGCACCGGGTCCAGCAGCGCACCGGCCTGCGCAGGCGTCAATGCCGGTCGTTGCGGCGGAATGCCTGGTGCGTGAGCGACCCGGTCGCCCCCGCGAGCAGACTCCGGCGGGGCTCGAGGTGTTTCTTCGCCACCCCGCCGTGCGGGTAGCCGGCGTGCACGCGGCAGGGTGCGAGGGGGATTGCTGAGCCGGGCGGGACCGAGGGTGCGTGGAAACCGGTCCGGGGAAATCGGGAACCCGGCGGACGGGGCCGACAGGTAACAGGGGACCGCGACCAGTGCCCGGCCCGTATGGGGAGGAACCGATGAGAGCAGATCACTCCCGGCAGAGCCCGGCCGCGTGGGCGGGCTGACTCCCCGGTCGTCACGGGCCCGGCGACGGTCGCCGCCGTACGTCCGACGGCCCATCCCCTTCGCCGCCTCCACCCCCTTCCACTGACACCGGCCGCTTCACCGTGCCCGGTAGGAAAGGCATGCCTTGACACACAAGAGACGAGCGCCAGTTGCGGCGTTCGCCCCCTTCACCGCCATCACCATCGCCGCGGCCCTGCTGAGCGGAACGGTCGGCGTCGTCCAGGCCGCGCCGGCCGAGGGCGCGTCCCGTACCGCATTGCGTCCGGGGTCCGCGTTCGGCGCGGGCTCCGACGCCACCAGGCGGACGGTCACCCTCGTCACCGGCGACAAGGTGACGCTGGACGCCGTCGGCAAAGTCATCGGCGTCACGGCCGCCACGGGCCGGGAGGGCATGGCGTTCCGGATATCCCGCGCGGCCGACGGTGACACCTACGCCGTACCGCGCGACGCCGAACGGCTGATCGCGGACGGCACCGCCGACCGGCAACTGTTCGACGTGACGCGGCTGGTGAGTTTCGGGTACGACGATTCCTCACGGCCCGACCTGCCGCTCATCGTCACCTACACCAAGGGCGGTCCCGTCGCGGCGCGTACGCTGTCGGACTCCGGCGCCCGCGTCACCCGCGACCTGCCCAGTGTCAACGGCGACGCCCTGCGGGCCCGCAAGTCCGAGGCCGCCGCGCTGTGGCGGACCCTCACCGGCAGTGGCGCGAGTGCCCGTTCGTCGGCCGCCGCCACCTCGGCGAAGGTCGAGAGGATCTGGCTCGACGGCAAGGTCACGGCGCGTCCGGACCGCAGCACGGCGCAGATCGGCGCCCCCGCGGCCTGGGCGGCCGGATACGACGGCGCAGGTGTCACCGTCGCGGTGCTGGACACCGGGGTGGACGCGACGCACCCGGACCTGGAGGACCGCGTCGACGCGCAGGTGAACTTCTCCGAGTCACCGGACACCGTCGACCGCGTGGGCCACGGCACTCACGTGGCCTCGACCGTCGCGGGCTCCGGGGCCCGATCGGGTGGGAAGTACAAGGGCGTCGCGCCCGGCGCCCGCATCATCAGCGGCAAGGTCCTCGGCGACGACGGATCGGGCAGCCCCTCCGGCATCATCGCCGGCATGCAGTGGGCCGTCGCCCAGGGCGCGAAGGTGGTCAACCTCAGCCTCGGCAGCGAAGACACCCCGGAGACCGACCCGGTCGAGCAGGCCGTGAACGAGCTGTCTGCGGACTCCGGCACCCTCTTCGTCGTCGCCGCGGGCAACAGTGGCCCCGCCGCGGGCACGATCGGCTCCCCGGGCAGCGCCGCCGCCGCGCTCACCGTGGGCGCGGTGGACCGGACGGACGCCATCGCGGAGTTCTCCAGCCGGGGCCCCACCGCCGACGGCTCCCTCAAGCCCGACCTCACCGCCCCCGGCGTGGACATCGTCGCCGCGAAGGCCGCGGAGGGCGTGGAGGGCGACCCGGCGGCCGACGGCTACGTGTCGATGAGCGGTACGTCGATGGCCACCCCGCATGTGGCGGGCGCCGCCGCGATCCTGGCCCAGCAGCACACGGACTGGACCGGCGAGCGGATCAAGGCCGTCCTCACCGGTTCCGCCGCACCGACCCCGGAGCTGGCCGCGTTCGCGCAGGGCACCGGCCGCACCGACATCGCGCGGGCGCTACGTCAGCACGTAACCAGCAGCCCCACCTCGCTCGACTTCGGCACCGCCCGCTGGCCGCACGCGGACGACGAGCCCGTCACCAAGGAGGTCACCTACCACAACGACGATGACCGTCCGGTCACCCTCGACCTGGCGACCGAGGCGTTCGGCGAGGACGGGAAGCCGGCCGCCGAGGGCATGTTCGACGTCTCGCCGAAGCGGCTCACGCTCCCGGCGGCCGGCACCGCGACCGCCACGGTGACCGCCGACAGCCGCGCGGGCACAACCGACGGCGCGTTCGGCGGCTCCGTGACCGCGACGGCCGGGGACACCACCGTGCGGACCGGCATCGGCGTGAACCGCGAGCAGGAGTCGTACAACCTGACGGTCAGGCACCTGGATCCGGGGGGCAGGCCCACCGGCGATTCCGAGACGGGCGTGTACGGCCTGGACAACGACATCTGGCGGGACTACTCCGACCCCGCGGACGGAGAGTTCACGGTGCGGCTGCCCAAGGGCCGCTACGCCCTCGAAGGCCGCGTCTCCACCGGGGCGGACCCCGACGACGGGAAGCTGGCGCTGCTGCTGCACCCGAAGTTCTCGCTGACCCGGGACACCACCCTGGTCATGGACGCCCGCAAGGCCAGGCCCGTCCGGATCACCGTGCCCGACCGTGCGGCCGAGAACACCGACGCCACACTCAACTTCGGCGTCAACGACAACGGATCCGGCTACACCTCCACCTACGACATGGGCGGCTTCGGCAATCTGCGCGTCGGGCAGCTCGGGGCCCCGCTTCCCGCAGGCGAGGCGTTCGCGCAGTACAACGGGACGTGGACCCACGGCACGGTGCACTACCGACCGGCCTCGAACCGCACCGGCGATCTCTCCGGATTCACCGCGAAGCCGCGACGCCAGGACTTCGCCGAGCTCGCCCTCACCATCGGCGCACCCGCCACGGGCAAGACCGGCAGCCTCATCGCCGCACCCCTGATGCCGGGCGGCAACTGGTTCGACTTCCACCCGGAGGAGGTCGCCCTGCCGCGCACCGTCACCGACTACGTCCTGCCGGGCGTGAAGTGGCAGTACGCCACCAGCCAGTACGGCGCTCCGGGCGCGGACGGCGAAGCCGTGTGGGACGGCGGCCAGACCGTCACCCGGGCCAGGGCCTACGCCGCGGGCACGACGTACGCGCAGCGCTTCAACATCGGCGTCTTCGGTCCGCATCTGTACACCGCGGGTGGGGAGGCGTCGGGCGCGGTCCGTCTCGGCGACGACTTCAGCGCCTACGTGCCGCTGTTCTCCGACGGCGCGGGCCATGTCGGCGTCTCCGACTACACCAGGGCCACGAGCGCGCTGTACGCGGACGGCACGCCGGTGTTCACCTCGGACACGCCCCTGGACGGCGACACGCACACCCTGCCCGCCGAGGCGCGGGCCTACCGGCTCACCACGGACGTCTCCCGCGCCGCGTCGCTCTCCGCGGTCAGCACCCGGGTGACCGCGGAGTGGACCTTCCGCTCCACCCATGTGGCGGGTGACGGCATGATGTGGCTGCCGCTGTCGGCGGTGCGCTTCACGCCCAGGCTCCAGGCGGCCAGCACGGCCAAGGCGGGCAGGGCCTTCACCGTCCCGTTCACGGTCGAGGGCGCGGCCACCGCCCGCACCGCCCGCAAGCTGGCGTTCTCGGTGTCCTACGACGGCGGCAGGACCTGGAAGCCTGCCAAGGTCACCGACCGCAAGCGGCTCGAGCTGCGCCACCCCGCCCGCCCGGGCACCGTCTCCCTGCGCGTCGTGCTCACCGACGCCGGCGGCAACACCGTGAAGCAGACGATCTACCGCGCCTACCGCACCACGAAGTAGGCACCCCGCTCCCCGCGCGAGCCCCGGGCCGACGGCCCGGGGCTCGTCCGCTCCCGACGTCCGGGGTCACGCGTCGACCGCGCGGGTCGTCCCGGCCCAGCCGTCCAGGTCGGCCAGGCGTGCGGTGAGGGCGGTGCGCATGGCGTCCGCGCCGAAGACGCCGAGGGCCAGTCGCAGGGGCGGGGCGTCGCTGTCCGCGGCTGCTCGGATGCCCGCTGCGATGCGGGCAGGTGACGAGTACGCGGACGCGGGCTGTGCGCCGATGGCCTTCTGGACCTCGCGGACGGTCTGGTCGTAATCGTCGATGGCGGCCGCGACGGCGAGGTTGTCGAGGAAGGCCGTGGCGGTGGGACCGGGCTGGACCATGGTGACCTTGATGCCGAGCGGGGCGAGCTCGTCGGCGAGGGCGTCCGACAGGCCCTCGACGGCGTACTTGGTCGCCGCCAGGAGACCGACGCCGGAGTGGGCGCACTGCCCGTAGAGCGAGGAGCCCTGGAAGATGTGGCCGGAGCGCCGTGCGCGCAGCACGGGCAGGGTCGCGCGGAGCACGTTCAGGACGCCGAAGACGTTCGTGTCGAAGATGGCTCGGGCCTGCTCGTCCGTGGCCTCCTCGACGGCGCCGAAGAGACCGTAGCCCGCGTTGTTGGAGACCACGTCGATACGGCCGAAGCGGTCCACGGCCTGCTCCACCGCGCCCGTCACGGCTTCCTGGTCGCGCACGTCGGCGTCGATCAGGAGCAGCCGGTCGGGGTGCGCCGCACGCAGGTCGTGCAGGGACGCGGTGCTGCGGGAGAGCGCGGCGACGTTCTCGCCGGCGTCGAGCGCCTGGATGGTCAGCTCGCGGCCGATGCCGGAGGTGGCGCCGGTGATCAGCCAGGTACGTGACTGGGTCTGGGATGGCTGCGTCATATCAACGACCGTAATCCGCCGCTTCGGCTTCTTCGACCGCACCAGCCCCGACGGCGGCCGTGGCCGGGGCTTCACCGTACGCAGTGGCGAAGACGGGCACGTAGACGCCGATGTTGTCACCGCCGTTGGCGAAGGTGACCGCGGCGACCTCCAACGCCTTCGGACCGGCCTCGGAGGCCTGCTGGTCACCGTCGTCGTCGTCGCGATGCTTCCAGGCCTGCCACGCCGCCTTCAGGCCGAGGGCGAGGCGCAGCAGGCCGAGGTACGGGACGGCCGACTCGGGCAGGAAGGTGACGGCGAACAACCCGGCCGCCTGCCCGGACCGCACCTGCGCAACGGCCGTACGGCGGGCGTGTAGCAGCCGTGCCCTCTCTGGCGCCACACCCGGAGCCCTGGCTCACGGCGGCGAGGCGTCCGGGCGGGTGCCCGAGGGCTCCAGCCTGACGACGATGCCCTTCGAGGTCGGCTGGTTGCTGGTCTCGGTCACGCTCTCCAACGGCACCAGGACCTGGCTCTCGGGGTAGTACGCGGCGGCGCAGCCCAGCGCGGTCGGGTAGGGGACCACCTCGAAGCCCTCCGCGCGGCGCTCCACGTCGTCGTTCCACACGCTCACCAGGTCCACCGACTGTCCTTCGCGAAGGCCGAGTTCGGTCAGGTCCGCGGGGTTGACCAGCACGACGCGGCGGCTGCCGTGGATGCCCCGGTAACGGTCGTTGTTGGTGTACGGGATGGTGTTCCACTGGTCGTGGGAGCGCAGGGTCTGCAGCAGCAGGTGCCTGTCCGGGGCTAGCGGCATGGCCCAGGCGTTGCCGGTGAACATGGCCTTGCCGGTGGCGGTGGCGAAGACGCCCTCGTTGACGGGGTTCGGCAGCCTGATGCCGCCCGGCCGGACGACTCGCCGGTTGAAGTCGTGCAGCCCCGGCAGGATGTGCGCGATGCGGTGGCGGATCGTGCCGTAGTCGGTCTCGAACTGCTTCCACGGGATGTCGGTCCTGCCGTCGAGGGTGTGCCGGGCGAGCCGGCACAGGATGGCGATCTCGCTCAGCAGCAGTTTGGAGGCCGGTTCCAGTCGGCCCCGGGAGGTGTGCACCTCGCTCATCGAGTTCTCGACGGTGACGAACTGCTCGCCGCAGGGCTGGACGTCCCGTTCGGTGCGGCCCAGGGTCGGCAGGATGAGTGCCGTCCGTCCGCAGACCGCGTGTGACCTGTTGAGCTTGGTGGAGATGTGGGCGGTCAGGCGGCATCGCCGCATGGCCTCCTCGGTGACCGCGCTGTCGGGCGCGGCCCGGACGAAGTTGCCCGCGAGGGCGAGGAAGACCTTGATGCGGCCCTCCCGCATGGCCTTGATCGAGTTCACGGAGTCCAGACCGTGGGCGCGTGGCGGGTCGAAGCCGAACTCCCGCTGCAGCGCGTCCAGGAACGAGTCCGGCATCTGCTCCCAGATGCCCATCGTGCGGTCGCCCTGGACGTTGCTGTGCCCGCGCACCGGGCAGGCGCCGGCCCCGGCCCTGCCGAGGTTGCCGCGCAGCAGCAGGAAGTTGACGATCTCCCGGATGGTGGGGACGGCGTGTTGATGCTGCGTCACGCCCATGGCCCAGCAGACGATGACGCGCTCGCTGCGCAGGACGTCGTCCCGTACGTCCTCGATCTCCTCGCGGGACAGTCCGGTCGCGGGGAGGATCTGTTCCCATCCGATGCCGCGGGCGTGCTGGGCGAACTCCTCGAAACCGCTGGTGCTGGAGCGGATGAAGTCATGGTCGAGCACGGTGCCCGGCCGGGCGTCCTCCGCCTCCAGCAGCAGCCTGTTGAGTCCCTGGAACAGCGCGAGGTCGCCGCCGCTGCGGATGTGCAGGAACCGGTCGGCGATCTCGGTGCCGTGCCCGATGATCCCGCGCGGCTTCTGCGGGTTCTTGAACCGCAGCAACCCGGCTTCCGGGAGCGTGTTCACCGCGATGACGCGGGCGCCGTTGCGCTTGGCCTCCTCCAGGGCGGAGAGCTGCCGCGGATGGTTCGTACCCGGATTCCGGCCCACCGGGAAGATCAGGTCGGCGTGGTGCAGGTCGTCCAGGCGCCGCTCCCTCCAGTGTCACCGCCCGGCCGGGACGTCGCATGTGGATGAGCGGGGTGAGGGGACGCTGCGCCCGGCTCCCGTCACGTTCGGTGGCGACCGCGTCTCCGGCGCTGTCCCCCCGTGCGCGACTGCCTCCGGTCCGGCACGGTGGGCGTGCCGGACCGGAGGCAGTTGGCGTTGCGTCTCCCCTTCGACGCTAGGCGGTGCGGTTCCGCCGGACGAGCCCGACCGCTATGTCGACGACGAGGAATCCGAGCAGCGTGATGCCCAGGAGGGGCAGCGCCCAGCCGAGCGCGGCGACGGCCGGGACGCCGATGATCAGCAGCGGCAGGGGCAGCTGCCGCCACGTCCCCCGTGCGGGGGCCTTGCCGAGTGCCGCCGTGCGGTCGTCACGCGTGGGCCGGCGCTGCCACCACATCCGGTAGCCCCACACGATGACGGCGATCAGGCCGAGCGCGATCAGCGCCAGCAGGATCTGGTTGACGATGCCGAACAGCAGGCCCATGTGGCCCTGGACGCCGAGCTTGCTGAGCTTGGCCAGGACCGGGTAGTCGGCCCACCTGCTCTCCGAGGTGACCTCCCCCTTGGCGGCGTCGACGGCGACCTGGTCGTAGTGGACCGGCCACAGGTCGTCGTCCTGGGCCACGGTCCAGGCGGCCGCGTCGTCCGTGGGCGGCGTCAGCTCCACCCGGCCGCCCAGCCCGGCGTCGCGGGCCACTCCGAGGACCGCGTCGAAGTCGGCTGGGTCCGCAGACGCCGCGCCCTGGTCCGTGCCCTGTCCGGCGTGCCCCGCGTGCTCGCCCTCCGTCGCCCCGGCTCCGCCGGGCAGCGAGGTGACCAGCTCGGGGGCGTGCCCCTTGGCCGCGTCCAGCAATTGCCCGAACCGGTCACCGGCGTAGTGGGACCAGGTCAGCCCGGTGGCACTGAGAGCGAACAGGCCGACGGCGATCCACACGCCGGTGGCCGCGTGCCGGCTGCGGGTACGGCGTACGCCCCGGGCGGAGCGGTCCGGCAGCAGCACACCGCGCGCCGATGCGGCGCGCTGCCCGCGGGCGCGTCCCAGCCACAGGACGAGACCCACCGCCACGATCACCCACAGCCAGCTCGCGGCGACCTCCGAGTACAGACGCCCGGTCTCACCGAGGTGCAGGTTGCGGTGCAGGTCGTCCAGCCACGTGGTCAGCGGCGTCGAGCCGTACCACGTGGTCAGCTCACCCTTGACCTCGGCCGTGTACGGGTCAACGAACACCGTGCGCTGGTTCTCGCCCAGTTCCGGCAGGGACAGCACCACCCGCGTGGTCTCCTCCGGGCCGGACGGAGTGATCACCGAGGACAGCGTGCCCTCCGGGTGGGCCGCCCGGGCGGCGGCGATCTGCTCCGCCAGCGGGCGCGGTTCGTCACCCACTTCCGCCACGCCGAGCTGGTCGCCGTAGACGAGCTGGTCGAGCTGGGGCGTGAAGGTGTAGGCCAGCCCCGTCAGGGCGGCCACGAGCAGGAAGGGGGCGACGAACACCCCCGCGTAGAAGTGCAGCCGTACGAGCAGCGCCCGTACGCCCTTCCACGAACGGCCGGGTTGTACGGGACCGGCCCCCGAGGTGGCCGGTGGTACGGCGGGGCCGCCGGCCTCCGCGGCTTCGCCGTGCTCGTCTCTCGGCGTGTGTTCCTGTGTCGAAGTCATGCGTGCATCCCCAATCGGCGCCCGGCGCGCAGGGCGCGGGCGCTCGTGAAGTCGACGATTCGGTCCGCCTTCACGGCGGTACGGCGTGACGGGCCTGCCGCTCCGGCACCGGGCGCGCATGGATGCGCCGGGCGGACGGTGTGCGTGGGCACGCCGGACTGCGCCCGTCATCGCGAAGGGGCGTGACGGACGGTCAGGAGCAGATCGCCGGCTTCGGGGGGCCGCGCCGTGTGACGCTGTGCCACAGGGCCGCCTGATGGTCCAGGCGTGGGGGGACGTGGAAGGACGCGGGCGTCGCGGGGGCGGGTGAGGTGACGACGGCTCGGACGCGCGAGGCCCGGCGCAGGGGGGCGAAGACGAAAGCGGCCAGGGAACGACCGAGTTGGAAGGCCGCGGCCTCGCCGCGCCAGAGCCACAGCCCGCACAGGACCGCGGCCAGGGTGTGGGCGGAGACCATGCCGGTCGACCAGCCGCCCATGGCGGCCGTGCTCATGGGCATCGCGGCCGCGGCGGCCGAAGACCGATGGCCGGCCGTCAGGTCGGCGGGGGCGGCGGCAAAAGCCTGGGCGAGGCTGAACCAGCCGTGCAGAGCGAACTGGGTCGCCACGGTCGCCACCATGACCGCCGGGGCACCGCGCTCACGGCGACCCACCAGCCACCACGCTCCGGCGGTGGTGGCGGCGAACCCGTACCCCACCGCCCAACCGGGAACCGCCCGCGACATCAGGGCGTGTCCGAGACCCGTCACCGCCACGCACACGGCCGCGAACACCGCGGCACGCGCGAGGCGGAATGCGGGCCCGGATGTCATGGGCAGCAATGATGCCATTGACCACCCGAATGAGGGACGGGGCACGCGGAAGCACCGACGGCGCACGATGGCCTGCGCTGGCCACGGGCCGTCAGACCCCGCGTACTACAGGCCTGTCGAGCGAACCATGCCGAGGGACCGCAGCCCCTCGCTCCCGCACAGCCGGTCCGACGCGCCGCACCCTGCTTCACGGGGACGGGAGGTGGGCCCCGGCGCGACCCGCCCCGGCGCGACCCGCGACATGCGGGCGGCCCGCCGGTGTTCCGGCGGGCCGCTCCATCCCCACAACCTGGCGGCAGGCGCTTTCCTCGCAGGGCAGCCGCACGGATTTGCCATGTGGACAAACCGCAGTTTTTTCTCGATTCGTCCCATACCCGCATGAAACGATTTAGCATGCCCGTGTTGGAGCTGGCGGCGGCCTTGGGCACGTCACAGAAGGTGTCCGGGGCGTCACCAGATTTACTTTCGCTAACGCGGTGACATCGTGAACCAAGCATTTCGAACGGACATCCTCCCGCCCCACGAGAAGACGGAGTATTGGACGGAAGCCGTCCGCCAAGCATTCACCCGGTGTGAGATCCGGTCCCACGTGGACGGCGTGTTGTGCGGTTCTCTCTGGTTGGCCTCGGTCGGTGCGATCCATGTGGGCCACGTCGAGGCGAGCCCCCAGCGGATGTCCCGGACTCGCGGGATCATCGCCAACGACTGCAGCAGTGCGCTTCTCGTCAGCCTGCAGGAAGCGGGAAGCAGTGTCGTGGCCCAGGACGGACGGGAGACACTTCTCGCCCCTGGAGAACTGGTCCTGTTCGACACGCGGCGGCCTTTCTTCCGGGACTTTCCCAGCAGTTTTCGCCAGAACGTCGCCGCCATCCCCATCGGGATGCTGGATGTCCCCGATTCGTATCTGGCCCGTGTTATGGGCCACGCGTATCAGCCCACGCACTATATCGGTGGAATCCTTGCCTCATTCGTGAGCAGGCTCGCCACGGCGGCGGAGTCCGACACCTGCCTGGAAGGGACAGCTCATTACCTGGAGCGCGGGATGCTCGACGTGCTGACCGCCCTGATCGCCCACGACGGCCGGCTCGGCGCGGATGTCACGCCCACCGCCGAAGAGACCCTGCGGCTGCTCGTCCGCGACTACATCAGGGCCCATCTGAGCCGACCGCAACTCTCCCCAGCCGTGATCGCGTCCGCACACCACATCTCCGTGCGCTATCTGCACAAGCTGTTCCAGAGCGAGGACATGACCATCAGCCGATGGATCCACCACCAGCGGCTGGAAGCCTGCCGCCAAGACCTCGCACGTCCCGACCTGGCCGGGTTGACGGTGGCAACCATCGCGCAGCGATGGGGTTTCGCCAGTCCCGCGCACTTCAGCCGGACCTTTCGTGCCGCCTACGGCATCTCCCCGGTCGCCTGGCGCCGAACGGCCCTGGCCGACCGTCTCGGGCACCCATGAGCGACGGCTACGACGAGGCGTCGTTCGCGATCAGTGCCACCTCATGGGCCTGGTGCCCTCCGACGGGTCGGGGTCCGCCGGGCGGGGAAGGACCGCCCCGCCCCCCTCTCCGTGGCGGGCCAGAGCGATCAACGCGAGATCATCGGCCGGCAGGGCGCCGCAATGAGCGACGATGTCCTCGAGGATCTCCGCCAGGACGTTGTGCAGGCGGTCATGGCAGAAACGGCGCCGGTCCTGCCATGTCCACGTGGTGGCGCGTTCCAGGAGCGGGAAGGAGACCCCGCTGCAGTCGCGGGCCTCGATGAGACCGTCGGTGTACAGCAACAGGGTGTCGTGGGGGCCGAGTTCGAAGGCGCTCTCATGGGCGCGGAGGTCGCACAGCGGGCTGAGCCCGAGCGGCGGGCAGGGCGCGCCGGGCAGCAGGGCCAGTTCTCCCGGGCGTGCCCGCACCGGGGGCGGATGGCCGAAGTTGACCATGCGGGCGTCGGGCTCACCGTCCGGCACCTCCAGGATCAGCGCCGTCGCGAAGCGTTCGTCCGCGTCGCAGCGTGTGTCGCCGTCCGCGTCGGCCAGGTACCGCAGGAAACTCTCCTCCAGGCGGGTGGAGAGCTCGACGAGAGAGACGGGCTGGGGCGCCCACTCGCGGAAGGCGCCGAGGATGGCGATGACGTCGAGGAACGACGGCAATCCCCTCCCCCGCACGTCGCCGATGATGATGCGGGTCGCCGCGTCGGCCCGGACGACCGCGTAGAGGTCACCACCCACCCGGGCCTGTCCGCCGCAGGCGCGGTAGACGGACGCGAGATCGAGGCCGCCGACACGCGAGGGAAGCGGTCGCAGCAGGACACGTTGCACGGCGTCGGAGACGGCGAGGGCGCCCGCCACCCGCCGGCGGTACAGCCAGTACAGCCGGCCGCACGTCACGGCCGCCGCCGGCGCCGCGACCAGTTGCAGGACTTGGCAGGCGGCCGTCACTCGACCGCGCAGCGCAACGGCCGCGCAGATCGTGAGTACCCCCAGCAGTGTCCCTGAGATACCCACGAGCCACGCCACGGGCACGTCATCGAATTGCTCGAGATCAGTCATGCGGCACTGATCCTTTCCCGCGCGCCCGCGCTGCCGGTCGGGAGGCGGCGGCCGCCGGGGCGGGCGCTCATCGGGGGTCCGGTGGTCGTCGCGCCACGACCGTAGGCGAGGCGGCGTCACGGATCTTGCGCGGTGGCGCATGAGATCTTGACCATGCATGCAGCATCCCGACCGAGGTCTCGTGAGCGACCGGGCGGGATGACGCTGAGCGCTCCTGAACGCGACAAGCGGTACTACGTCCGCAGCGACAGGCCCACCACCAAGGGATGGCGCCAACCTGCCGCAGGGAGCCCGCTCTTGAGGCACCGGAGTGTTCGGCGGCGGGTTCGCCTACCAGAGGGGCCCGGTGCACATGTGCTGGATGGTGGACGCCAGCGCCTGCTTCAGCACGTCGGCATCCGCCCCGACGATCGCGTCGTACGTCAGCAGGTAGCGCCCCACGTGCAGGCCCAGCAGGTAGCTGGACACCAGAGAGGCCCGGAGTTCGGCCCGATCGGGGTCGATGGCCGCGACGATCGGGTCCACCACGCACGTGGTGAACAGCTCCCGCATGAGCGCGGCCGCCTCCGGTCGTTCGCACGCCGCGTGCAGCAGGGTGAGGGCCGTGTTGGGCCGGCCGTCCTGCTCCCAGGTCTCCAGGAACACGTCGGCGAGACGCTCGCCGATGTGGTCGGGGCCCATGGCGAGTACCCGGCGGACGACCGTGCCGGGGTCGAAGGGCCATTCGACGGTGGCGGCCAGCAGACCCGCCTTCGAGCCGTAGAAGTGCACGACCAATGAGGGCCTGACCCCCGCGTTCCTGGCGATCTCGCGCAGTGACGTCTGCGCGTAGCCCTTGTCGTCGAAGGCCGCGCGGGCAGCGGTCAGGATCGTGGCGCGTGTCGCCTCGCCGTCCCGCGAACGCGTCGCACCGGGCGGCTGCGCGCCGGGGACGCCGGTGTCGTGGGGCGGGGGCTTCGTGGCTGCCATATCGGCAGTCTGGCACTCCCCGACTGGACATGTACAGTTGCCGTAGCCTACAACTGTACATGTACAACAGGATGCGGTTCCGGCGGACGTCCACGCGGATTGCCCGCTCCCGTTTTCCGCTCGCCGATCGCCCGGAGGTGCGCTCATGGCATCCCCGCGCAGTCCTGCGCCAGGACCATCCCCTGCCGCCGCCTCCGGCGGGACCTACGGGCAGCGGGGTGCGGCGGCCCGGCCTTGAGCGTGATCGTCGCGTGCTTCGCCGTTCTCTGTGCCCCTGCCGCCCATCCGGGCCGACTTTTGTCCGTGGCGGTGTTCATCGCGCCCGGGGTCGCCGGGGAGCGGTACGAGCGGAAGAACGTACCGGCCGCGGACCTATCGCTGATCCGCGCCGGTTCCGCATCGCCGGCGGCGTTCAACCGGAGCGCGGCCGAACTCCATCGCGACACGGTCGACGTGACGCTGCGCGCGGTGCCGGTCCCTCACGGCGCGACGTTCGGGCCAGGTGCGCGGTCGTCCGCGCCGGACGCATCCACGACTCCCAGGAGGTCATCATGACGGACAGTCAGCACGGCGGCAGGGTCGCCCTCGTCACGGGCGCGAGCAGGGGGATCGGTGCGGCCACGGCCCGGTTGCTGGCGTCCCGCGGCATGCGGGTGGTCGTCAACTACCTCAACAGCGCGCAGGACGCGGACGGCGTCGTCGCGTCCATCAGGTCCGCCGGGGGCGAGGCGATCGCGGTCCAGGCCGACGTGCGTGACGCGGCCGCGGTGGCCGGCATGGTCGAGCAGGTCCGCGCCGCCATGGGCGAGGTGGAGGTGCTGGTCCACAACGCCCTGATCCCGTTCGCCGTGAAGACGTTCGAGGAGATGTCCTGGGACGAGTTGCGCACGAAGCTGGAGGAGGAGATGCGGGCCGCGTTTCTGGTGACCAAGGCCGTCGTCCCCGGCATGACGGCGCGCGGCTACGGCCGGATCGTCTTCATGAGCACCGGGACGAGCCGGCAGCCCCGGGAACGGATGATGGCACTCGGAACGTCGAAGGCGGCCCTGAACCAGTTCGCCCGCTACGTCGCGCAGGAGATGGGGCCTCGCGGGATCACCGTCAACGTGGTGGCCGCGAGCCCGGTGGACGAGACCAGCATCGCCGATGTCCTCGGCGACATGCACAGGAAGCGGCAGGCGGCGCAGACCGTGCTCGGCCGGATGGCCAAGCCCGACGACGTGGCCCGGGCCGTCGCCTTCTACGCCGGTGAGGACAGCGGTTTCATCACGGGCACGATCGCGGGGGTCAACGGCGGCGGCGCCTGGGACTGACCCTCCGGAGAGAACTCCCGGCACCGGGCAGGCGCTCGGAAGCCGTTCTGTCCGGCATCACCGAACGTTGACCGGTGGTCGGGGCTTGCCCAACTGATCACCGGATCCACGACCGGCCCTCACGCTCGGGTCCGCGAGCGCGAGGGCCGCGAAACCAAAGTGGACGGGGCCGCGGATCCGGTGGGCGTACTGCTGCCGGTGAAGTTCTGGCGGATCGCTGCGCACCAGAACGGTGGTCCCCTCCCGGACTGCGAAGACGATACGTTCGATCGAAGGAGTCACCATGGAGGCCATGGCCACCGCCCTGGTGGTGCAACCCGGTGAGGCAGCCGGGGCGTCACTTACGGACGGCGCATTCGAGTTGCTCGCCGACGGCGGCGCGGTGAGCGCCAGCCGGCTCACCCTCGCAACCGGCGCCGACGGTGCACCCCCGCACCACCACAAGCTCTCCCACGAGCTCTTCTACGTACTGGACGGGACGATGCTCTTCCGTCTCGGCGACACTCTGACCACGGTGGGAAAGGGCGGGCTCGTCGTCATTCCGCCCGGCCTGCCGCACGTCTTCGGGGCGGCAGAGGGTGAGGTGGCCGACGTGGTCGTCGTCCTCAGCCCTGGCATCGAACGGTTCGGCTACTTCGAACAGCTGGCCGCCATCAGCCGTGGCGAGGCGGAATTCGCGTCACTTCTCCCCGAGCAGCACCGGTACGACGTGCACTTCGAGGACCTCCCCGACTGGCGGTCGGCCCCATCGGGGTAGGCCCCGCCGCATTCCATCGGCGTGAGTCGCCGAGGCCGGCATTTCCGGGCTACAGGGACGGCGGCGTTCCTTCCGATGAGTCGTTTTCGGGTCCGACCGCCTGAAATATCTGTACAGCGACTACACCGGCCGATGCGTAGAGAAGATCGAACCGCTTGCGCAGCGGCTCATCGCTTCAGGCCAGATGCCGGCCAGGAGTATGAACGTACTGTTCAGCGCGCTCACGGGACCCGCAGTCGTCATGGCCCAAAGGCAACTGGTGCGCCGCATGAACGAAGCGGGGGATCCGCCGACCGAAGAGTGGCGGCAAGAGACGGACTCCTTGGGTCCGAAGAGCGAACGCGGGGAGACCGGCCGTTACATCACGGTCATGAGTTGAACCAGTGGTCATGAACTCCCGGCGCCAACCTGGACTCCGGCGCCGGCCCCGTGGGCGCCGAGGCCCGCGCACGGGCCAGACCCATGATCGCGACCGATGGGAAGAAGATGTCCGGATCCGGCACCGTTGCAGCGGAGCCGCTGACGGTCGACGCGGAAGCCAAGGACACCTGGCTCAGGAAGCGGTCCGCGTACTTCCTCGATGGGCGGCGCACCACGTGGCGGCGCGGCATTTTGATCGCGACCTCGGCCGTGGCCGTCGCGCTGCTCATGCTGCTGCACGCCTTCGTTCCCAACAGGAAGTGGAACCTCGGCAGCCTTCTGGAGACGTTCCTGCCGTGGCTCGGCCTGACGGTTCCGGTTCTCCTCGTCCTCGCGTTGCTCCGGCGGTCGGCGACGGCGCTGGTCGCCGTTCTCCTGCTTGCGGCCGTGTGGCTGAACGTGTCCCGCGGCCTCCTCCTCGACAGGCGGAAGGACGGCGGGAACCTCATGGTCGTCACCCACAACGTCGCGATCGCGAACCCTGATCCGGTGGGCACGGCACACGAACTCGCCGCGTCCGGTGCGGACGTCCTCGCTCTGGAGGAGATGACCGATGCGGCGGTGCTCACCTACGAGAAGGCCCTCGCCGGCACATACGCCCACCACGCGGTCGAAGGCACCGTGGGGCTGTGGAGCCGCTACCCGATAACGGAGGCGGAAGCCCGGGACGACCTCGGCTGGGACCGGTTCCTGCGCGCCGTGGTGGAGACCCCGCACGGCAAGGTCGCCGTCTACGTGGTGCACCTGCCCTCGGTGCGCGTCAGACTGCACGCGGGCTTCACCGCCGACCAGCGTGACAGGGGCGCGGACGCGATCGCCGCGAGCATCGCGGCCGAGCCACTGCACCGGGTGGTGCTGCTCGGCGACTTCAACGGCACCACGGACGACCGCGCCTTCGCCGCCATCACCGCGCAGATGCGCTCCACGCAGAGCACGGCGGGCCACGGCTACGGCTTCACCTGGCCGTCGTCGTTCCCGCTGATGCGCATCGACCAGATCCTGGTGAAGGGCATCCGGGCGACGTCCTCCTGGACCCTGCCGAGGACGGGCAGCGACCACCTGCCCGTCGCGGCGAGGGTCGAACTCTCCGAGGAACGGTGACGCCGGGGCGGCACTGCGCCGTCGACCATCGGGCGTGGGCGGCTTACGGACGCATACGTACCTCGGTCGGCGTCAGCTGGATCGGGAGGTCAGGCGGATGACCGGCAGTTCGCGGTCGGTCTTCTGCGCGTACCGCGCGTATTGCGGACGAGCGGCGACGATCTGCTCCCATGCCGCCGCGCGTTCGGCGCCGTGGAGTTGCACGGCGGTCACCTCGGTCCGCCGGCCGTCAGTGCTGATGCTGACCTCCTCGGGCCGCGCGGCGAGGTTGTGGTACCAGGCGGGGTGGCGGGCAGCGCCATTGGCGGAGGCCACGATCAGCCACGAGCCGTCCGGTCCGGCGAACCATGCGACCGGGGACTCGCGGGACTCGCCGCTCTTGCGTCCGATCGTGGTCAGCACAAGGGCGTCGGTGCCTCCGAGCTTTCCTCCGCCGCCCTGGCGGAGGATCCGTCGCATGGCCACCGTATTGACCCAGCGCACCAACGCGCCGGGCTGGCGGGCGCCGTAGGTGCCGCTGGGCGTAGGGACAAAGCTCATGGGAACTCCTCGTGCCGGCCACGCTGTTGAGGTGGCTGCTCGAACAAGGGACGCCGGCGCCCGGTCCGCGCCCGGTGGCCGGCGTGGCACTGCGGTGGGCCGCGCTGCACGGCTGCGCCTTGCCCACATTCTGTGAGACATCTTGCCTCGAAGAGGGAGGGTGGCAGTGCCATGACCTGCGAGTCAAGTTGTCTCATAGAATGGCGGCGTGAACGTCTCGACCGACCCCCGGGCCACACGCAGCCGGGCCGCGATCCTGGACGCCGCCCGCTCGCTGCTGCTCGACGAGGGGCCCGCCGCGATCACCCATCAGCGTGTCGCCCAGAAGGCAGGCGTCGGGCGCGCCACGGTCTACCGTCACTGGCCGCAGTCCGAACAGCTGCTCCACGACGTCATGACCAGCGTCGAGATACCGCACTTCCACGAACCGGAGTCACCGGTCCGCCCGTGGCTGCATTCCCAGCTCCGAAAGCTCGCCGACGAGCTCGCGGCGCCAAAGGTCGCCGGCTTCACCCTCACGCTGATGCAGACCGCACTCCGGGATCCTCGCATCGCGGTGCGGCGCGACCACACCCTCGAAGCACTCAACGACAGGCTCCGGGCGGCTCTGTCGTTGGCCGTGGACCATCGAGAGATCGAGATGACCGCGGACCCGCCCGACCTGTCGTCGCTGCTGATCGGCCCCATCATCTACCGGACCGCCATGCAGGCCACGACCGTCTCCGATCGCCTCATCGATGAGCTCGTCGACAGCGTGGGACGGTGGCACGGCCACGCGGCTCCCCCGCCGGACACGCCATAAGGGTCGTCTCCGGGGTGCCGGCAGCGGAATTCCCCCGGAAAAGGATCAGGGCCGGCACCCGAATGGTGCCGGCCCTGACCGTGATGCTTTCCGATGTCAGCCGATCGGAACGATGTTCTCGGCCTGCGGGCCCTTCTGGCCCTGCGTGACGTCGAAGCTCACCTTCTGGCCCTCCTGGAGCTCGCGGAAGCCCTGGGTGGCGATGTTCGAGTAGTGGGCGAAGACGTCAGCGCCGCCACCGTCCTGCTCGATGAAGCCGAAGCCCTTTTCCGCGTTGAACCACTTAACGGTGCCAGTTGCCATGATGAAGCATCTCCTTCTGGAGCAGTTGCCTGAAGTCCACACCGCGCGGACTCCTGTCGCCGCAATGACCCTCCGGAAGGACCGGAAAAACAAAAATGCACCTGTGGGTCAGGTGCACATAACGTTCATGGGTACCAAAACTGCAACACATCAAAGCTAACACACATGCTCCGCCGGCGGTGGATCTCGGAGACCGAATTATTCGTGTCCTTCTCCTGTCGCTCCGGCAGCCTTACTGTGCGACGCTGACTCCCCGAGGCACATCCGTCCACCCCGTGGAGACCCCGTGCGCTGCATCATCGCCGGTTACCCCTTCGACCTCACCCCGAGCGAGGTGCAGCAGGCCATGAGCGGCGTCGCCCCCGAGCCCCTGGCCGGCGAGTCCGTACGGATCGGCCAGCAGTACTACCCCGTCAAGCAGGTGGGCGCCGTGATCACCCGCCAGGACCGGCGCGACTTCACCGCGGCGGAGGTCACCCGTGCCATGACGCGCCTCGGATTCACCTGCCACACCGCCACCGCCGCCACCGACGTCTGACCGTCGGCGGCCCTCACCTCGGTGGGCACGCGGCGCGGGCGCCGTCGGAAGCGACGACGGAGTCCATGAGGCGGCACGCGTCATCAGGCGTCGCACCCGGAGGCACGACCAGAAGGTCGCACCGGCCGACGCCGTAGGACACCAGACAGATCGTGTTCGGCCGCGGGGTGGCGGCGGCCCGGTTGATGTGGATGTTCCGGCCGCCGAACCGAATCTCCTGTGGCCCCATGCGCCACATGGGACCGCTCACCGTGATGCGGCTGATGCCGGGCCAGCGTTCGTCCAGGGCCGCCAGCAGGCCGGGCAGGCCCTTGCCGAGATCGTGGGTCCGCGGCCACCACACGCCGTCCAGCCAGTGCGGTCCCAGGTCGCGCCGGACCAGCCTGACCCGGACGGGCCCCTCCTCGGCCCCGGGGCGGGTGGCCTGCATGCTGCCGATGGGCATCTCAGCCACCCGTCCGTGAGGCGGCGGCGAGCCACCGCTGGAATCCGCTGTGCAGCTCCGGGGTGTGGGCGGTGTCCACCGTCAGATGCAGTCGGGTGCCACTGCCCCTGACGCCGGCGGGGTAGCTGCGTTGTTCGGTGCTCGCGAACCACGTACGCAGTACCTCAGCCACGCGTCGTGCCACTTCGGGTGAGGCGGCGGTGATACGGACCTCGGCGAGTTCGCCCTCCGGGAGCGATGAGTCGGTTCCCATGTGTGTCTCCGGTCTTTTCGCGATGGGCCCGCAGCTCACCGGCCGCCATCGCCCTCTCGCGCCGATTCCCGACCGCGCGTTTCCGGACCAGCCGCCTGCTCGCCGGGCTCCCCGGAGCGCGGCCACCATGCCCGGTCCGGCCTGTCAGGCCGTGATCCGTCGGGTGCGACTCGGGGATGCGTTGCCCGTACCGTCGTCGCGGCCATGACGCCGCCTCCCGGTCCGGCCGGTCCGCCGGACACACCTGTTCCGACGACGACGCCAACGCTGATGCCAACGCACGAAATGCCTTCGGTGCCCCCACCGTACTCCTGGTCGCCGACGATCAAGGTTGCAACGGCTCCGACCAGTGGGAACGTGGAAGGGGCCCCGCGGCAGCCCTCATGTTTGTCGGGCGGACCGCTCGGGCCGCCCCACACGCCCACGACCCGAACACGGACAGTGAGGACGCGGAGTCGGCGCGCCAGGATGTCGTCGAAGTACGGGACCGTTCCTTCGACCACCGCGGCCTTGACGTGGCCTGCGGCTCCGTCGCCGTACGCGGGCACGAACTTCGCGGGCCCGGACCGTCACATCGACGGTCGGCGAGTCGGCGAGCGCGTAGGGTGTCCGGAAGAACGCCGCCCGGACACCGAACGCAATGCCGGCGACGGCCACCAGGGATACCGCCCCGGCGATTTCAGGCCTCTTGGGCGCACGATTCCCCCATGCGAAGTGGTCACCCCAAGGCGTGGTCCTCGTCCGGGCGGCACCTGCATTTCATCGGCAGCCTCCCTCAGTTCGGAACCGCGGAAGCGGCCTTGGGTTGGCAGGTCGGGGAACTCGCCGGGCGGGTCCGCAGGCTGTGCGGCGGCGAGACCGGCGACCGCCTGCTGTGGTTCGTGCCCGTGGTCAAGGCCTTGAAGGCCTCGTCGAAGGTGCGTGTCGTGCGGAACGGGGGTGGAGCGGCTACGACGACACCGACCGGCTGGCCGTGCGGCGCCGTGAACGTCTGCGAGGTGCCGACGTCCCTTTGCGGATCGCCGCTTTCACCGCCGAGGAACTGGACGCTTTGGCGGCCATGGACCGTCCAGCCGGCGCTCAACTGCCGCTCCAGGTCGGTATACCCGGCTACCTGGACATGGCGCTGTTCACCTTCGGCCCCGTGGGCATGGCGCGTGCGGTGCGTGCTTTCTTCCAGGCCCTCGCCACCGAGATCCGGACCGTACACGACACGGCGGGTGATGCGGTGGTCTTCCAGCTCGAATCGCCGGCTGCTCTGGTGGCCGTGAGCAGTATGCCGCGCATTCTGCGGCGTCCGGCAGCGCGACTCATGGCCCGCCTGCTGACCCGTCAGGCGGCCAACGCGCCCTTCGGGGCACGATTCGGGGTGCACCTGTGCCTCGGCGACCTCGGGCACCGGGCCGCAAGCCGTCCGCGCGACGCGCACGCGGTCACCGAGCTGGCGGACGCGGTCATCGGCGCTTGGCCCGACGGACGCACGCTGAAGTACGACGGCGGGCTCCGTGATCGCCTGGCCTCCCGACGTGGCCGACGTACCGTCAGGACGTAACGGGCCAAGGACGTTTACGTCCATTCGCCTTCCCTTCCAACCCGCGTGACCTGCGGCGAAAGTAGTTCCTGCCACCGGGCGTCACACCCGAGACATCCTTCACAGCTGCACCTGCAGGGCAGCTGTCTGGGCCGGGGATGTGCCGTCGCCCGCTCGAACCACCCACCGCAGGAGAAATCATGAAGCTGAGCCATGCCGTCCGCCGTACCACCGCCGCCGTGGTCGCCGTCAGCGCGATGTCCCTCGGCTTGGTCGCGACCACCGCCGGAGCCGCGCACGCCGTCGCGTCGTGCACCGGTGACGTGTCGATGTACGGCACGCTGTCCGACGGCCGGCTGACGTACACGCAGATCGAGCCGAACACCGGCGACCGCGTCAAGACGCTCATCGGCCCGAACCTCGGCTTCACGCCCAAGACGATGGCGGCCCTCAACTTCAACACGGTGCTGGTCACTTCGACCACCGGCGACCTCTACCGGGTCGACGTGCAGACGAACAACACGTCCCTCACGCTCGCGGGAGTCGTCAAGATCTGGGACGGCGGCTGGACCTTCGACAAGTTGGTCTACGACGGCGCCGGTCACCTCTACGGGACGGTCGACGGCCAGCTCCACCAGTACTTGGTGTCGCAGGCCAAGCCCGCAGGGTCGGCGCACATAGGCCAGCACGTGGTGATCGACACCGGCTTCGTCCTCAAGACGCTCGCCGCCGCGGGCGACGACCGCATCATCGCCTCGACCTCGGACGGCCGGCTGCTCAGCTACAAGATCAACGGCGTGAACGACTGGGACAGCTCGGTCCTGAAGTCGAGCGGCTGGTCGGCGGTGGACTCGCTCTCCTCGCCGGGCGGCGGCCTCTACTACGGCCGTACCAACGGCGGCATGTACTGGTACCACGACGCGGACCCGACCGACGGTGACGGCAGCGACATCGCCTACCACTCCGCCGACCCGGTGGACGCGTCCGGCTGGACCCAGAGCCTGCTGTCGGCCTACGCGAACAACTGCGCCTACGTGGCGCCGGCCCCGCCCAAGTCCGTGCAGGGCGGCACCATCTACCGCAACGAGGTCATCACCCGGGCCAAGGACTGGTACAACCGCAACATCCAGTACAGCCAGAGCGCCTACGCCACCGACGTCGACGGCGACCACTCCTACCGCACCGACTGCTCCGGCTTCGTCTCCATGACCTGGCACCTCACCACCTCGCTCACGACCGAGACCCTCCCCAGCGTGAGCACGCAGATCAACAAGGCCGACCTCAGGCCCGGTGACGCGCTGAACGACTACTCCGAGCACGCCGTCCTCTTCGCGGGCTGGAAGAACCAGGACGCGGGCACCTTCTACTACTACGCCGAGGGCAGCACGGCCACGGACATGAACTACTCGACCGCGAACGTCTACAGCGGCGACATCGGCGGCCACCCGGCCTCGTCGTACGTCGCCCTGCGCTACAAGAAGATCGCCTGACGCCCCACCCGGCGCCTCGAAGGCCCCGCCGATCCCCAGCGGGGCCTTCGAGGCGTCCTTCAAGCGCCTGCGTGCGAAGGGGCGGCAGGCCTAGACTCGGAAGATGACCTTGGAATGGGAACAGGTAATCGTTCACTCGGTGGATCCGGTGGCCTTGGGGCGGTGGTGGGCCGAGGCTCTCGGCTGGGTCGTGGTCCACTCCTCCGACGACGAGTTCGAGATCCGGCCGGAGCCGGATCGCCTTCCGGGGTTGGACTTCGTCCGGATCAACGAGCTCAAGCAGGGCAAGAGCCGGCTGCATCTCGACTTCAGACCCGATGACCAGGACGCCGAGGTGGCCCGTCTCGAGGCCCATGGCGCCAAGCGTGTCGACATCGGCCAGGGTGACCAGTCGTGGGTCGTCATGGCGGACCCCGAGGGCAACGAGTTCTGTGTCCTCGGCCACCGACGTCACTGAGAACCCCCGCGGCTGACACCGATTCCGCGAACTCGTCCCACCAGCCTTAAAAGGGCGGCGCCCCCTCGTGTCGAAGGGGCGCCGCCCTTTGCACGCCCGCCGGCGTCATCGGACGCCGAGCCGGGCGTCGGCCGCCGCGGGTGGCTGTCGGTGGCGGGCGGCCTACTGCCAGCCGGCGTCCGCCGGGGTGACCTGCCAGCCGGCGTCGGCCACGAGGACGGAGGAGGACGGAACCGCGTCGGCCGTGGACCGGGGCGTGACCACCGGGGCGGCGAGAGCCCCGGCGACGACGAGGGAGCAGACCGCGGCGACCTTGGCGATTCGGATGCGAAGCATGCCTGTTTCCGTTCCTTCCGGAGGAGAGATGCGGTGTCCGGACCGCCCTCGCGTCCCGCGGTGACGCTCGGCCCGGCCGGTGACCAATAGGTTCGTCGCGGCTCAAGCCTGTGAAAAGAGTTCAGCGATGGACGGAAAGGGCCTTGGACTGATGCGTCCACACGGGCCGCTTCAGTCCATCGTCCGGGGCAGGAAGGCCAGCGGCATCAGCGGCACCCCCGCACCGGTCAGCCGCGCCGTGGCCAACTGCGGTACGTCGCACAGCAGTCGGCGGCAGACCTCAAGGGCCCGTTCCTCCGCCTCATCGATCCCACCGGCCGGCAGATAGAAGCCGAGCGTGAGTGCGGAGGGAGAGGTCGGGTGCACGGCAACGTGCTCGACGCGGTCACGGGGGACGATCGCCGATCGCACCAACGCCTTGACGTTCTGCGGCAGCTCCTCGTCGGAGGGGAGTTCCAGATGTGCATGGACCAGGTACATGCGCTCCAGAGTCTCAACCGAAGTCGTGCTCAAGTCCGTTTGCACGCTGGACCGTTGGGGCCCTGGCCGGTTCCGTCCTGCCTCCGTGACGATCCCCCGTCGCTCTGCGAAGATCGCCGTCGAACAGGGGATGCCGTACGCAGGAAACCAGGGGGAACCAGATGCTGACCGCTCTCGGACTCGATTCCGTCGCGGAGACGGTGTACCGCGCCATGCTCAGAGATCCGAACGCCGGTGTCGCGGCCCTCGCCCACGCCGTGGGGATCTCCGCGGAAGAGGTGGGTGATGCCCTCGACACACTGAGCGAGCTGGCACTGGTACGCCCCGCCGCCGGGGACGCGGGCCGCCTCCGGGCCGTCTCACCGGACGTCGGCATGGAGGTCCTGATGGGCCGCCAGCAGGCCCAGCTGGCGGCCCAGCAGCAGCGCCTGGAAGCCTCGCGGGCCGCCGCGGCGCAGCTCATCTCCGAGTACGCCGAGCTCCGTCCGGCCACCAGCCATCCCGGGGTGGAGCAACTGGTGGGCCTCGACCGGATACGCGACCGGCTGACCGTGCTCACCCGCGAGGTACGCGAGGAATTCCTGACCTTCGCCCCGGGCGGCCCGCAGACCGCGGAGAACATGGCCGCTTCACGGCCGCTCAACGAGGATCTCCTCGACCGCGGGGTGCGCATGCGCACGATCTACCTCGACAGCGTCCGCACCCACCGGCCCACCGTCGAGCACGCCACCTGGCTGGCCGGACTGGGCGGCCGGATCCGCACGACCCCGTCCCTGCCGACCCGGATGATCATCATGGACCGGATGACCGCCATGATCCCGGTCAGCAGCGACGACACCGCCGCGGGCGCAGTCCTGCTGACCGGCCAGGGCACGCTCACCGCGCTGTGCGCGCTCTTCGAGACGACCTGGGAGGCCGCCCAGCCGCTCGGCGAGATCGTGCCCACCGACCCGCACGGGCTCACCGGCCAGCAGGCGACCGCCCTCCGGCTCCTGGCCGAGGGCCACACCGACGAGACGATCGCCAAACGGCTCGGTGTGTCACACCGCACGGCCCGGCGGATCGCCTCGGAGCTGATGGACCGCCTCGACGCACGCAGCCGTTTCGAGGCCGGCGTGCGCGCCGTGCAGCGGGGCTGGCTGCCGGCCCGGTTCTGAGTCACCAGGCCGAAGGCACCGGCTTCCGCGACGGGCCGCTGCGGCGCGTCGGCCGGTGGATCGCGTCGGACGGCGTGAGGTATGGCTACGCTTGTGAGGTTGTCCGCGGCCACCACCGCGGGCACGGCCCGAGGGCCCCGATGGCGACACGGGGCCCTTCTCCATGTCCGGGCGGCCCCGGCCAGGGGGCATCGTGGAACACAGGCCGGGGCCGCTGCTCAGGGGGACGATCACAGCGGACGGAACCGCGTCGGGAGCCCGCCCGGCCCCGTGCACCATCACCACACACAACCGGGCGGGCGGCTGAGGTGCCCTACGGACTCCGTTCCGCATGGACCGGAGTCAACAGGTCCCAGCCGGCCCCGGAGCAAGCACTGGGAACCGGTGGGAATGTGTGGCCGTGCACGTCCATGCCGGCGAACCGATGGCCCTTGCCGCACGTGCACTCGTAGACGCCCTTCACCAGCACCATCTCTCCCGGACGATGCATGCGCGTCTTGTCATCCATGACGACCTCCTCGCCCGACCGGGACCCAACGGGGAGGGGCCCCGGTCTCCAAGGGCGACCGCCGGAGGGCGGGAACCACCCTCGGGGAGCCACTCGAATGGGGAGGTATCAGGGGGCGGGCGGCTCCGACAGGTCGCCTAGCCTCACACGCGCTTCCGAAACCCCGGAGAACCAAACCCTTACGACGAATCGGACTCCGACGGGGCGGCGATCCGCTCGTGGCGCGGTCCCAGCTCAGGCTCGCACACGAGCGACCCGCGCAACCGGCTGCGCCTGCGTCCGCGTGCCCTTGCCGCTCTCGTCTTTCGGTGGCGGCCGCGTTCAGCCGAAAGTCGTAGCGGCGTCCCAGGAGGTCCGACTTCCGCCCGAAGCGGACGGCCATCGGCTCTTCATAGCCTTCCTGGCATGAGCTCCGGCTCGTGCACCGCATCCGCGGGCGGCCTCGCCCGGGCTGCAGGGCCGGGCCGAGCGCCCGCACCGGCGGGGGCTCAAACCTCACCCCCCACCTGCGGTGATGCCCTGAGCCTTCCCGGCCGCAGGGCACCGGCCTGACTGTGACACCTCCGAAGGGCACCCCATGCACTGCGTTCCACCGATCGGTTCCGCCGTCCGTACCGCCGACCCACTCCGTACGCTGCCCGGCCACCGGGCCAGCCCGGAGCTGAGGGTGGATCTGACGGCGATCGCCGCGAACACCCGGGTCTTCGCGGCGCGCGCCGCCCGCGTGATGGCCGTGGTCAAGGCCGGCGGCTTTGGACACGGCGCTGCGGAGGCCGCTTCCGCCGCCCTGGGCGCGGGGGCGACCTCGCTCGGCGTGACGTCCGTCGAGGAGGCGCTGCACCTCAGGCGCGCGGGATTGCGGGTGCCGATCCTGAGCTGGCTCAATCCGGTCGACGCCGGTTTCGAGGAAGCGCTGCGGGCGGGTGTCTCGCCGGCCGTTCCCGGGCACGAGCACCTTGCCGCCGTGACCCGTGCCGCTTCCCGGACGGGCCGGACCGCCGACGTCCACCTCCAGGTGGACACCGGTATGGCCCGCGAGGGTGCCGACCCCCGGGAATGGGCCGACCTGTGCCGTCGGGCCCGGAACGCGGAGCGTGCGGGCCTGGTCCGGGTGGTCGGCGTCATGAGCCACCTGGGCTGCGCGGACACCCCGGGCGATCCGTGCACCGACCAGGCCCTCGAGCTGTTCCGGGCTGCGACGGTCACCGCGGCCGAGGCCGGTCTGCGGCCGGCCCTCCGGCATGTGGCCGCCACCTCGGCGACCCTCACCGACCCGCGGACCCGGTTCGACCTGAGCCGTGTCGGCGCCGGGCTCTTCGGCATCGATCCGACGCGGACGACCCCGCTGCTGCCCGCGCTGACGCTGACCGCCCCCGTGGTCTCCGTCCGCACGGTCACCGCCGGGACCCGGGCCGGCTACGGGCACACATGGAGCGCCCACCGCGGCACCCACCTGGCACTGGTGGCCGTCGGATACGCCGACGGGCTTCCCCGCGCGGCGTCCGGCCGGGCCGAAGTGCTCCTCGCCGGGCGCCGCCGCCCCGTTGTGGGGCGGATCTCCATGGACCAGATCATCGTCGACACCGGCGAGCATCCGGCCGCCCCCGGCGACGTCGCCACCGTCTTCGGCGCCGGTGACCACGGCGAGCCCACCCTCCGGGACTGGGCCCGCTGGTCCGACACCATCGAGCACGAGATCGTGACCGGCCTGGGCGCGCGACTGCGCCGCACGGTGCAGCAGCCGGCGGTGGCCGCGTGATCCCCGCGTCCGAGGCCCGGCGCGTCCGGGTCGCCGTGATCGGTGGCGGGCGGAGCGACGAGCACGAGGTGTCCCTGGCCTCCGCCGCATCCGTCGGCGCCGCACTCGATCCCACCGCCTACGACGTGCTGTCCCTCACCATCGGCCGGGACGGCGTGTGGCGGGACTCCGCCGGGCACCGGCTGGCGGGCACGCCGGCAGCGAGCCTGTCCGCGGCCCTGACCCTGCTCGCCGGGTGCGACGTGGTGTTCCCCGCGATGCACGGCCCGCAGGGCGAGGACGGCACGCTCGCCGCCCTGCTCGACCTCGCGGACCTGCCGTACGTCGGCGCCGGTGTGCGGGGCGGCGCCCTGGCCATGGACAAGTGGGCGACCAAGCTGGTGGCCGAAGCCGTCGGCATCGCCGTCGCCCCGGGCTTCCTGGTCACCGCCGGCAACGCCGACCAGGTGCGCTTCCACGGCCCGGTCGTCGTCAAGCCCGTCGCCGCGGGGTCCAGTCACGGAGTGGCCCTCGTCACCGAGGCGGCAGAGCTCGCACCGGCCATCGCCGCGGCGCTCCGGATCGACGACCGGGTCCTGGTCGAGGACCTGGTGAGCGGACGCGAGGTCGACCTCGCCGTGCTGCAGCGCGCGGACGGCCGCCTGACGGTCGGGCCGCCGCTGGAGATCCTGCTGGACGACGGCCGCCTCTTCGACACGGAACAGAAGTACGACGGCGGAGCCCGGTTCCGGATACCCGCCGCCCTGTCCGCCGGCGAGCTGGACCGGCTCACCGAGGCGTCCCTCGACCTGTTCACCGCCCTGGGGTGCCGCGGAGTGGCCCGCTGCGACTTCTTCCTCACCCCCGACGGTCCCGTGCTGAACGAGGTGAACACCATGCCCGGCATGACCGCCCGCTCCCAGGTCCCCAAGATGTTCACGCACCAGGGCCTGAGCTACCCCGCACTGCTCGACGAACTGGTCCGGGGGGCGCTCGCCGCACCGGAGGCGTCCTCCCCGGCGCAGGGTCGCGGCCCGCGCGCAGCGGCCACCGCGCAGGTGCGGCCGTGACCGGGCAGCACCGCCTCACCACCGACCAGGGTCCCGCACCCGCCGCGATCCACCACGAGAGCAACGGAGGGCACCACCGCATGCACCACTTGCTGCGCACCGCCCGGGTCTACGCCCAGACCGTCTTCGACGTCGTCGTCCTGGGCACGGGAACGGACGACATCCACACCAAGCCGGAGCGCACACCGCCCCCGCCCCCGGAGCCCGACGCGGCCACACCGATGGTGCGCGCGGATGGGTCCGGGCCTTCCGGGGCGTATCGGTGACACTGGAGGCGACACCCGGAGCGGTTTCCGCTCGGCAGGCGAGCGGAAGTGGAGACGACGGGAACGTGGGCGACACAACGGACGGCGTCTTCGAACGGGCGGTGCGGGGCATCGGGTGGCTGGCGGCCACCGGGGCCCTGCTGGTCCTGGGCATCCTGGACGTGAGCCTGAACCAGGCCCATCCGTTCACCGTCCTCCTGGCGATCGTGGTCGCCCTGGTGACGCCGCGGCTGGCGGCCGTCCCCCTGGGTACGGGCGCGCTGTGGCTGGGGGCGCTGGTGCTGCTGGCGACGCTCACCACTCCGCCCGCCGACTACAGCACTGTGCCGTTCGGGTTCACCGCCGCCGCCGTGACCATCCTGGTCATCGGGGTGACCGCATGGCGGGCCGAGCCCATGCGCGCCTCCTTCGCGGTCATGCTCCTGCTGGCGGGGCTGGTGCTCGAACCCCTGAAGTCCCACCAGCGCATCGCGTTGGCCCTGGCCCTGGCCTTGGCGCTCGGCGGCGTGATCGCCGCCGCCACGGGCCTGTCCGTACGGATGCTCCAGACCAACCGCCAGCGCCAGGTGACCGCCGCCCAGCTGGCCCAGCGGACGGGCATCGCGTCGGACCTCCACGACTACGTCGCCCATCACGTGACCGGCATGATCGTGCTCGCCCAGGCCGCGCAGACCGTGGCGGCGAGCAAGCCGCAGGCCGTTCTTCCCGCCCTGGAACGCATCGAGGCGGCCGGCGACGAGGCCATGACGGCCATCCGCCGCATGGTCACCCTGCTGCGCGAGCCCGACGCCCAGGCCCGCCTGTCGCCGCCGGGCACGATCGCCGACATCGCCTCCCTCGCGGGACACTTCACCTCCGAGACCGGTCCGGAGGTGAGGCTGCGCATCGAGGGCGGCTTCGACGACATCGCCATCGACGTCCAGTCGGCGGTGCACCGGGTGGTCATGGAGGCCCTCACCAACGTGCGCAAGCACGCGGACGCGGTCCGCACCCTCGACATCCACGTGCGCCGCCAGGACCGGCCCGACGCGGTGACGGTCGAGGTCACCAACGACGGCCGCAGCCGTGGCGGCGACCACCCCGACGGCGGCTACGGCCTGGCCGGCCTGCACGAGCGCGCCGCGGCACTCGGAGGTTCCCTGACCGCCGGCCCCCGGCTCCCGGAGGGCTGGAGCGTGCAGGCCTGGATCCCCGCCGGGGGCGCACGATGACCATCCGTGTCCTGCTGGCGGACGACCAGGCCATGGTCCGCACCGGGTTCTCCCTCATCCTCGGCGCGGAGGACGACATCGAGGTCGTGGGAGAGGCGAAGGACGGCGTCCAGGCCCTGGAGATGTCCCGCACGCTCAACCCCGACGTCGTCCTGATGGACATCCGCATGCCGCGCATGGACGGCCTCCAGGCCCTCCGCGAACTCAACCGCCCCGGAGCCGGCGACGCCCCCAAGATCGTGGTCGTCACCACCTTCGACGACGACGAGTACGTCTACCAGGCACTGGACAACGGAGCCTCCGGATTCCTCCTCAAGGACTCCGGCCCGGCGCTGCTGACCGAGGCGGTGCGCGCGGCGTACTCCGGGGAAGCCCTGGTCAGCCCCGCGATCACGATCCGGCTGCTGCGCGGCATCAAGCCGCCCCGCCCCTCCGCGCCGGAGGCCTCCGATCTGTCCTCCCGCGAGACGGACGTCGTCCGGCTGGTGGCCGAGGGCAAGACCAACGCGGAGATCGCGGCCGAACTCTTCGTGTCCCTGGGCACGGTCAAGACCCACCTGGGCAACGTCCAGACGAAGCTCTCCGCCCGCAACCGCGTCGAGATCGCCCTGTGGGCCTGGCGCACGGGCCTCGCCGGCGGATAGGGCCCGACCGGGGTGGCGCGCTGCGGCGCCCCCGTCAGCCTGCGTGCGCCCGGCCGGACCGTGATCGTCGGAGCCGCGACGGTCCTGCACGGCGGCTCGTCACCCGCTGTGCTGCGTCGAGGACGGCCATTCCCCGCCGGCGAATTGCCGCCCCCAGTAGTAGGGGTTGACCTCCGCCAAGGTCCGCGCATCCCAGGCGGCCGGATCGTCCTCCCTGGGGACCGCAACCTCCACGGCCGGTCCCCAGAGGGCGAGTCGCTCCTGGCAGATGCCACACGGAGGAAGGATCAGGACCCGGTGCTGCTCCGGGTCCCTGCAGACGCAGACGGATGCGACGACCACGCGGTCCTGCGTGAAGGCCTGTATGAAGGCACCGGTCTCCTGGCAGAGGGCCACGGAACCGTGCAGGTTGTCCAGTCCGACGCTGGTCAGGATCCCGCCATCGGCCAGCCGTACGGCAGCCGCACCACCCGGTTCACCCGGCGGCCAGCGCCGGTTCATGAGGTCGACGGCGGCGTCCACCAGTGCTTGATCGAGGCGCATGGGCCGGAGTCTGGCACATCCGGCAACCGCATCGGCCAACCGGTGCCGGCCCGCACCGCACCCCGGCCCGCACCGGCGTCAGACCGCCGACAGGGCCTGTGTCGGGGGCAGGCGCGAGGCGCGCAGGGCGGGGTAGACGCCGGCGACGGCGCCCACGGCGATCGCGCCGGCCATGCCGGTGGCGAGGGCGAGGGGCGGCAGGACGGGCGGCCAGGACTGGGAGATCGCGTATGCGGCCGTGCCGGCCGCTCCGAGCAGGGTGCCGCTGAGCCCGCCCAGCACGGACAGCATGACCGACTCCGTCAGGAACTGCCCCCGTATCTGGCGGCGGTTCGCGCCGAGGGCGCGGCGCAGACCGATCTCGCGGCGTCGTTCCAGGACGGAGACGAACATGGTGTTGGCCACGCCGATGCCGCCGACCAGGAGAGCGACACCCGCGAGTCCCAGGAAGAGGGCGGAGAAGGCGTGCTCGGTGGCGCGCTTGGCGGCCAGGGCGTCCGAGGGCCGGCTGACCTGGACCAGTCCGGGCAGCTCGGGGTTGACGGAGTCGGGCAGGACCGCGCGTACCGCCTCGATCCGTGACTCGCGTGCCGTCACGTAGACCACCGTGGGGTGCCCGTCGAAGGCGAGGACGTCGCGCGCCGCGTCCCAGCCGACCAGGACGGAACTCTCCAGGTCGGGGGTGAGCGGCATCGGATCGAGGATGCCGATCACCGTGAACCGGTGCTCGCCGATCGTCACCAGCGGTTCCCGTCCCGGGACGACCCGGTCGATGCCGAGCCGCGACGCGGCGCGCGTGCCGAGGACGGCCGTCGGGAAGCGCTCGGTGGCCCGGCCGAGGAAGTGGCCCGCGCGTACGGTGCCGCCGACGGTGGTCAGCAGGTTGGTCCTGGCGGCGAGAACGGTGATCCCGATGGAGTCGTTGGGGTCGGACAGGTCGGAACGCCGCACGGTCGCGTGGGTGTTGGCGACGGCGGTGGCGCTGGTCACCGGGCCGATGCGGGCCGCCATCGCGTCCGCCGCTTCCGGCAGCCGGGCCTTCTGGTCGGCGTCGGGCTGGGGCTGGGCGCGCAGCATGTTGGTGCCGAGCGCGGACAGTTCCTCCATGAGCGCCCGCTGGCTGGAGGCGGGGATGCCGGTGACGACGACGAGCGTGGCGATGCCGATCGCGATGCCCAGGGCGGACAGGGCGGCGCGGGTCCTGCGGGTGCGCAGGCCCAGCAGTCCGAGCCGCAGGACGTCGAGGGGGGACAGCCGGATCGGTCGGTTCATACCGGGCTCCCGGCGGTCGTGCGGGTGGCGGTGTCCGAGGCGACGCGGCCGTCGCGCATCTCGATGCGGCGCGGCATGCGCGCGGCGATGTCCCGGTCGTGGGTGATGACGGCGATGGTGGTGCCTTCCTGGTTCAGACGCGTGAGCAGGTCGAGGACGGCCTGGCCGTTGGCGCTGTCCAGGGCTCCGGTCGGTTCGTCCGCGAGGACGAGGGCGGGTTCGTTGACCAGTGCGCGGGCGATGGCGACCCGTTGGCGTTCGCCGCCGGACAGCTGCTGGGGCAGATGGCGGGTGCGGTGCGCCAGGCCGACCCGGGCCAGCGCCTCCTCGGCGCGGGGGCGGCGCAGCCGGGACGGCACGCCGGCGTAGAGCAGGCCGGTGGCGACGTTCTCGGTCGCGTCGAGGCCGTCGGTGAGGTGGAAGTGCTGGAAGACGAAGCCCAGCAGCCGTGCCCGCAGCGCGGACAGCCGCCGGTCGGACAGCCCGGCGGCGGCGTGGCCGGCGATCTCGACCGTGCCGCTGGTGGGCTGGTCGAGGGTGCCCATGATGTGCAGCAGCGTGGACTTCCCGGAGCCGGAGGGGCCCACGATGGCCAGGAGTTCCCCCCCCTCGACGGTGAGGGTGACCCCGTCCAGGGCCGTGACGCCGCCCGGGTAGGTCTTGGTCACCTCGCGCACGACGAGGGCGAGGGCCGGTTGCCCGGAGTTCATGAGGAGGTCACCACCGTCATGCCCTCGCTGACGCCCGTGCCGCGCACCTCGACCAGGCCGTCGGCGAACACGCCGGTCTCCACGGCCACCAGGGAGGAGTCGGGCCGCTGAAGGGCGTAGCCGCCTTCGCTGAGTGCGAGGAGCGCGGTGACGGGGACGGCCAGGACGCCCTTGCGGTCGGTCGCGGTGAAGCGGACCTGGACGGAGGCGGAGTCCAGGGCCTTCACGTCCGCGGGCCGCTGGGGGGTGATGGTGACGGCGACCGTGGGCGGGCCGGTCTGGGCCGTCTGCTCCTCGCCGGTGCCGCCCTGGACGGCACGGGCGACGGTGGTGATCCTGCCGGGGATCTCACGGCTGTCGGGCAGCGTGATCGTCACGCTCTGCCCGGTCCGGAGTGCGCCGACCTCGGTCGCGTCCACGCTGACCGCCACCGACTTCGCGGTGGTGGTGTACGTCAGCACTTCCCCGGCGACCGGGTCACCGAGGGCGGCGGTGACGGTGTTGACGCGCGCCCTACCCGGCAGGACCAGCGCTTGGCCGGGCTTCAGGGTGCCGGTCGCCGTCTGCCCGGTGTCGTGCTGCCAGCGTCGGAGGGCGGCGCTGAGCGCGGGGGTGAATTCGGAGCCGCCGGTCGTAAGACGGGAGGGACCGCGGTCGGCGGTGTACCCGATGTCGTAGCCGAGGGCCCGCAGGTTGTCCGCCAGCACCGTGACGTCGTGGCCGTGCAGCCCGGGCTTGTCCAGCGCGCGGAAGAAGGGGGTGTCGCCGAAGAAGACGGTGACGGGCCGGTCGTCCACCCAGTACAGGGGTTTGCCGCGCGCGGCTGTCGCGCCCGGCGAGGGCAGTTTGGTGATCACTCCGGTGCCGTTGCCCTTGAGCGTCCGGAGCGGGCCGTAGCCGAGGGTGCCGGGCAGGGTCCGGTCGGTGGAGAGGTCGGTCCTGACGACCTTGACGGTGTGGAGCGGGATCGGGTGTTCCGGCGCGGTCTGCGGGCTGCCGTGGCGCGCGCTCCAAGCCGCGGTGGCCCCTCCCGCGCCACCGGCGGTCAGGAGGACGGCCAGGGCCACGGTGAGCCGGCGCCGTCGCCGTCCGGGGAGGCGGTGGTCAGCGGTCCTTGCCACCGAAGGCCTCCATCGTGCAACTCTTGTCGACCTTGGTCTGCTCGGTCTCGCTCATCGTGGTCTGGCCGTCATAGGTCCAGCCGGAGTTGTCGGGCAGCGCGACGACCTTGAGCCCGTGGGAGTTGAGGCACGTGACGTAGGCGCGGTAGTCGTCGTCGTAGTGCGGGTTCCTGTCGCGGTCCAGTTCGGGGGGCTGCAGGGGGAGTTTTCCGGCGCAGGTCTTCTGCGCGGCCCGGGCGGTGGGGCTGTTGTCGTTCTGGTCGATGGAGTAGGGGCCACGGGACAGGATCATCTTGTGCCCGTGGTCCTTCAGGCAGGTGGCGTACGCGTTCCAGTAGCGGTCGCGTTCGGCGTCGGAGCTGTCCAGACGCAGTTGCGGACGGCCTTCCTCGGCGCTTCGTGAGGGCGCGGGGCCGGACGCCGTGGCGGACGGCGAGCCCGTCGTCAGGGACGCGACGTCGCGCTTCCCGGACTCGGCGTCGGTGTGCCCGGCGGACCCGCCGCATCCCGCGAGGAGGGTGGCGCACGCGAGTGCGGCGGCCGCGCCAAGGCAGCGGTGAGGGAGACGTGAGTGGGTCATGCCGCCGGATCGTGGCCGACGGATGTCAGCATCCTGTCAGGAAGTGTTCGTGATCCGGTGGCCCCGGTGCGGACGCCGCCCAGGGCGCCCGAATGCGCCACTTGGCCTACTTATACTCCCGGTCATGAGCGCCCACATATTGGTTGCCGAGGACGACGAGAAACAGGCGGAGCTGCTGCGGGTCTATCTCGAGCACGAAGGGCACTCCGTGACCGTCGTCCACGACGGGCGCGCCGCTCTGGAGGAACTGCGCCGCAACCCCCCGCAGCTCCTCGTGCTGGACGTGATGATGCCGAGGGTCGACGGGCTGGACGTCTGCCGCATCCTGCGCCGCGAGTCCGACCTGCCGGTCCTGATGGTGACCGCCCGCTGCACCGAGGACGACCTGCTGCTCGGCCTCGACCTGGGCGCCGACGACTACATGGCGAAGCCGTACAGTCCGCGGGAGCTCACCGCCCGGGTGCGCACCCTGCTGCGCCGTGCCCGCCCCGCCGCGCCCCGCGTCCCCGAACCGGAACCCGAACCCGGACCCGATCCGGTGCTGACCGTCGCCGGCCTGAGCATCGACCCGTCCCGGCACCAGGTCACCTGCGACGGCGCCCCCGTGGACTGCACGCCCGGGGAGTTCCGGCTGCTGGAGACGCTCGCCGCCCAGCCGGGCCGGGTCTTCACCCGGGAGCAGATCCTCGGGCACCTGCACGGCACGGGGCGCTACTTCACCGTGCGGACGGTGGACACGCACGTCATGAACCTGCGCAGGAAGATCGAATCCGATCCCGCCCGGCCCGTGCGCCTGCTGACCGTCTACGGTGTCGGCTACGTCCTGTCCGACAGCGCGTGAACGCCCGCTTCCACCGCAGCCTGGTCGTGCGGCTGCTCGCGCTGTCGGTGCTGATCTCCGTGTGCTCGATCGCGGCCACCGCCTGGCTTGCGGTCCGCACGACCGCCCGGGCCATCCGGCAGGAGCAGGGCCAGGCCATCTCGGACGACTCCCGGATCTACGAGGCCCTCGTGGCCAGGGCCGCGACGCACCGCGACTGGCAGGGTGTGCAGGCGCTGGTGGACCGCCTCGCCCGGGAGACCGGACACCGCGTCGTCCTCACCACCCAGGACCGCCGGCCGATCGCCGACTCCGTCGACGTCGACGCCAACGCCGACTCCGGCTCCGGCTCCGGCCGGAGGGCTCCGTTGCCCGACCGGGCGTCGGCGACCGTGGACGCGCTGTCCGTCGACGCCGGCGTCTCGGGCTCCCGTGGCCGCGACCGCATCGACTCCCGCGCCGTCGGTCCGTTCCGCCTGACACCGGCGGAGCGCACGGAACTGACCGCCCTCGCACAACGCCGTGTCAACTGCCTCAACCAGATCCCGGGCATTCGCGCCACCACCGCCACGGCCCCCAACGGACGGCCCCGCGTGGACGCGCCGGGCTACACGGGAAGCAGGTGCGCCAACGACGCGCTGGACCGACCCACCCGCACCGAGGCCCGTGCGCTCGCCCAGCTCGACAGACTGGTCGGCACCTGTCTGAGCCGCCGCGGCAGCGGTCCGGTACGGCTCGCACCGGACCTGACCTGGACGGGCACGGGAAGCCGTACCCCCGTGGACGATCAGCTGGTCCCCTCGTGCCTGGACAGCGCCCGCCGCGAGCAGCTCGCCTCCTACGTCGCCCCGGCCGCGCTCCTGTTCATCGGCTCCCCGGACCAGGCCGCCGTCTCACCGTTCGACCTGTCCGCACCCAACCGCCTCCGGATGGCCGCGGTCGTCGGCAGCGTGCTCCTGCTCACCGTCGCCGTCACCGTGGGCCTGGGCCTCCGGTTGGTCAGACCGCTGCGGGCCCTCACGACGGCTGCCCACCGCATGAAGGCGGGTGACCTCGCCGCTCGCGTCCAGGTGACCGGCAAGGACGAGATCGGCCGGCTCGCCGAGGTGTTCAACGAGATGTCCCGGCACCGCGCCGAGCTGGAACGGCTGCGCACCGAGATGGTCGGTGACATCGCCCATGAGCTCCGCACTCCGCTGAGCAACATCCGCGGCTGGCTCGAGGCCGCCGACGACGGCGTCGTCCCGGCCGACCGCGCCCTCGTCGGCTCGCTCCTCGAAGAGGCGCTGCTGCTCCAGCACGTCGTGGACGACCTCCGGGACCTCGCCGCCGCCGACGCCGGAGCGTTGCGGCTCCACAAGGCGCCGTGCGACGTCGCCGAACTCGTCCAGCAGGTCGTCACCGCCCACCGCGGACGCGCCGACCACGCCGGCGTCGTCCTCCGCGTCGAGGGCGGCGTCGGCCTCGGCACCGTCGACGCCGACCCGGTCCGCCTCCGTCAGGCGGTGGCGAACCTCGTCTCCAACGCCGTCCGCCACACCCCGTCAGGCGGCACGGTCACGATCCGGGCGCACCGGGACGACGGCACGGTCGTCATCGCCGTGGCCGACACCGGCGGCGGGATCCGGCCCGAGGACCTGCCCCGGGTCTTCGACCGCTTCTGGCGTGCCGAGAAGTCCCGCAACCGGGGTACGGGCGGCAGCGGTCTCGGTCTTGCCATCGTGCGCAACCTCGCGCACGCGCACGGGGGTTCCGTCACCGCCGAGAGCACCTACGGCGAGGGTTCGCTGTTCACGCTGCGTCTGCCGGCCGGGGGCGGGCGTCGGCGTTAGGCGTCCGTGCGGCCCGGTCTCCCGCCGGACCGGGCGGAGCCGAACGGCGCCTTCACGTGCCGTTCGCCGCCAAGGCCTCGACACCCGCGCGCAGGAAGGTCATCGCCGCGACGACGTCGTCACGTGTCGGCGTGGGGCCCAGGGACGAGCACAGCGCGGCCGCCGCGGCGGCCGTCATGCGGGCGTCCCTCTCGTCGGGAGGCGTGTCCATGTCCTCGACCAGGCGACGCGCCCCGGTCTCGACGATCTCGGCCATGCGCGCCTTGTGGGGGCCCAGGAGCTGCGGGTTGAGCGCGAGCATGCGCTCGGTGAGTGCGCTCAGTTCCTGCGGGTGGTCCAGTTCGCCGTACAGCCAGTGCTCGACGGCGTCGATGATGCTCCAGCCCGGTTCGCGCTCGCTGATGGCGGCGTGCAGTCGTGCTTCGAGCGCGTCGAGGTGGGCCAGCGCGAGGCTGAGTTTGGTGGGGAAGTACAGGGTGACCGTACGCCGGGAGACTTCGGCCCTGTCGGCGATGTCGGTGATCGTGGCGGCCTCGTAGCCGCGTTCGGCGAAGAGCTCGTGGGCGGCGCGCAGGATCGCTTCCCGCTTCCTGTGCTTGTTCCGTTCCCTGAGCCCGTCCGCCGTCATGAGCCGGACTCTACCATCCGTGCAATTTTGCACTTGGTGTAATCATGCCTACAGTGTAGGCATTCGGATGATCGGTACGGGCGGAAGCCGACCCGCGGTCGCACGGGGGCTTCCCGGAGGAGTGGGCATGGATCGACCGCTGGTCGGCAGGATCGCCGTCGTCACAGGCGCGAGCCGTGGGGTGGGCAAGGGGATAGCGCTCGAACTGGGCGCTGCCGGTGCGACGGTCTACGTGACCGGGCGCAGCGTCACGGCCGGTCCGCTGCCCGGCACCGTGAGCGAGACCGCCGAGGAGGTGACCGCGCTGGGCGGCAAGGGGGTGGCCGTCGTCTGCGACCACCGCAGTGACGAGCAGGTGGCGGACGTGTTCGCGCGCGTGCGCGAGGAGTCCGGGCGGTTGGACCTGCTGGTGAACAACGTCTTCTCGTCGCCGGACCTCGGGGCCTGGCTCGGCAAGCCGTTCTGGGAGTTGCCACTCGCCGCGTGGGATCAAGTGCTGGACATCGGCACACGGTCGCACTACGTGGCGAGCGTCTGTGCGGCACCGCTGCTGTTCGCGGCGGGAAGGGGGCTGATCGTCAACGTCTCGTCGGCAGGCGCACGCCAGTACTCCCACACCACCGCGTACGGCGTGGGCAAGGCCGCGCTCGACAAGATGACGGCGGACATGGCCGTGGAACTGCGCCCGCGGGACGTGTCCGTGGTGTCGGTCTGGCCCGGCCTGGTCCGGACCGAGTTGGTCGACGCCGCCGCACGCGGGGCCGGCCACGGCCGTTCCGAGATCGAACTCCCGGGCGAGGGCAGGTTCGACGTCGGCGCGGCGGAGTCGCCGCGTTTCGTCGGGCGGGGCGTGGTGGCGCTGGCAGGCGACCCCGCGGTACGGGACCGCTCGGGATCCGCGGTGTCGACGAGCGACCTCGCACTCCACTACGGCTTCACCGACGTGGACGGCTCCATGCCGTCCGCCGTGCAGTAGTCCGTGCCATTCCGGCCCTGTCCGGTAGTGGCGTCAAGGTTCTATACAGCACCCCGCTTCACCTGATCGGATGGTGGAGCCGTTACGCGGAATGCCCCGCGCACTGTCGTGGCGGTGCTTCACCGAATGTGCGCAAGCGGAAAGCCAGTGGGGAAGGTTCGCCGTGCCCGGCATCGTCAAAGAGAACAGCGTCGCAGTCGTACCGTTTCGGCACGATCCACGCGTTTCTCAACGTTGACGGTTTCGGCGACCGAATTGACCCTTGGCGGCCGGTCACATGCCGGCCGGCCGCCAGGAGTTGCAGGGGTTGACGCCTCTCCGGCCACGGCGGGGTCGGCTCAGCCGACGCCCGCTCATCCCGCCCTCCCCAGGGGCCGGTAGACCGTCGTGCCACCTGCACGGCAGAGGGCCCGCAACACCACTGCGGCGTTGCGGGCCCCTGACCGCGCACGCGTGACGTGCCGCAGCCGCGATCGATGGCCGCTTCGGGCGGGACTCCCCCGCGCGCTGCGACGCCTTCACACGAGCCCCCCGGCGTCCGGCGTCAATGTCGCGCCCGCCGGACGCCGGGGACCGGAAATGTCATCTGCGCGCCTCGTGGCAGAAATCACCGGCAGGGGCGGACAAATGACGCCCGCACGCTCTGGGTGAACTGACGGCGCGAAAGGCCCAAGCGGTATGCCCCTGAAAAGGATTCACGCCATGTTCACAACTTCCGGGAATTCTCCCGGTGGCACTGTCTTCTTTGATTCCGTCCGGCGCGCTCTGCTAGCGTCACCAACCGTCCTCAGGTCGATTGCGAGCGAACGCCGGACGCGGTTCGGCGCCGACAGACGGCAGGCACACCTCCGTAGAGAGTCCGGAGTGCCTCGCAGAACGGCTCATGCCGTGTCAGTCAGCTCGCCCACAGGGCGACATGACCGTCTCAGACACACTCGGGAATAATTGATGACGACAGAGAGAACGACTCGCCGGCGGCATGCCGAACGGCGTCGGCCGGTGCTGCTCGCGGCCGCGGCACTCGCGGTGGCCGGTGCGGTGGCGGTGCCGGTGGTGGCACAGGCGACCAGCGAGAACTCCCCCTCCACGTCCACGCGGCAGGCCGACTTCACGGCCGCGGCCGCGGAGTTCGACGTACCGGAGCAGGTGCTGCTGGCGGTGGCGTACCAGGAGTCGGCATGGGACGCGCACGCCGGGCAGCACAGCACGGATGGCGGCTACGGGCCGATGCATCTCACGGATGTCACGGCGGCGATGCTCTCCGCCGGTGACGCGGGCATGGCCGGCCGGGCGGACGTGGCAGAACTGGCCGCGGACCCGGCGCTGCACACGCTCCAGGCCGCGGCGAAGCTCACCGGTCTGTCCGCGAAGGACCTGCGCGACAACGCGACGGCCAACATCCGTGGCGGGGCCGCCCTGCTGGCCTCGTACCAGGAGGCCACCGGCGGGAAGGCTTCGGCGGGTCCGGACGACTGGTACGGCGCGGTGGCCCGCTACAGCCAGTCCACGCAACGGGAGGGCGCCCGGGCGTTCGCCGACCGGGTCTACGCCACGCTGGAGAAGGGCGTGAAGCGCACCACCGCCGACGGTCAGCGGGTGGCGCTGGCGGCCGGGACGGGAGTGACCCCGGCCACCGGTCAGCTGGACCGCCTGCGCCTGACCTCGGCGGCGACGACCGACACCGAGTGCCCCACCACCGTGGACTGCACCTTCGTGCCGGCCGCCCCGTCCAACGGCCAGGTGTCCAACCGCCCGGCCAACGGGATCCGGATCGACTCGATCGTCATCCACGACACCGAGTCCTCGTACGAGTCGGCGATCGCCACCTTCCAGACCGCGGGCGGGAGTTCGGCGCACTACGTGATGCGGTCCGCCGACGGCGCGGTCACGCAGATGGTCCCCACGAAGGACCTGGCGTTCCACGCGGGCAACTACTCCACCAACATGCACTCCATCGGGATCGAGCACGAGGGCTACGCCGCCCACGGGGCGACCTGGTACACCGAGGCCCAGTACGAGGCCACGGCGGAGCTCGTGAAGTACCTGGCCGAGCGCTTCGACATCCCGCTCGACCGGCAGCACATCATCGGTCACGACAACGTTGTCGGCCCGACGTCGGCGACGGTGTCGGGCATGCACTGGGACCCGGGACCGTCCTGGGACTGGGAGCACTTCATGGCCCTGGTCGGCGCCCCGCTGACCGGCAGGCACGGTGTCGGCCGGGTAGGCAGCGTCGTCACCATCGCTCCCGGCTTCGCCGGCAACCGGCAGACCGTCCAGATCTGTCCGTCCGACGACCCGACCGGCGCCACGCCTGCCTGCACGGACGTCGAGCAGCCCGCCAATTTCGTCTACCTGCGCACCGCGCCGGAGGACACCGCGCCGCTCTTCGGCGAACAGTCCATCCACCCCGGCGCCGCCGGGACGAACCGGATCAACGACTGGGGCGGCACCGCCCAGGCAGGCCAGCAGTTCGTGGTCGCCGGCAAGCAGGGCGCCTGGACCGCCGTCTGGTTCAGCGGCAGCAAGGTCTGGTTCCACAACCCGAAGGGCCGGAACACCGTCCCCGCCCACGGCGTGACCGTCGTCAAGAGCGGCAGGAACTCCGACACCCCGCCGGTGAAGGTGTACGGCTCCAGCTACCCGGACGCCGCGGAGTACCCGGCCGGGTACGGCGCCTCCACCCAGGCCCCGCTGAGCATGTACACCATCCCGTCCGGCCAGGCGTACGTCGCCACCGCGCCGCCCGCCCTGACCGACGACTACTTCAAGGCTGACGGCAAGGTCGTCTTCGGCGCCAAGAAGATGTACACCATCCAGTACAACCACCGCACCGCGCTGGTCTACGAGGGCGACGTCACCGCCAAGCGGCCGGTCAACCCTCCCAGCCACGGCTGACGCACGGCTCCGCATCCGTGGTGGTGTCGGGGGCACGCACGCCCCGGACACCACCACGCGTGCTTGTCTCGCAGCCCGTCCAGGTCCGTCGCCGCACGGGCGTCCGTCAGGCGAGGGCGAGGAACTCGAGCTGGAGGTTGTCGGGGTCGCGGAACACGACGGTCGAGTAGGCGAACGGCTCCGTCTCGTCCCTGATGGGTGTGTGTGCGATGCCCAACTCGTCGAGCCAGGCCATCCAGGACTCCAGGTCGGTGCGCGAGCCGACCTGGAACGAGATGTGGTCAAGACCGGTCCGGGATTCGAGGAAGCCCTCGTGCTGGTTGCCCGTGTTCTTGTGCAACCCGATCACCAGGCCGGAATCGGGGGTGACCAGCAGCACCCCGTACCCCGTCGATTCCCGGTAGAGGTGGTTGAACTTGTAGTCGACGCGTTCGGCGCTGAACAGCCGCTGGTACCAGTCCAGGCTGTCGTCCAGGTTGGACACGGTGAAGGAGAGGTGGTGGACCCCGGTGATCCTGGGGCCGGCGATGACCTGGGCCATGGCATACCTCCGGTAGCGAGTCTTCAACCCGTCCGTTCCCCTATGGATCGATTGTCGGCGGGCGCCGCTTGGGGGTGCAAATCGTGTGGGATGCGGCGTGTGACGGTCTGCGGCAACGCATTTTGCCCTTCTGAAAATGCGTGCCACGTCATGGAAAATCCGTGCCACCGACGTACCGGATCCATTTCGCGGAACGCGCGGCGAGTTGTTGAATTCCGAACGAGTAGTACACTTGAGCAGGCACGGATCAGTTGGCAAGGCATCGATCACTCGGCACCTCCGGCGGAGGATCCCGGAGCGATCGCGAGAGGGTGCAGGTGGAATACGAGCGATCGGCAGGCATTGCGACCGCCACGCCGAGCCCCGACAGCACCATCACCTACCGGGCCGGAATGCGCCTCACCGCCGAACAGGCCGAATCCTCCGAGCGGCATTTCCTGCACCGGGAACACAACCCGTTCGGAGAGAACGGTCCGTTCTCGCATCTCACACGCCTCGCCGTCCCGCACTCCGCCGCCTCTCGCGGATTTCGCTTCGGCGCACATGGCCAGCTCATCGACGGACTGCTGTCCGCCCAGGTCTACGTCGATTCCCTGACAGGGGTCTCCGGGAAGAACGTGCCCCAGGATCCGATCGTCGCCGACGTGGTGACCTCGGGCTGGATCGAGTTCCTGGCGGGCAAGAAGACGTACCACGTCAAGCCAGGACAGATCTGCATTCGCGACACGAAGGCCTCGTGGCGATTCTCCTGCTCGTCGGCCACGAATGTGCACGTCATCTCCATTCCGCGCCACCTGGTGCTTCCGCACATCGCATCGGGGAAACGGCCGGGCCAGGCTTACGTAGCGGACACCGCGGCACCCGAGGTGCGGTTCCTCCTCAACTACCTCGAGGCGGTGCGGAGCAGCAGCCGGGAGTTGGAGACGTCGGTCACGGCCCGGCGCATGGCGCGTGATGCCTGCGCGGCCCTGTTCTCGGGCATCTTCTCGGATCGTCCGGGTTCGGCGCTCGAGGACCACCCCCGGGCCATCGTGGCGGCCGCCAGGAACGTCATCGAAAGGCATCTCGCAAGCGGTGACCTGTCCCCGGCGATGATCGCCCGGCACGTGGGGGTGTCCCTGCGGACGCTGCACCGGAGCTTCTCGGCCGCGGACGACTCCGTGATGGCCTGCGTCCGCAGGCGGCGTCTGCAGAAGGCCCACGACGAACTCGTGGACCCGGACACCACGGCCGGGATCGCCGAGATCGCGGCACGCTGGCGCTTCTCGGACACCAGTCACTTCATCAGGAACTTCAAATCGGGCTACGGGGCCACTCCCGCCGCATATGTGAGGGATCGCCGAGCCGTCGGCGGTGGCGACGACCCGGGCCGCGGCATCCTGTAGGGCCGGAGCCCTGTCACCGCTCGAAGGTGCCGTACATGGTCGCCCGCGCGATCGCGTGCGTGAACAGCTGGAACTCCATGAGGGCGGGGGCCGTCGCCTCGGACACGTCCAGCTTCTCCACGTCGACGGCATGCACCACGAGGAAGTAGCGGTCCGGGCCGTTCCCCGGAGGTGTCGCCGGACCGAGGTACCTTCGGTAGCCGGCGTCGTTGGGCAGCGTCACCGCGCCGCCCGGCAGCGCGCTTCCGTCTCCGGCCCCGGCCGGCAGGTCGGTCACGGAGGCGGGAAGGTTGGCCACGGCCCAGTGCCAGAAGCCCGAGGCGGTGGGCACGTCGGGGTCGAACATCGCGACCGTGAAACTGCGGGTCCCCTCGGGGAAGCCGGACCAGCTCAGCTGCGGTGAGACGTCCGATCCGCCCGCTCCCAGGATGCCGCTCACGTGCTCGCGCGCCAGTTGCCCGCCGTCCGCCAGGGACTGCGAGGTCACCGAGAATCCCGGGATCGGCGGCATGAAGTCGTAGGGGGCATAGGGCTTGATCATGACGGTCCCTCGCTTTCGGCTACGACGTGCCGCCCGTGCTCTCGCCGATCCAGACGGTCTTGGCGTTCATGAACTCGCGCATGCCCAGGTCCGACAGTTCGCGTCCGTACCCGCTGCGCTTCACGCCGCCGAAGGGGATCTCCGGGTAGCTGGTCGTGTTGCCGTTGATGAAGGCCATGCCCGACTGCACGTCACGTACGAACAGCGCCCGGTCCGCCTCGTCCTCGCTCCACAGGTTGGAACCCAGCCCGTACGGGTGGCCGTTGGCGATCCGGAGTGCCTCCTCCAGCGAGGACACCGTCCACACCTGCGCCACCGGACCGAAGACCTCCTCGTGGAACATCTTCATGTCGGGAGTGATGTCCGTCAGTACCGTGGGAGGGTAGAACCAGCCGGGCCGGTCGGGTCGTTCCCCGCCCACCAGCACGGTCGCCCCCTTGCTCACGGCATCGTCCACGTAGGCCTCCACGTCACGGCGGCCGGACTCGGTGGCCAGCGGGCCGACGTCGGTCCCGTCGTCCATCGGGTCCCCCACGACCAGCGCGCCCATCTTCGCGACGAACATCCCGATGAAGGCCTCGGCGATGTCCGCGTGGACGAAGAACCGCTTGCCGTTGATGCACGACTGCCCGTTGTTGAGGCATCGTGCCCTGACCGCGGCGTCGGTGGCCCGCTCCAGGTCCGTGGACGGCATCACAATGAAGGGGTCGGAACCGCCGAGTTCGAGGACCACCTTCTTGATCGCGTCCCCGGCGATGGCGGCCACCGACCGTCCCGCGGGTTCGCTGCCGGTGAGCGTCGCGGCCGCCAGGCGCTCGTCCCGCAGCACCTCCTCGACCCGTCCGGAGGAGATCAGCAGGGTCTGGAACACGTCGTCAGGGAAGCCCGCGTCACGGAAGAGCCGCTCCATGTAGAGAGCGGTCCGGGGCACGTTGGAGGCGTGCTTGAGCAGGCCCACGTTGCCCGCCATCAGCGCGGGCGCGGCGAACCGCATCGCCTGCCACAGCGGGAAGTTCCACGGCATCACCGCCAGGACCACACCGAGCGGCTGGTAGGTGACGTACGTCTGCCGCGCGCCGACGCCCGGGCCGTCACCGGGCCGGTCCCGCAGGAACGCGGGTGCCTCCGCGGCGTAGAAGCGCAGCCCGCGCACGCACTTGACCACTTCCTCCCGGGCGGCCCGGAGCGTCTTGCCCATTTCCGTGGTGAGCAGCCGGGCGACGGCGTCGGCCTCCTTCTCCAGGTGGTCGGCGGCCTGTTCGACCCATCCCGCTCGCTGCTCCGGTGTCGTCAGGCGGTACGATGCGGCCGCGGCGGCCGCCCGGGCCAGTTTGTCCTCGAGTTCCTCGGGGGTGAGTTCGTCGAACCGCTCGAGGATCTCGCCGGTCACGGGGCTGATCGTTGCGATGGCCATGCTTCCACGCTAGGACCGGCCATTCCGACCGGCAATTCAGGCCGCGGCCCAAGGCAACCGGCGTCGCGCGGACGTCAGCGCCATGGGGAGGCCGTCGTGCCGGCCGCCGTGCGCGGCGAGCGGGCAGCGCCGATCGCGCGCCGCAGACTGGCCAGCCAGATGGCGGCGTCCACGGCGTAGTAGAGCAGCGGGTCGGGGGCCCGGCCGTGCGACGCGAGGCAGACGTCGTGGATCACGGTGGTGTCGGCCGGGGCGTCGCCGGTGGTGCCGTCCACCGGGGCGGGCCGATCGTCGCCCGAGCGCAGTGCCTGGCTGAACGGCAGCGTGGACAGCCGTAGCCTGTGGGCGGCGTCGCGTAGATGCGTGGCGCTCCGCGGCCAGGCGGACAGCGCGCCCGGCGGGCAGTTGTCGAGCAGGACCTGCCCCATCGTGATGACCCGGTTGCCCACCAGCATGATCACCTGGAAGTCGGTGTCGGAGGCCGCGCCCTCGCGCCGCGGGGGGTGTCGTTCGGTGGCGTACTCGGCGTAGCTCGCCTCCGCGATCCGCTGGGCGAGCCTCGCCCTGGGCAGGGCGTCGGTGACCCGCACGCCCTCGGTGATGGTGCCGGTCACGTCCGTGACCGCGCGGGTGCCCTCGTCCAGCACGCGCGCGCAGGCCCTCCGCAGCTCCCCGGTGCCGCCGTGAGGCCATGCGAGCAGTCCGACGGCCGCGCCGATCAACGCCCCGGCCAGCACGTCCAGCACCCGGGCTGCCGCCAGCTCGGGCCCGCTGGGGGCCACCTGCGCGAAGGCCGCCGCCACGGTGAGGGTGAAGAACGCCTGCCCCCACCCCGGGCCCAGCACCGTGCCCGACGCGAACGCCAGCAGCATGCAGGGCGGCAGCATCACCGCGTACACGGCCGGCGCGTCCGCGGCGAAGTGCAGGATCAGTGCCGCGACGACCGCCCCCGCGAGTGTCCCGCGCAACGCGGGCCGCAGAGCGGTACGGGTGTCGGCGGCACTCGTCCGCATCACGGTCAGTGTCGTCAGCAGCGCCCAGAAGCCGTGCGCCAGGCCCAGCTGGCCCACGATCAGGCGGGCCGCCGCGAGGGCCACCGCGATGCGCACCGCGTTCTGGAAGCACACCGACCGCGGGGTGAGATGGGCGAGCACCCGCCGGTAGTACAGCTCCGCCGTCGACCGGCCCGCGTACCAGAAGGCGCCACGCACCTGCGGCGACGCGGTCCCGGCGGGTACCGGGGCGCCCATCGCGATCCGGGTCGCCGCCACCACCAGGTCCGCCGTGTGCGTGATGTCGAGGGCGATCGCGCCGTTCCGCACCATCGTCGCCGAGTCCGTGCCCGCCTCGCGCGGTTGGCCGCGATGCGACTCGAACGCCCGCACCGCGTCCCCGCACAGGGACGGCATCGGCGGCGGCGCCTTCCCCGTCAGGGCCCGCGCCACGTCCTCGCACGTGGCGGCCGACGCCAGCAGCAACCCCTTCGCGACGGGTTCGCTCAGTGCCGCCCCCTCGGCCGCCGACTCCTCCAGCTGCCGTGCCTGTGCCAGCAGATGCCGCAGGTGCCCGGCACCCTCGGACAGCGCCCGGTCGCGCGCCGACGCCGACACCGGACGCTCGTCGGCGGGTACGTGACTCATGCGCAGCGCCTGCGACACCTCCAGCAGCAGCGCCGGGTCGGAGCGCCGCGGCGGATCCGCAGCCAGGCCGTACAGGGCATCGGCGGCCACCCGCCCCGCCCGCGCCAGCCGGTCGTGGTAGCGGCCCGGACAAGCCGCCGGCCACAGCCACAGCTCGGCGGCCGCCATCAGGACCATGCCGGCGACCAGGCCCGTCAGCCGCAACCCCAACGTCGACGGCGCGTACGGCGGGAAGCACGGCAGGATGTAGAACAGCTGCAGCCCGTTGGCCAGCCCGACGAACTTCGGCCCCCCGACCCCGCTGTACGTCACGAGGAACCCCACCACGAGCATCCCCAGCGCCGCCGCCCACCCGTACACCGCCAGCCATGTGCCGAGCGTCACCAGCGCCATCGCGAGCGGCAGCACCGCCAGCAGCGTCACCGCCCGCTGACGCGGCGTCCCCGGCACGGACGACAACCCACCCGCCGCGACGGCACCGAAGAGGGCGTAGATCGCGACCGTCCGGTCGCCCAGCCCGTACCGGGCGGCATAGAACCCCGCGCACGCGACCACCGTGACGCGTGCGGCGCGACGGACCGCGGCCGACCCGGGATCCCGGGCCCGCAGCCACTCCGTCCAGCGCCGCACTCCCACCGGTCAACCGTAGGCCTGGGTGGGTGGCCGGGCGACCGCGCGCCTGTTCAGCGGACGTCGAACGTCCCTCCGGCGCCGGCGGCACACAGCGGCACGGGCCCGCTTCGGCGCGCCGGTGCCGCCGTGCGACCACGCGTCCGGCGTGGCACTCCCATCCACCAACCGTAGGTCCCGCCCGGGCACCGGGCCACCGCGCGATCGTGCGGTGCCGCAGTGCCGCCGTTCCCGCCCGGAGGGCGTGAAGTGGCACGCACATTCAACCGAGTTGCGGTCAGCGACCGGACGGCGACGGATCGCACTCCCCCACCCTCGGCTCCGGATGCGCGGTGACGGCAAGCGCAGGACCCTGGAGATATCCCAAGCGGAGCGGCGGCCATGCAGACCGGCGCAGCATTCCAAGACCGTCACGCTGCACCGGCGCGTAGAGCTGCCCGCCGGCGAAAGCGAGGCACCCCCATGCAGATGCAAGCAGCTCGGATGCACGGATACAAAGAACCCCTGCGAATCGACGAAGTGCCCATGCCCGACCCCGCGCCGGACGAGATCCTGCTGAAGGTCGCCGCGACCGGCATGTGCCGCAGCGACTACCAGCTCCTCAACGGCTACTTCGAGGGCCCGTTCCCCGTGGACCTCCCCTACATCCCCGGCCACGAGGTCACCGGCCGGGTGGCCGGCCTGGGCAGCGCCGTACCGAAATCGGTGGGGTACTCCGAGGGCGACATGGTCGTGGTCAACCCCAGCTGGGGCGACGGCACATGCCGCCAGTGCCGGGAGGGCAACGAACAGCTGTGCAGCGGCAACGGCAGGTGGGTGGGCTTCGGACCCCCCGGAGGCTTCGCCGAGTACATGGCCGTGGAATGCCGCCACGCGATCCCCGTCTCGGAGAACGCAGCGAAGGCGCCCGAGGTCCTCGCCCCGATGACCGACGCGGGCATGACCCCGTACCGCGGGATGCGCAAGCTCCGGGACACCGGCAAGCTCGGCCCCGGCCGTACCGTCGCCGTCACGGGCATCGGAGGCCTGGGCAGCTACGCCGTGCAGTACGCGAAGCTGCTCGGTGGCGGAGCGACCGTGGTGGCCCTCGCCCGCAAGGACAGCAAGCTGGACGTGGCGAAGGAGAACGGCGCCGACCACGGGATCAACGTCCGCGACAAGTCCACCGAGACCATCCAGGACGAGCTGGAACAGCTCACCGGCCGCAGGACGATCGACGCCATCCTGGACTGCGTCGGCAGCAACGCGTCGATCTCCATGGGGTTCGACCTGCTGGGCCCCGAAGGGGTACTGGCGGCCGTCGGCCTCATAAGCCACCACGTGGAGCACAAGCAGTTCCCCTTCGTGGGGACGGAGCTGACCTACATGGGCTCCTTCTGGGGCAACCACCTGGACCTGGTCGAGGTGCTCTCCCTCGCCGAAGCCGGCCTCGTCAAGCACAACGTCACCAAGGTCAGGCTCGAGGACATCAACGACAACCTGGAGGCCCTCGGCCGCGGCGACGTCGTCGGGCGCCTGGTCATCGTCTTCGAATGACGCCCGCGCGCCCGCGCGGTAGGCAGGCGGGCCCGCCGACGGGACGGCTCACGTGCGCGCCGCCCGCCTGTGTCAGGTGGGCGGCGCGCACGCTCGCGCCGTCTCAGATCAGGGCCGCGGGCCTGGAGGTGTCCGCGACGGGCATCCGGTCGGCGAGCCAGTCGTAGATCCTCCCGAAGGCGTACCGCTGTCCGCCGACGTGGCAATGCGCGCCGGCTCCCTCGGCGTCGGTCAGCCGCAGCAGCGTCTTGTCGGTCGCCGTCAGATGGCCGAACACTTCCTCGGGCTGCCCCTTGAAGAAGAGGTCGTCCTCGGCCTCGCAGATCAGCACGGCGCAATCGATCCGTTCCGCTATGCCGTCACGCACGTGGAAGTCCATCGTCCGTGCGGCGTACTCGCGCGGTGTGTCGCCGCCCATGACGTACATGCCGTGGGTGACGGCCCAGCGCGCCGTGGGGCTCGATTCGACGGCGGCGGCGAGTTGCTCGTCGATCTCCGGGGCTTCCGGTGCCTTGAGCGCCGCCCGCACCTGCTCACGATCGCCCTCCAGGAAGCGGGTCATGAGCCGGCTGAAGTCGTACACCCCGTCGACGGCCATGACGGCTTTGATGCGCGGTTCGAACGCGGCTGCCCGAAGGCAGAGTTCACCACCGAGGCTGACCCCGAGCAGGGCCACCTGATCGGCGTCCACACCCGGCAGTCCGGAGGCGTGGTCGATCACCGGCCTGACGACGTTCTCCCAATCCGGACGGAAGAGGAGGCCCTGGTGCCGGCGTGCACCGGGCTGGCCCGGCCCGTCGAAGGTCAGCGCGTTGTACCCGCGCTCTTGGGCGGCCACCGCGCCGAAGAAGTGCATCTCCTCCGCGGATCCGTCGAAGCCGTTGTGCATGACCACCACGGGCTGCTCGCCCGGAAGCGGGCTCGGATAGAAGTACCCGTGGAGCGTGGCGTCCTCGAAGGGGACGGCCACGCGTTCCACGGAGGTCCCGCTCAGCTCGACGAACTTCTGAAAGGCACCGACGGCCTTGTCATAGGTCGCGAGGATCCGCGGGTCCAGCGGATTTCCGTGCAGGAAGAACTCCGCCGTGCGGTAGTAGTTGGAGGCCCGCAGGTAACTGTCCCGGGCGGTGTTCTCGTGCCCCCGCGAACGGGCCTCGTCCCCGAAGTCACCGATGCGCTCAGCTGTGGCGAACCACTCGTCGAACCAACTGTCGTGGTTTCCCGGGCTGATCCGCTCGGCGGTGGACTCCACCTCGCCGAAGTCGGCACCCCCGTAGGCGATATGCCCCAGCGAACGAAGTGTCTCGAACCAGAAGTTCTCGTCCTGGGCGAAGAGCAGATGACGCACGTTTGCTCCTGACGTGGCTTGCTGTGATGCCGAGCCAGGCGCACGGAGCACGCGCTCACTGGTGCATGGGAACACCGACGTTCTGTCCCTGCTCGTCTGGTGACGGCGAGGTCGGTTCTCCGGGTTCAGACGTTCCGAATCTCAATATGCCAGGCCGGAACGTCCCGGCCGTACCGTTGGTGTGTACGGTCGAAGGGAACCATCATGACCATCGAGAATTTCACCCATCGATATCTCGGCGCGGGCAATTACGCTCCTCTCACCGAGGAGGTGAGCGCGTCCGACCTGCCCGTCACCGGCGAGTTGCCGCGCGAATTGAACGGGCGCTACCTGCGGATCGGACCGAACCCGCGGGGCGAGGTCGACCCGGCCACCCACCACTGGTTCAACGGCGCCGGGATGGTGCACGGCATCCGGCTTCGCGACGGCAAGGCCGAGTGGTACCGCAGCCGCTTCGTCGAGAGCGAGCAGGGCGCGCCCAACACCAACGTCCTCAGCCACGCCGGGCGCATCCTCACACTCATCGAAGCGGGCAGGCCGCCGGTGGAGATCAGTCCCGACCTCGCCCGCATGGCGGTCTGGGACTGCGACGGCGCACTCGACCGCGGCTTCACCGCCCATCCGAAGGTGGACCCGGCGACCGGCGACATGCACGCCATCACCTACAACCTGCGGTTCAACTCCCTCCGGTACGTGGTCCTGGGAGCCGACGGCAAGGCCAGGCACAGCAGTGACATCGAGGTCGACGACGGCCCGATGGTGCACGACATGGCGCTGACCGAAACACGCGTCGTCGTGCTCGACCTCCCGGTCACCCTTGCCGCCGCCAAGCGTCTCGCGCAGGCCGGCGGGCCCATGACCAGGCTCCCCCTCACCTGGGACGACCGGCACGCGGCGCGGATCGGGGTCCTGCCGATCGGTGGGACGGCCGAGCAGGTGCAGTGGATCGAGGCGCCGCGCTGCTTCGTGTTCCACGTCCTCAACGCCTTCGACAACGCCGACGGCTCGCTGACGATGGATGTCGTGCGGTACGACCGCATGTTCGTCCACGACGTCTGGGGGCCCGGCGAATCGACCCCGACGCTGGTGCGCTGGACGGTGAACCCGGCGCTGCGCACGGTCAGGGAGGAAGTGATCAGCCAGTTCCGCGTGGAGTTCCCGAGGATCGACCCCGCACTGACCGGCCGGGCACACCGCTACGGATGGTTCGCCGGCTTCAGCGCACACGGTCTGATGATCACCGACGACGTCGAACGCGACCCCACCGACGGCTTCGGCACCGGACCGTTGATCAAGGTCGACACCCACACCGGAGTCACCAGCGTCCACGACTACGGTCCCGGACGCGTCACGATGGAGCCCGCGTTCGTACCGCGGCCGGACGCCACGAGCGAGGACGACGGCTGGATCCTCTCGGTCGTCCATGACGCGAACGTCAACCGCGGCGAACTGGTCGTCCTCGACGCAGCCGACCTCACCGCCGCTCCGATCGCCAGGGTGCACCTGCCCAGCCGTGTCCCCTTCGGCTTCCACGGCAACTGGATCGACGACAAGAACATCGCGGGCTGACCGCCCGTTCATCGTGGTGGGCCGGCCGGACGGGTGCGGTCGCCCGTGACGGGATCACCGGCAGGTGCTCAACGGGGCGTCACCAAGTCGCCGGGGCCGCCGCCTGACCGTCGACGGGGATGTCCAGGCGGCCGGCCACGGAGGTGAGGGCCGGTCCCAGGGGGAGCTCGACGCGGGCGAGGGCGTACTGGTCGCCGCGGGTCGGGTCCCGGTTGACGATGAGCACCGGTTTCCCGGCCTGGGCCGCCTGCCGGACGAACCGGAGGCCGGACATCACCGTCAGCGACGATCCCAGTACCAGCAGCGAGGACGCCTGACGGACCAGCTCGCGGCACCGCTCGACCCGTCCCGGGGGAACGGCTTCGCCGAAGAACACCACGTCCGGCTTGAGGACGCCGCCGCAGACCGTACAGGGCACCACGCGGAAGTCCCCGACCTGGTCGTCGGTGAGGTCGGCGTCACCGTCGGGATTGATCCCCGCGGCCACCGGCTCGAAGCCCTCGTTGGCCGCCTCCAGCCGCCGGGCGAGTTCGCCGCGCGAGCTGAGGGCGCCGCAGGAGAGGCAGACCACCCGGGCCAGGCTTCCGTGGAGCTCCACCACGTCGTCGCTGCCGGCGGCCTGGTGCAGGCCGTCGACGTTCTGGGTGATCGCACCCGAGAGCAGGCCGTGCCGCCCGAACGCGGCCACGGCCTCGTGCCCGGCGTTGGGGCGGGCGCGGCCGAAGGTGCGCCAGCCCAGGTGGCTCCGCGCCCAGTACCGGCGCCGGGCCTGGGCGCTGCCGGTGAAGTCCTGGTAGGTCATCGGGGTGTGCCGGCTCAGGCTCCCGCCCTCGCCGCGGTAGTCGGGGATGCCCGACTCCGTGGAGATGCCCGCCCCGCTGAGCACCAGCACCCCGCCGGCCCTCAGCGCATCGGCGACCGGCTCCAGATCCGTGGTGCCCGGCGGTAGGTCCTCGGGAGGCGTCCAGCTCAGGGTGGGGCGCATGCGCATGCCGCAAGGGTACGCAACGGTGTGCCGGAGGACCTGACCGGCACCGTCGCCTTCCTCACCGGCGACGACGCCGCCTTCGTGACCGGCCAGACGATCATGGCCGACGGCGGCTACGCCCGCTGCGGGCCGCCCGGCGGCCCGCAGCACCCTACGGCGAAAGGCGGGGGGGGGGGGGGGGGGCCCCCCCCCCCCCCCCGGGGGGGGGGCCCGGGGGGGCC
>NZ_JBHWGA010000030.1:0-62821 GCF_042733315.1 Streptomyces sp. NPDC059718
TGGGGCGCGCCCCCCCCCCCCCCCCCCCCGGGGGGCGGCGGGCCCGGCCGGGGTGTTTCCCCCCCGGCGCCCGGACCGCGCACACGCTCGCGTCCGAACCCGCGGGCTAGCGGGCCGCCGCGGGCGGCTCGCCCGACAGCAGGGCCGTACCGAGCGGGGTGAGGCTGTGGAGGACGGCGATGCCGATCCGGGTCGTGCGCACCAGCCCCGCGTCGCGCAGAACGCCGGCGTGCTGGCTGGCAGTCGCCAGCGAGACCCCGAGCCGCTCGGCGAGCGCGGTGGTCGTCGCCGGATCGCGCAGGGCCTGGAGAACGGCTGCCCGGGTCCGACCGAGCAGCGGTCCGAGGGCGGCCCCGGGTGGGGCGGCCGGGTCGGTGGAGGGCTCCTGCAGGTGCATCGGGTAGGCCAGCACGGTCGGTTCGCCGGGCTGGTACCTGATCATGGGGCCGGTCGCGAACCAGGACGGCATGAGCAGCAGGCCCCGGCCGCAGAGCGGGATGTCATACGTGTTCCGGGACGGCAGGTGGAGCACCGGGGGTTCCCAGCGCCAGGTGGGGCCGAGTGTGGTCAGCAGGGCGTCGACGCCGCCGCGCAGCAGCATCTCGGCCCGCAGGGCGCGGTCCGCCGCGCCGTCGGTGCGGACCCGCGGCCACAGGGGGGCGATCGAGGAGGCGAAGTAGCTCCGCAGGTCGGCCGTGAGGACACGCCGTGCGGATGCCGATCCGGCGGCGAGTTCGAGCGACCAGCGGCTGAGCGGCTCCTGCGCGCCGCCCCGGCCGCCGGGGTCCCGCGGGAGCCGCAGGTCCTCGGCGATGCGGGCGGCAGGGGTGCGCCCGGCCAGGTCGACGGCCGTGGCGAGGTCCCCGGCGGCGGGCTGGAGCAGGAAGTCGGGCACGTGGCCGTCACGGGGCACCAGGTCGAGCAGGACCCCCGCGCGGTCGGCGAAGCTGCCGTTCACCTGGCGGCGCCACCGCCCGGCGGCAGGATGCGCCCGGCCCGCTCCGGCGGTCGCGGTGCGCAGGCCGCGCACGCTGAGGACCGCCTCCCACAGGGCGTTGGGCGCCGGGGCGAGTGTGATCCGGCGCAGGTCGGCGGCGTCGAAGTGTAAGCGGATCACGCCGACCGATTATGGGCCAGGCGAAGCCTTTCGCCTAGACGTGAAAGGCGATGCGGCCGCCGTACGGCCCCGGGCAGGCTCTCGGACGTCCCCGCGGTCGCGGAGGCGTCCACCACGCACCCCGGAGGTAGCCACGATGCCCGGCTCCACCCGACTTCCGCGGCTCGGCGCCGCGGCCCTGCTGGCCGGCCTTGCGGCCCTGCCCGTCGTCCCTGCGAGCGCGCACGAACTGCCGCGCACCTACGTCGTCGCCGAGGCTCCCGGGGTGCTGCCGGAGGGAATCGCGATCGACCGCGACGGCACGATGTACGTGTCCTCCGACGGCACCGGCGCGCTGTACCGGGGCGACGTCCGGTCCGCGCGCCTGCGGTCGTTTCGCGCTGACGGCCTGGCGAACCGCCCGAGCACGCTGGGGGTGCACACGGACGGCCGGGGGCGGGTGTACTCCGTGGGGGGAGGCGAACTGACCGTCCACGACCGCCGCGGCCGACTGCTCGCCACGCGCACCGCGCAGGGCGGTCCGCTCGGCGCGCCGGACCTGAACGACCTGGTGGTCACCGACGACGCCGTCTACGTCACGGACTGGGCCAACCCCGTGGTGTACCGGGCCGCCCTCCGCCACGGCAGGCCCGGGCCCCTGGAACCGTGGCTGGACATCCGCTCCGCCTTCCCGCAGTTCCCCGCGCAGTACTGGCTGCTCAACGGCATCGTCGCGGACCGGTCGGGCAGCACACTGCTGGTGGCGTCCAACGGGACCGAGGCGGTGTGGCGGGTGGACGTCGCCACCGGTGAGGTCGTCCAGCTCGATCTGGGCGGCGCGTCCTTCGGGGCCGATGGGATGCTGCTCCGCGGACGGACGCTCTACGCGGTGCTCAATTACGGCGCCCCGAACGGCGTCTACATCGCCGAACTCGACCAGGGGCTGCACAGGGGCACGGTGACGCACCGCATCACCGGCGAGCCATTCGACCTGCCCACCACCCTGGCCCGCCACGGCTGCCGGCTCTACGTCGTCAACAGCCAGAACGACGACCCGCCGGGACAGCCCCCGTACACCGTGAGCGCGGTCGACGACCCGGTGTGCGCGGAGGCGGTCCGGTAGCCGGCCCGTCAGCCCCTGAACTCATCCAGTTGATCACTCGCTGCGCCACAGCCTGATGAGCGGCAGCGGCCCGCACAAGGCGAGCGCCGCGCTCAACATGGGCGCTGGTGTCGCAACCACGCCCCCGGGTCGCCTACCGCCTTCACCGGCGCGGGGCCCTCCCTGTACGGCTACGGCTACGGCTACGGCTACGGCTACGGCTACGGCTACGGCTGCAACTGCAGCTGCGGGTGGCACGTCAATTTCGCAAATCAGCCGTGCCGGACACTCGACGGTGCGATCGGCGCCGCACTGGGGCAGGCTGAATGCATGCGGTCACCGTCCTGCTCGTCTCCCGGGCCGGGAGCGGGCGGCCATAGCGGGGTCCTCCTGACACTCACGCAGGCTGTGCCCTTCGTGATAGCGCTGGGCGTGCTGGGGATCGAACTGTCACCTGCGCATTTCTTGATGACCGGCCCCCTTCTCACCGCCGTGCCGGCGCTGGCAGCGCTGACGATGGGCCCGAAGGGCACCCTGTCGGCGGCGGCTGCCGCCTTGGTTGTCAACCTGACCACGGCCACCTACAACCATGCGTGGGGAACCCATCTGGTCTTCGGCAACCTCGTGGGTCTGCTGGTGGTGTCGGTGGCCAGTGTGATGCTGAGCAAGGCGGTGCGTGCGCGTCGCCGCAGCGAGCTCGATCAGGTTCGCCGTATCGCCGTGGCGGCACAGGACGTCATCCTGCGCCCTGTTCCGGAGCGGCTGGGTCCGGTACGGGCCGCCAGCTTGAGCCTCGCGGCGGGGACGGGAGCGCTGGTCGGCGGTGATCTGTACGAGGCGGTGCTGACACGCTACGGCGTCCGGCTGATCGTGGGAGACGTCCGCGGCAAGGGGCTGAACGCCATGCGGGCGGTCGCGGTGGCGCTGGGCGCCTTCCGGGAAGCCGTGCACTACGAGGACAACCTGGTGGAGGTCATGAACCACTGCGGGGCCGCGTTGCTGAGGGAGGCGGACGTGCCGGGGGCCTTCGGGCAGGAGGTCGCGCTCGAGGGATTCACCACCGCCCTGTTGGCCCAGGTGCCGGACACCCCGGGTGAACATGTGGTCGAGCTGATCAACCGTGGCCACCCGCCCGCGCTGCTGCTGCACCAAGGCCAGGTGCGGGCCCTGACGCCCTCCTGCCCTCTGCCGCCCTTCGGTCTGGAGGACCTCTGCACCGGACCTCCGCCCAAAGCCGAAAGCTATCCTTTCCTCCCCGGCGACCGGATGCTGCTCTACACCGACGGCGTCATCGAAGCCCGCAACCGCGACGACGAATTCTTCGCCCTGCCCGAAGCCATGGAAGCGCTGCAGGCCACCACCCCGAAGGAGTTCCTCGAACAACTGCACCAGCAACTGCTCCGCCACACCGAGCGCCACTTGAGCGACGACGTGGCAGTGATCCTCGTCGACCTCCCCGACGGCGACTCCGGCGATCCCGCCCGCCGGAGAGGAACGGGCTGACCCCTGGGTTTCAGTCCTCAGGGGCCTCGGCGCCGTGATCTCGGGCCGGCCGACTACGCGCTCGGCTTGGTGTAGTCGAGCTCGAACGCCGAGCGGTGTTCATTGACGAACTCCTCGACCGTCGTGAGCGGCTGCCCGTTGATGCGCGGGGCCGTATCACTGACGCCCGCCAGGCGGCCCTCCCGCTGGTCGAGGGTCACAGCCTCGAAGTGCTTGAGCTTCGCCATGTCCTGCCCGACACCGAGCAGCTCCAGGAAGGTGGCCACGGTGACCTGCTCGTACGGAAGGTCCTTGCCCAGCACCCGGCTGACCTCGGCCGCGAGCTCTTCGTGGCTGTATTCCACAGGGCCGGTGAGCGCGTAGATCTGCCCACCGTGCTCTTCGGGCGAGGCGAAGATGTTGGCAGCGGTCAGCGCGATGTCGCGGCCGGCGATCGGGGCGAAGCGGCTCTCCTTGTCGAACGGCATCGCGTAGCGGCCGTAGCGGATCAGCCCGGAGACGTAGAGCAGCCACTGCATGAAGAACGTGACCCTCAGGTGAGTGGTGGGGACTCCCGACCAGTCGAAGATCTGCTCGGAGAGCCAGTGGTTCTGCGTGGCCTTGCTGCGCGCGTGGGGCCGGGACTGGAAGTGCGACATGTTCACGATCAGCTCGAGGTCCTCCTCCTTGGCGGCCTGGGCGAACATCACGGCGGCCTCCACCAGTCCCTCACCGACCGGGTAGTTGAAGTAGGCGCGCTGGACGCCCTCCATGGCCTTGCGAACGTCGCGGAGGTTGAGCAGGTCTCCGAATACGACGTCGGCGCCCTTGTCGCGCAGTCGCTGTGCCCGCTCGTCGTCCGTGCGGACCATGGCGCGCACGTGGAAGCCCGCCGTGAGCAGGTAGTCGACCATCGGTCGGCCGGTCTCGCCGTTGGCTGTCGTGATCAAAATCGTGGTCATCGAACTTTCTCCATTGCTTCGCCGGTGTGGCCGGTGCACGGGGCCCGGGCTTGGTCCGACACGGGTCAGCAGGGCCCTGCAGAAGGGCGGCGGTAGCGAGCACACGCTCCGCCCGTGCGGGCTCGGAATCTCTGACATCACCCGCGCGAGGCCGGTCGTCGGTCGTACGGAGACCGGTCACGTACCGAGGAAGCGGCCTCCACGGGTGGATGTCACCGCCTGCGGCCGGGCCTCGCAAAAATAGATTACATATGCCATCCAAAAAGGGCAAGGGCCACCACCTCCGGCGGGCGGCGCATGATCAGTCGCGCGCCGACAGGGCCTCACGTGCGGCGTGGAGGAGCTTGTCGGACAGCGGGGAGCCGTGGGTGGCCCGGGCCAGGAGCAGCGCCCCCACCATGGTGGACAGACGGACCAGGCCATCGTCCTCACTGTCGACGGCGAGCCACTCCGCGAAGTCACGCACCCCGTCGTCGTACACCCGATGCGCCGCCGAGTCGCCCGCGTCACGGGCCATGTCGACGGCGAGTCCGGCGGAGGCGCAGCCGTCGGCGGGGTCGTCACGATGCCCAGCCGACAGGTACCAGTCGATCAGTGCCCGGCGTGCGGCGTCGCGCTGCCCATCGTGCTCATCGTCCGCCTGCGTGCGGCGCCCCTCCAGGTCGGCAAAGGCCCGGGCGGTGGCCTCACCGACGAGCGCGTCCTTGGATGCGAACTGCTTGTAGAACCCGCCATGGGTCAATCCGGCCGCCTGCATCACGTCGGCGACGCTTATGCCGGTGCCCTTCTCCCGGAACATCCGGGCAGCGGTGGCCACCACGCGTTGCCGGTTCTCCTGCGCCTGAGCCTGCGATACACGCCCCATCGGATACTCCTCGGACAATTAGATGTCGAGTGTAACCTATTTTAGGGTGCTCCGGCAGAAGCGGGCCCGGCATCGCACAGCCCGCCGCACGTCATGCCGCCGCCCCAGCACGGGATGTCGCGTGCCGCCGTCGGTGCCCCCGTCGTGCCGGGCGATCACGCGACGCCACTCACCAGTGAGCCCGCCCGAGCCTTGCGAGGATCCGGCGCCCGCGCCCGGCGTTTCGGGCGGAGGATCCCCGGCGGTGATGTGGGCCGGCAATTCCCGCGCTTCGCGGATGCGTGGATGGGTGGGATGGAGGAACCGGTTGATGTCCAGGACGGCGCCTGCAGGTCAGGGTCTACGGGTGCGGGGCGTCCGTCGGCCTGTCGGGGGCTGTGCCGGCTGACCCGGTGCGTGAGAGTGCGGCAAGGAGCTGCAGCTTCTCGTCGCTGTCGCTGTCCTTGTCGGGGTAGTAGACGACGAGGATGACATCGCCGATCGGGAGTTTGTCGCGGTGGAGGCGGAGTTCGCCGACGACGGGGTGGTTCACCGTGGTCGTGCCTCCGTCCAGGTTGCGGACGTCGTGGCGGGCCCAGAGGGTGCGGAACCGCTGACTGGACAGTGCGAGCTCGCCGACGAGCTCGACGAACCGGGGGTTGTCGGTGTCGTCACCGATGGTGGTGCGGAGGGCGGCGACGAAATCGGCGGTGGCATTCGTCCAGTCCTGCTGGAAGGCTCGTTCCTCGGGATCAAGGAGAAGCGAACGAAGCCGGTTCTGCCCGGGTTGCAGGCGGGGGGAGAGTGCGGCGGCCATCTCGTTGGAGGCCAGGACGTCGAACGCGCGCCCTTCGACGAACGCGGGGATCCGCAGGTGGGCGAGCAGCTCGTGCACCCGCGCCGGCACGTGCTCGGGCCGCCTGCGGCGCGGCGCCCTGGGGCGTGCCGCCGCGAGGCCGAGCAGGTACGTCCGCTCGATGTCGTCGAGCTGCAGGACGCGTGCCAGTGATTCGAGGACCTGCGACGAGGGGTTCTTGTCACGGCCCCGTTCCAGGCGCAGGTAGTAGTCGGGACTGATTCCGGCGAGCAGGGCGACTTCCTCACGGCGCAGGCCCGGTACCCGGCGGTTGCCGCCGGGCGGGAGCCCCGCCTGTGCCGGGGAGACCAGCTCGCGCCGGGCACGTAGGTAGCTGCCGAGCCGGTTGCCGGATTCCTCGTCCTTCATACCGACACCGTAGTGCGGTGCGTGCGTCTCGGAGGGGGCCCTGGCAGGACCAGGGAAGACGGGGGCACTGCCTCGCTCGGCGGATGCCGTCGAGACTTCGGTAGCGCTGTTTCGAAAGAGACAGCGGACATCGCTGTCTGCGCCGCGGCCCTGAGTTCCGTCGGCGCCCTGCACTGGAAGGGGAAGATCTCGTGGATCTCTCCAATCGCACCGTTCTCATCGTCGGCGGGACATCGGGAATCGGCCGGGAGCTGGCCCGCCGGTTCGCCGCGGCGGGCAGCACCGTGGCGGTGGGCGGCCGCAGCCCGGAGGCGCTCTCGGAACTCTCCGGGGAAGGCTTCGGCACGTTCGACATCGACGTCACCGACGGTTCCTCCATCGCGGCTGCCCGTGACGCCGTGCTGGCCCGATACCCCGAGCTGGACACCGTGGTGACGATGTCGGGCGTCATGCTCCTGGAGGATCTGCGCGACCCCGCGCACTTCGAGGCGACGGAGACGACGATCGACACCAACCTGCTCGGCACCATCCGTGTCATCGACGCCTTCACCCCGCACCTGGTCCGGCGCGGCGCCGGCACCTTCATCACGGTCACTTCCGGCATCGCCTTCCTGCCGTTCCCGCCCATGCCCAGCTACGCCGCGTCGAAGGCCGCGGTGCACGCCTATTCCGAGGCACTGCGCGCGCAGCTCGACGGCACAGGTGTCGGCGTCGTGGAGCTCGTTCCCCCGGCCGTCGCCACTGCGGGCCAGGAGAAGGTGAACCCGCACGCGCGGCCGCTCGACGACTTCGCCACCGAGGTCATGCAGCTGCTCTCCGAGGACCCCACCCCTCACGAAGTCCTCGTGAAGGGCGTTCTCATGCACCGCTGGGCCGAGCGGGACGGCACCTACGACGGCCTCGTCGCACAGCGCTCCCAGGCCCTGGCCATGTTCGCCGGCCGCGAGGACTGACGCCCTTCCTGCGATCTGTCGCCTTCATGACAGTCGCGCGGACAGGGCGCCGCAGGGTCAGGCTTCATCGAGGACATCCCGCACTGATCCGCTCCGCGCGCCCTCGGCAATCGGGACGGTGCTCCTATCCGCCGAGTGTCTTGACCAGAGCCTCCAGGCCGTCACGGTAGATGCCCGTGAAGAGGTCGACGACCTCCTCGTCCGTGGCTCCCCTCGGAACGAAGCGGCCGGACCACTGGACTTCGGCGGCGTTCTCGTTGCCGCTGATCTCGTAGACCCGCAGGGTCGACAGGTAGTCGACGACCGGGAAGGGCGCCTGCAGGATGTGGTAGCTGTAGTACCGCTGCTCCTCGTCGAACGCCATCAGGCGCTCCACGATGGGTTCACCCTCGGGGTTCTTCAGGTGCCGCACTCGGCCACCTTCCGAGAAGGTGCTTTCGGGGATGAACGGCAGCCAGTCGGGCAGCGATCCGAACCCGCCGATCAGTTCCCAAACGCGTGCGGGAGAGGCCGGGACGACCCTGCTCACCGATGTGGACGCCATGTCGCTCCTCCAGGACTGGTTGGACGGCTGTTGACGGCGATGCGACCTACGCCCCGCCCGGCAGCGGCGCCATGGGGCTGACCAGGCCGGAGGCGCGCAGATCGGTCCAGAACTCGGCCGGCACCTTCTCGTTGAGCGCGGCATGGTCTTCGATGGTGTGGGCGGGCTGGGTGGCGCCCGGGATCACCGCGTCGGCGACCGGGTGCGCCAGCGAGAAGTGCAGGGCAGCGGCCTTGATGGTCACGCCGTGCCTGTTGGTGAGTTCCTTCAGCCGCTCGACCTTTGCCACGATCTCGGGCGGGGCGGTGACGTACTCGAAGTGGGTGCCGCCGGCGAGGATGCCGGAGCTGTAGGGACCTCCTACGACCATGCCGACGCCTTGCTCCTCCGCCATGGGCAGCAGCCGCTGCAAGGCGTGCGCATGGTCGAGCAGGGAGTAGCGGCCGGCCAGCAGGAACCCATCCGGCTGTGGCTCTTCGAGCGCGAGAGTGATTTCGATGGGCTCGGTGCGGTTGACGCCTAATCCCCAAGCCTTGATGACACCCTCGTCACGCAATGTGGTGAGGACGCGGAAGGCGCCCGTGCGGGCCTCCTCGATTTTCTGCAGCCATACGTCGCCGTGGAAGTCCTGGGCGATGTCGTGCACCCAGACGATGTCCAGGCGGTCGGTTTGCAGGCGCTTCAAGCTGTCCTCGATCGAACGCTTCGTGGCGTCGGCCGTCCACACGTGAAGCATCTTGTTCGGACGCCCATAGGCAAAAAGATTGCCCTTCTCGCCAAGATCACGTGCGGAAGGGTCTTCCTTCTCGTCCAGGATGACACGGCCGACCTTTGTACTGAGCACATAATCGTCGCGCGGACGACCGGACAGTGCCTTCCCGAGACGTATCTCCGACAGTCCGGAACCGTAGAAGGGCGCGGTGTCGAAGTAGCGTGTCCCTTGTTCCCAGGCAGCGTCGACAGTTGCCATGGCCTCTTCCTCGGGAACCGAGCGGAACATGTTTCCGAGCGGCGCACTACCAAACCCTATGTGCGCCGGGAGGATCTGATCGAGTTTCACAGCATATCCTTCCTGGAGGATGCCGAAATGCGCCCCCGTTACCCATCCCGTCTTAGGGAATGCCCCCTGTCGAAATCCACACCATGAGGCCTATCTCAATCCAGCCGGGAAGGTCAGGGGCAGATCGTGGGCACCAAACCGCCGCCCACGCCTCGTGCCGCACCGGTAGTAGTCGAAGCCTGATCGGACGCGACGTACGTGACAAGGCGCGCTATCTCCGCAGGGCGTATCAGGTATGTGGGCGGGGAGGTTGAGGCCCGCCCCTCGGATGAGCCACTCATTCCGATCCGGAAGACCTTCGCGCCGGCGATCCAAGATCTCCCGGCTACCTGCCGCATACGGTGCTTGACTTATCGATCGTAGGTACGGATGCTCCAGAAGTGCATCTTGGCGGCTGGACTTTTTGAGCCCCTCTTTCTGCGTCCGACCAGGAGCCGACAGGAGACGGCGGTCGTACAGGGTGCGAAGGCGGTTTGCGTGAGGGGCGCGTGGTCCGCTTATGGGCTGAGGGGTGGAAGCCCCCGCAACCGGAAGGCTTGGGGCTATGCGCCTTCACCATGACGGAGAGTGGAGCACAATGCGGCGCTGCACACGATCTACCGGTCGTTCGGCGATGTGCGGACCACCGCTGAGGTAGTGAACCTCATCGGGCGGCGACCGGGCTGAGCGCTGGCGGAGCGACGTCTGGCGAGGCCGGCACACTGCTCAGCGTGACCTTCGCCTCCGCAGCCGCGCCATCCGGCCCTATAGCCGAAGAGACGGGCAGTACCGGCCGACCGCGGGCAGACCGCCACCGAACGCCCCACCGTCCGCAAGGCCTGGGTCGACGGCGGCTACCGTCGGCACCTCGCCGAACATGCCAGCACCCTCTGCACCGATGTGCGCACCACTCCGGGGCCCCCGCCTCCGGCTGCTCCCCCGCCCGGGTGACCACCGCGATCACCGTCGGCGCGACCACCCGCACCGACGCACGGCGCACACACGCGTCCCGCGCTCGCCAACCCGAGCGCGGGACGTACCCGTGAGCACCCCAGCAGGGCGAGAGCCCGCACCGCACAGACCGAACGTCCCCTCACCGGACGCCGGTCACCCCGGCGACCTCGCCACGCCACGACGGGGCCGCCGCTCCGGGTGGACAGACCCGCTGACGACACCTTGTCTCCCTCCTGACAGCTGTGGTTGAGTAACACGCGAAACAACTGAAACGATTCATTACCGGCTTGCGTGCGCGCCGTACGCCGAACCGTGTGTGATCGATGGGAGCAAGCGTGAGGAAGCGAAGAATCGCTGCCGGGCTGGTGCTGTCACTCGCGGCAGTGTGGGGGCTGGAAGCGGCGCCCGGCGCGGCGGGCGCGCCCGTCCCGGACCTCCAACAAGGCTCGGCCGCGGGCGGGTCGGCGCTCGCGGTGAGCGGGCTCGAGGTCGAGCACCAGGTCCAGCCCCTGGGTGTCGACGTCCCCCGGCCGAGGCTGAGCTGGCACGTGGCACCGGGCCATGGCACAGCCGGTCGAACCGCCGCCGGGCAAGTGGCCTACGAGGTCGAGGTGTCCACGTCCCGCGGCGGCCGGGCGGACGTCTGGGACAGCGGGCGCGTGCGCTCTTCCCAATCCTTCGATGTGGCGTACGACGGCCCCGCTCTCGCGTCGCGTTCGGGCTACTACTGGCGTGTACGGGTCTGGGACGGGTCCGGAAAGGCGTCGCCGTGGAGTGGTGAAGCGCGATTCGAGACGGCCTTCGTCAACCCCGGTGACTTCCGCGGGGCCTGGATCGGGGCCCACGAAAAGGCGCCCTCGCTGCGGCTCGACGACGCGAGCTGGATCTGGTACCCCGAGGGCGACCCGGCCGACTCGGCGCCCGCCGGGACGCGCTACATGCGCCGGAGCTTCGATGTGCCCGCTGACGCGCAGATCACCTCGGCGGAGCTGCAGCTCACCGCGGACGACCGCTTCTCGCTGTACGTCAACGGCACCGAGGTGGCGAGCTCTCCGCGCGTCGCCGACTCCTGGAGGACGGCGAGCGTCATCGACATCGCCCCCTACCTGCACGCGGGCACCAATGTGCTGGCGGTCGAGGCGACGAACACCAATCAGGGGCCGGCGGGCGTGCTCGGGAGCCTGCACTTGCAGGGGGCGGGATCGCCCGCCGACCTCGTCACCGACAGCGGCTGGAAGGCCTCGGCCACCGCGGGCGACGGGTGGGAGCAGCCCGGGTACGACGACGCGGCGTGGCCGAACGCGCGCGTGGCCGCACGCTACGGCTCGGGCCCCTGGGGCCGGTCGGTGTCGGCGCCGCCGCCGCCCGAGACGCTGCTGCGCGACGAGTTCACGGCGAAGAAGCACGTGGCGTCGGCGCGCGCCCACATCGCGGGCCTGGGCTACAACAAGCTCTACCTGAACGGCCGGCGCGTCGGCGACCGGGAACTCGAGCCCGGGTTCACGGTGTACGACAAGACCGTCCTGTACTCGACGTACGACGTCACCGACGCCCTGCGCACCGGTGGCAACGCCATCGGGGTCAGCCTCGGGCGCGGCTTCTACGCGATGACCGACCCCGACGAGTGGAAGGCGTCGTCCTGGTGGGGCGAGCCCAAGCTCAAGCTGGAGCTGGACATCACCTACACCGACGGCACGCACCAGCAGGTGGTCAGTGACGACTCCTGGAAGGTGTCCGACGGACCGACGACCACCCAGTCGCTCTGGTTCGGGGAGACCTACGACGCCCGCCTGGAGCAGTCGGGTTGGGACCGTCCGGGCTTCGACGACGGCACCTGGCGCCGTGCGCTGACGGTCGACGGCCCGAAGGGCACGCTCCGCTCGGAGAGCTTCCCGCCCGTCAAGGCGACCGACCACCTCAAGGCCGAGCACACCAGCGCCCCGGCCGACGGCACGCACGTCTACGACTACGGCAGCCCCACCGCCGGCTGGGCGCGCATCGGGGTCCAGGGACCTGCCGGGGCCACGGTCACCGTCACCTACGGCGAGAAGCTGCGCGCCGACGGCACCGTCGACAACACCGGCGCCTTCGGACTGGGCCTGCAGAAGTACTCGTACACCCTGAAGGGCGAAGGGGTGGAGTACTACCAGCCGAGCTACAGCTACGCCGGTTTCCGCTACGCGCAGGTCGTCGTCCCCCAGGGGGTCGCCCTCCGGTCGGTCGACGGGATGAGGGTCCACACGGCGGTGGCGTCCACCGGCGACTTCACCAGCTCCAGTGACCTGCTGAACCGCTACCAGGACGCGCAGGCCGACACGATCCTCAACAACCTGCACTCGATCCCGACCGACACGCCCATGTACGAGAAGCGGCCCTACACGGCCGACGGCTTCCTGTACGCCGACTCGGCGATCGCGAACTTCGACATGCAGAACTTCTACGACAGCTGGCTGCGCTCACACCGCGACGACCAGAACGAGGACGGGTCCATCGGGCCCACGGTGCCCACCACCGAGTCGGGCAAGCAGGTCAAGGATCCCATCTGGTCCGCCAGTTTCATCCTCGGTGCCTGGGACCTGTACTGGTACTACGGCGACACCAAGGCGGTCGCCGAGAACTACGACGGCATGAAGGCCTGGCTCGAGCACTACGAGCACGACATCGCCGGCACCGGCGGCATCTACACCGGCTTCAGCTACGGCGACTGGCTCTCCCCGGAAGGCGCCAACGCGCCGGAGGGCACCCGGCTGTCCGGAACCGCGTACATCTACCTCACCGCGACGCGGCTGGCGACGATGGCGAAGGCGCTGGGCCACGACGCGGACGCCCATCACTTCCGCGCCTTCGCCGCACAGGTCAAGGACACCTTCAACGCCACGTTCTACGACCAGGACAAGGAGGCCTACTACGACAACAAGGCCGCGGGCTACCGGCAGACGTCGAACCTGCTGCCGCTGAGCTTCGGCCTGGTGCCCGAGGAACACCGCCAAGCCGTGGTCGACAACCTCGTCGAGGACATCCACGCCCGCGGCGACCACCTGGACACCGGCGCGCTCGGCACCAAGGCGCTCCTTCCGGTCCTCACCGACGCCGGGCACGCCGACCTGGCCTACACGGTGGCCACCAACCCGACCTACCCCGGCTGGGGTTACTGGTTCGAGGGCCTGGGCGCCACGACCATGTGGGAGGAGTGGAACGCGAACTCGCGCTCGCACGACCACGCCTTCATGGGCACGGTGGACGACTGGCTCTACCAGGATGTCGCCGGCATCGAACCCGCCGCACCCGGCTACACGAAGGTGACGATCCGCCCCCACGCCGTGGGCGACCTGACACACGCCTCCGCCCACGTCGAGTCACCCCTCGGCCGGATCGCCTCGTCGTGGACCCGGACGCACGGACGCTTCACCCTGCGCGTCGACGTGCCGGTGGGGTCGACCGCCGAAGTCCTCGTACCGGTGAGCGGCCGGCAGACGGTGCACGCACCCGCGGCCGCGGCGGCCGGCGAACGCGGCGGCGGCTACACCCGCTTCACCGTCGGCCCGGGGAGCCACCAGTTCCGCGTCACGGGGTAGGTGTGTCGTCCCAAGTGGGCGGTGGTGCGCGCGCCCGATGATGGAGGAGGCGAGGGCCGTCCCGGTTCGGTGGGGATTGCGACATCCACCGCCGGCCGGCGCGGTTCTCGCCGCGCCCCGCGCTCGTAAATCCGAGCGCGGGGCGCACCCGTGAGCACGCGGCCGGCTGAGCGCCCACACCCCGCGAAGGCCTCAAGGCCGGCGGACTCGGGAGAGCAGGGTGGCGGAGAGCGGGAGTGCGGGATGTGCGGGGCGCGCTCAGGCGAAGTAGTGGCCGTCCTTCAGGTCGACGATCAGTCCGGGACGGGTCGGCTGCCACCCGAGCAGGTCGCGGGTGATCTGGGAGCGGGCCTCCGACCCTCAACGGGGCGCCGAGTTCGGGCTGTTCTTCGCGGTCTACGGGCGCGCTCTCCAGGCACCGGATCAGTTCGCGGACTTCCTGGAGCACGTCGTGACCGACTGGATGAACGCCCTACGCGACGCGCAGGGCGCGGACACCGACCCGGCGACGGCAACGCGCACGGCCACCCTGGTGATCGCCACGATCCGCGGTCTCCTGCTCGACCTCCTCGCCACCGGCGATCGAGACCGCGTCCACTACGCGGCCGAAAGCTTCCTCGCCACGCTCGAGCACAAGACGCGGCCACCTGCGGGCACTCGACCAAACTGAACCGTCGACCAGGCGACGGTGGCACATCCGCGGCCCCTGCACGGTGACCACCGGGCGGTTCATCGCCTGCGGCGGGCGCCGAGTGCCCCGCGGGAGCCCTGCACCAACCCATGACCCGATCTCAAGGTCTCCCGTTCGGGTGATCTCTGCACGGACCGTGGCGACGTGGACAGGAACGGTTGCTCGACTCGGGGCCGACAAGGACTCGGTGCGGCCGGACGCGGCGTCAGACGTTGGCGTAGCCGGGGATGCCAGCTTTGATGCGCTCAAGTTCGCGCACGTCGGAGACGCCCTGGAAGTCGTGGCGAGGGGTATAGGGGGCTTCCAGGCGGCGGGCTTCCTCGTCGGTGATGTCGAGGTCGAGGGACGCGACGGCGTCGTCGATCTGCTGGACGGTGCGGGCGCCCACGATGGGCGCCGCGACGACGGGGTTGCGGCGCAGCCAGGCGAGGGCGATCTGCGCGCGGGTGCTGCCTCGGGCGGCGGCGATGGCGCCGACCTCGTCGATGATCTGCCGGTCGCTGTCGGTGTTGTTGTAGAGCGTGTCGGCGTAGGCGCCGTCGGTCGCGGCGCGCTCGCCGGCGCCCGCCTGGTCGAAGGGGCGGGCGAGGCGGCCGCGGGCCAGGGGGCTCCAGATCATGGTGGCGACGCCCTCGTCGGCACAGAGCGGGAGCATTTCGCGTTCCTCCTCGCGGGCGAGCAGGTTGTAGTGGTCCTGCAGGGTGACGAACCGGGCCCAGCCGTGACGTTCCTGGAGGTGGAGGGCCTTCGCGAACTGCCAGGCGTGCATGGAGGACGCGCCGAGGTAGCGGGCCTTGCCGGACTTCACGACGTCGTGCAGCGCCTCCAGCGTCTCCTCCAGCGGCGTGTCGTTGTCGAAGCGGTGGATCATGAAGACGTCGACGTGGTCGGTGCCCAGGCGGCGGAGGCTGTGCTCGACCTCGCTCATGATCGCCTTGCGGGACAGACCACCGCCGTTGGGGCTGCCGGGGCGCATGACGTGGCGGACCTTGGTGGTGATGACGACGTCGTCGCGGTTCGCGTAGTCCCTCAGCGCGCGGCCGAGGATCTCCTCGCTGGAGCCGTAGGAGTAGAGGTTGGCGGTGTCGAAGAAGTTGATGCCCGCTTCCAGGGCGTGCTTGATCAGAGGCCGGCTGGCCTCTTCGTCCAGGGACCAGACGGGGTGGCCGCGGTCGGGTTCGCCGTAGGTCATGGCGCCGATGGCCACCGGGGAGACGTCCAGGCCGGTGCGGCCGAGCTTGATGTAGCGCACGAGGGGACTCCTACAATGGAGGACGACATTAAGCGGAGAGCTCTCCGCTTGACCTCGGCCACGTTAGCGGAGAGCTCTCCGTTTCGCAACGGACGGCCGTCCGCACGCCAGGAGGACCCATGCCCGACGCCGCACGGCAGCGCTCCGATGCGCTGAAGAACCGGGAAGCGATCCTCCAGGTCGCCCACGACGCGCTCACCGAATCCCCGGACGCCTCGCTCAACTCGATCGCCAAACGCGCGGGCGTCGGCGCCGGCACGCTCTACCGCCACTTCCCCACCCGGGAGGCGCTGATCCTGGAGGTCCACCGTCGCGACGTCGACCGCCTGGTGGACTCCGTGCCGGGCCTTCTCGCCACCCATGCCCCCCTGGACGCGCTGAGGCACTGGTTCACCACCCTCGCCGCCTACGTGCGCATCAAGCACGGTCTGGGAGAAGCACTGCACTCCGCCGCCGCGCAAGAGGTCGTCAGCGCCTCGTGGCCGCCTGTCACCACGGCCGTGGGCCGGCTCCTCGACGCATGCGAACACGCCGGCGAGGTACGCCCCGGCATCGACCCGGTCGACGTCATCATGCTCATGAGCTGCCTGTGGCGTACCCCCGACAATCCCGAAGGCGCCGCCCAGGCCGACCGCCTGCTGGAATTGGCGATCGACGGCTTCCGGCCGTAGAGCGGTTCCGTTCGCCAGGGGACGCGGTGGCGGGCGGGAGCAAGGCGGCCCCCGGAGCCGCCCGCGACCGGTCCTTCAGGCATGTCCCGGGCTCATGCCTGCATGCCGCCGTCAACCGGGAGCACGGCCCCGGTCACGTAGGAGGCGCGGTCGCTCAGGAGCCAGGCGGCGGCCTGGGCGATCTCGTCGGGGTCGGCCGCACGGCGCAGTGGGGTGCGCGCGTTGAGCTGGTCGACGACGCCGGGTGCGCGGTCGTTCCACTCACGGATCATCTCGGTCAGTGTGGTGCCGGGGGCGATGGCGTTGACGCGGATGCCCTCCGGGCCGTAGGTGACGGCGGCCGACTCGGTGAGGCTGTTGACCGCGCGCTTCATCGCACCGTAGGCGGACAGTGTGGGATTGCCCCTCAGGCTGCCGACGGACGAGTTGTTGACGATCGCACCCCTGCCGGCGGTGGCCCGGATGGCGGCGACCTCGGCGGACATGGCCAGCCACGGACCCTTGAGGTTCACGGCGTAGACATGGTCGAAATCCACCTCGGGCACTTGGTCCATCGGGGCCGGCGGCACGCTGGTCGCCGCGTTGTTGAAGGCGACGTCGAGCCGGCCGTACAGGTCGACCGCACGGTCGACGGCGGCACGGACACCGGCTCCGTCGGCCAGGTCGCACACCGCGTACCCGGCGGTGCCGCCGGCCGCCCGGATTTCCTCGGTCACCGCCTTGAGCTGGTCCTCCGTGCGGGCCGCGAGCAGCACCCGGGCGCCCTCCCGGGCGAACAGCCGCGCTGCGGCGGCGCCGATACCGCGACCGGCACCGGAGATGAAGGCGACTTTGCCGGCCAGCAGGCCCATGGCGGCGGGGGTGGAGGTGTCGGTGGTCTGTGCGTTGTTCATGGCATCGAGCCTGCGTCCGGCCGCGGAGCCGATCCAGGCACCGGCGGTACCTGGATCGGCTCCGGAGCACCGCGCACACTGGGGGACGTGGACAGACGAGAGCTCGCAGGCTTCCTGCGCGGCAGGCGTGAGCGCATCACCCCTGCCGACGTGGGTCTGCCCGCCGGGCCGCGCCGCCGCACCCCGGGGCTGCGCCGCGAGGAAGTGGCGCAGCTGGCGTTCATCTCGACCGAGTACTACACCCGGCTGGAGCAGGCCCGCGGCCCGCGCCCGTCGCGCGAGGTGCTCGCCGGTCTGGCCCGGGCCCTGCGCCTGTCGGACGCCGAACACGACCACCTGCACCACCTCGCCGGCGCCCCGCCCGGCCCGCCGGCCGGGCCCCCGCGTGAAGTACGGCAGAGCATCCTCGACCTACTGCGGCGGCTGCCGCACGCCGCGGCGATCGTGCTGTCCGCGACATACGAGGTGATCGCCTGGAACGACCTGGCGGCAGCCCTGCTGGAGGACTTCTCGGCTCTGTCCCGGCCCGAGCGCAACCTGGTCCGCCGCGCCTTTCTCGCACCGCGATCGCGTGAGGGGCTGCTGTACGACCGATCCGAGGCAGAGGCGTTCGCCCACGCCGCGGCCCGGCACCTGCGTGCCGCCGCCGCCCGCTACCCCGACGATCCCGAGGTGGCCACCCTGGTGGACGACCTCCTCGCCGGCAGCGCGGAGTTCGCCCGGCTGTGGGCCGCCCACGACGTGCGCGCCGAGCCCACCCTGCGCAAGACCGTCCACCACCCGCTGATCGGCCGCATCACCGTGAACTGCGATGTCCTCGACATCACCGACCGCGACCAGCAAGTCGTGATCTACACGGCAGACCCTGGCTCTCCCGCGGAGGAGGCGCTACGGCTGCTGTCGGTGATCGGCACGCAACGTATGGACGTGTCCGGCTGAGCCGCTAGCCGAGGGCGATACCACCGTTGACCTTGATGCGTTCGCCGGTGATGAAGCCGGCGTCCGGCGATACGAGGAAGGCCACGGCGGCGACGTCTTCCGGTCGGCCCATGCGTCCCAGGGGCACTTCGGCGGCGTATGCGGCCAGGGAATCGGGGTCGGCTCCGGCGTGCCGTTCGACCCGGATCCAACCCGGGGCGACGGTGTTCACGGTGATCCCGAACGGGCCGAGTGCCTGGGCCCAGGACTTGGTCAGGCTGTGCTGGGCAGCCTTGGCGGCCACGTAGGCCGACATCTCGGGCACAGCGCGCTCCAGCACATCCGAACCGATCTGGATGATCCGGCCGCCACCGCGCTCGCGCATGGCCGGCAGCACCGCCTGCATCAGCAGTGTGGGGCTCTTGACGAAGAACACGAGTTGGGCGAGATGGTCCTGCCAGGTCACCGCTGCCGGATCCACGTCGGGCTGCGGGCCGGTTGCGTTGACGACGAGAGTGGCGACCGGGCCGAGGCGGGTCGTCACGTCCGCCACGAGGTGGGTGACGGCGGCCTCGTCGGTCACGTCTGCGGCGAAGGCCTCGGCGGTGCCGCCCGCGGCGCGTACGTCCGTCACCACCCGGCGAGCAGCTTCGGCCGCCGACCGGTAGACAACGGCGACCGGGTGTCCGTCGGCCCCGAGACGTCGGGCGATCACGGCGCCGAGGCCACGCGAGGCCCCGGTGACCAGCGCGGTGCCGGTGACGGCTACACCCTCGGACATGGATGCAGCGTACATGGAGGGATGAGCGTGACCGGCTCGCCCGGGCACGACGTGACACGGCAGACTGTGAGCATCACAACAGTGTCATGGAGGAACCGCATCAAGAGTGGGCAGCCCTCCCCCGAAACGACGCCGGTAGCGCGCCCATACGCCCGCCTACCTGGTGCGATGCCTACGCCTACCCGCGCAAACGGTCGCCCATCGCGATGATCGGACAGTGTGATACGTTCATCCGGCATTGAGTTCAGAGGGTGGTCCGACCTGGATCCTGCGGCACGCAGGACCACACCGCTCAGCGCGTGTCCCACTGGGCCTGCCATCAGCCGTGGTGATGCGAACTTGGAGGCGACTCATGCATGCGGGTCATGACGCGGATTCCCTCGAGCAGACCGCGAGGGATTTCATGGCGGCGCGTCCCCGACTCTTCGGTATCGCCTACCGCGTGCTGGGCAGCGCCGCGGAGGCCGAGGACATCGTCCAAGATGCGTGGCTGCGGTGGCAGACCGTCGACCGTGCCGACGTCCAGGATCCGGCGGCGTTCCTTGCCACGATCACCAGCCGTCTCGCGATCAACTGCGCCAAGTCGGCCAGGATGCGGCGCGAGTCGTACGTCGGGCCCTGGCTTCCGGAGCCGGTCGACACCAGCGCGGATCCGCACTTGGGAGCGGAACGGGCCGAGGCACTCGACATGGCGGTTCTCTTCCTGCTGGAGAAGCTGAACCCCGTGGAGCGGGCCGCCTACGTTCTGAGGGAAGCCTTCGACTATCCGTACATGCAGGTCGCGGACATCCTGGAGACCAGCGAAGCCAATACGCGCCAGTTGGTGAGCCGTGCCCGGAAGCATCTGGCGGCGGAACGCAGGGAGCCGGCCAGTTCCGCCGCACACCGGCGTCTGCTGAAGGCGTTCGTATCGGCGGCGCGAACCGGTGATCTGGCGGCGCTCGAGGAACTTCTCGCCGCGGACGTCGTCAGCTACGCCGACGGTGCGGGCATGCGCGGCGCATCCAGGATCCCGGTCGTCGGCCGAGCAGACGTCTCCAGGACCCTTGTCGCCTACTCCCCGCGCTTCTGGCCTGGGACGGAGATCCGCTGGGTGGAGGCCAACGGCAGGCCGGCTGCCCTTGTCTCGAACCGTGGTGACGCGGTGGCGCTCGTGACCGCCGATGTGTCGGAGCGAGGCATCGAACGCATCATGTGGGTGGTGAGCCCCGCCAAACTGGCCCCCTACGTGGCATCACTGGCCCCCACCCACCGGTAGCGGCGGGTGTTCACCACCTCCATCCCGCACACGATCAGCCCATCATCTTGCGGATCTCCGTCATGAGCGTGACCAGCGCGGTCCGTTCGGGCAGCGTGGTGTCCGGGTGCCAGAGGTCCACGAGGAGGCACGTCCGGGTCCGCGTTCCGTGGTTCCACGCCTCGTGCTCGAAGGAGTAGTCGAACAGGAGGCTCTTGCCCTCCTGCCACTGCCGTGTCTCGTCCGCGACACGTATGCCCGCGCCTTCCGGGATGTCGACGGCCAGGTGCAGGTTGATGCTGAAGTTCCACAGGTCGCAGTGGGGTGCGATGGAGGCGCCGGCGAGCAGCGTCGAGAAGTGCGACTCCAGAAGTGGGCAGATGATGCCCGGCTTCACGGCGTTCTCCTCGAGCACCCGGAACGCGGTCGGCGCTATCGGTGCGGACTCCTCCACGAGAGCGCCCTCACGGTAGAGGTACAGGGCCTGCCAGTTTCGCTGGCGGACCAGGTAGTGCTCGTAGTCGGAGAAGCTCTCCCGCTGACGTGCCCAGGCTTCCTCCTGCTCGGCCTTGATCTGCGCGTGGTTGCTCTCCAGCGCGCGGACCAGCGGGAGCAGTTCGGGGTGGGCGTACGGGTCGTGCCACGGGATCTGCGGGATGCCCGGCAGCACCCACTTCGCTGCCTGCTGGAGCGGGTGGCGCTGTTCGGTGAGGCCTCGTGGCTCCAGCATCTGCTCCACCCGGGCCAGTGAGTCGGCGCCGTGTTCCGCCTTGATGGCGGCGAAGTGCTCGTCGATCTCCGGTGTCACTGCTCTCTCCCTGGGGCTGTTCGTCACCGCGTTCGCCATGCGTGTCACCTCGCCTCGAGGTGCACACCATGCGGGAATCGTCGCGCTCGGGAAGCCGTGGGCAGGGGCGCACCGCAAGCCCCGGTACTTCCACGTCAGTTGATCGCGCGCTTGATGCACTCATCCTCTGCATGCGTGAGGCCGGGGCATGAACAGCGCTCGCGTGCACGGGAGATGGGGGATGAACGCCGGGGGGAGGCGGCCGTCGCGGCTGCCCTGTTTCCTTCGGAAGTGCGTGACGCTCGGGATGTCCATGGCCGGGTCCGTGAACACTTCCCCAACCACTGCGACGCGCCCCGACATTACATGTTTCTTTCGGTGTCACACCGTGTTGGTCAAGATCACCTCTATGGTTGCGCGGAATCCGATCACCTGAATCAGTGAAGGAGTTCCGTGAGCGAGGCAGTCGTCGGTCGTGCGGCCGCACCGGAGCACGATGGTCCGGTCGACATCTGGGCGGCCGTCGCCGCGCGGGCACGTCGTGCTCCTGAGGCGGTGGCGATCGCCGAGCAGGCGGACGTGACGACGTACGCGGAGTTGGCCGAGCAGGTCACGGCCCTTGCGGCGGAACTCGACGGCGCCGGGGTGCGGGCCGGGGATCTGGTCGGGATCCGCCTGCCACGTGGCCGCCGGGCGATCGTCGCGATGCTGGCGGTCCTGCGGGCAGGGGCCGCATACGTGCCCTTGGATCCCGCGTATCCGGCGGAGCGCACGCGGATGATGCTCGAGGACACCCGTCCCCGCGTCGTCGTCGACGAGGACGGGATCTCCGGGTACGGGCCCGCCGGGACCGGGCCTGGGCCCGGACAGCCGGGCACGGCGTACGTCATCTTCACGTCGGGCTCGACGGGCCGGCCCAAGGGCGTCGCGGTACCGCGGACCGCCCTCGACGCTTTCTGCCGCGCCGCGGTGGACCGGTACGGCCTCGACGACCGCGATCGCGTGCTGCAGTTCGCGTCCCTGAGCTTCGACGCCAGCATCGAGGAGATCTTCCCCGCGCTCGTCAGCGGCGCCGCGATCGTGCTGCGCGACGAGGACATGATCAGCCGACCGGATCTGTTCCTGAACCGCTGCGCGGACCTCGCGGTCACGGTCCTCGACCTGCCGACCGCCTACTGGCACGAGCTCGTGACGGCCCTGGTCCGCGGTGAGGCCACCCTCGCGGCGACGGTCCGGCTGGTGATCATCGGTGGCGAGGCGGCCCGCGCCGACCAGGTCCGCGGCTGGCAGGAAGCGGTCGGCACCTCCGTGCAGTTGCTCAACACCTACGGGCCGACCGAGGCCACCGTGGTGGCCACCGTCGCCGAACTGACCCGGTGGAACGGCGACCAGGTGCCGATCGGTCACCCGCTGCCGGGCGTCACCTGCCGTGTCGTCGACGCCGAGGGCGGGCCGGCGGACACCGGGGAACTGGTGATCGGCGGCGCCGGCGTGGCCACGGGCTACCTGCACCGGCCCGACCTCACCTCGGACCGGTTCCGCCCCGGACCCGACGGCGGCCGGGAGTACTGGACCGGTGACCGGGTCAGGCGTGCGTCCGACGGCAGCCTGGTGTTCCTCGGCCGGCTCGACGACCAGGTGAAGATCCGCGGCTTCCGTGTCGAACCGGGCGAGGTCGAGGCCGCGCTGCGCGCGGACGGCACCGTGGCCGACGCCGTCGTCCTGGTGGAGGAACGCGCCGGGCAGCAACGCCTGGTCGGCCATGTCGTCGCACTCCCGGGGACCGACCTCGCAGCGGTGCGCACCGGGCTCGGCCGCCGCCTGCCGCCGTACATGGTCCCCGCCGTGCTGACCGGGCATACGTCGTTCCCGCTCACCCCGCAGGGCAAGATCGACCGGCAGGCTCTGTCGGAGGTGACCGACGAGGCACCCGCGTCCTCCCAGGGCCTGACGCCGGCGCAGGCCGAGATCGCCGAACTGTGGGGCGCCCTGCTCGGCGTCGGTGAGATACGGCCGGACGACGACTTCCTGGCACTCGGAGGCAACTCCCTCGCGGCGGTCCGGCTCATCGGCGCCCTGCGGCAGCGGTACGGAGTGGAGTTGACGCTGAGCCGGCTGTTCGCAGCGCCGACGCTGGCGGCGGTCGCCGAGCTGATCACCGGACCTGCCGAGGTCGAGGAGAGCCAGGCCGACGGCCTGCCCGAGGGGGTGGACCTGGCACTGACCCCGCTGCAACGCGACTTCTGGGTGGCCGAACGCATCTGCGCCGACCTGCCCGCGCACACCCTCGGCGTGCGGTTCCGGTGGAACGGCCGCATCGACATGGCGGCGATGACCAGGAGCCTCGACGCACTCGTCCGGCGGCATCCGCTGCTCCGCGCGCGCTTTCCCGACGACGGGACCGAGCCGCGGATGGTCATCGGCGAGCACGGGCGCATTCCGCTCACCGAGCGTTCCGGGGCGGACGGCGCCGTCACGGTCGACAAGACCGACCTCGTCGGCGGGCCATTGGCGCGGGCCTTCGTCGTCCGCGGCGACAACGACGACGAACTCGTGCTGCTCATCCACCACCTGGTGTACGACGGCTGGTCCGGGGCGGTCCTGTGCGACGAGCTGGCCGCGCTCTACGATGCGGCGCTGAGCCACCCCCGGGCCGTCGACGGACTCAGTTCGGCCGCGGGGCTGCCCGCGCCCGTCGCCGTGCCCGACCTGGCCGCCCGTTCCGCCACCGCCAGGGAGGACGCCGGCCTCGCGGCGTACTGGAGGGAACGCTTCGACGGCGCCGACCTGGAACTGGAGTTGCCGGCGGACCGGCCGAGGCCCGCGGCCCGCTCCTTCGCCTCGGCCCGCATCGGCCGACGGCTCGACCCGGAGCTCCTCGAGCGGCTCACCGACTGCGGCAAGGCCCATGGCGCCAGCCTGTTCATGGTGGTGCTCACCGGCCTGCAGGCCCTGCTGGCCCGCTACACCGGGCGTACCGACATCACGGTCCTGTCGCCGGTGGCCGGCCGCAGCAGCCCCGACCTGGAGGCCGTGGTCGGGCCCCTGCTCAACATCCTGCCGCTGCGGGGTGACGTGGCGGGTGACCCCTCCTTCGCCGAGCTCCTCGGCCGGGTCCGCGACGCCACGCTGCGCGATCTCGATCACCAGGCCCTCGCCCTGCCCGACCTGGTCGGCACGCTGGGGCAGCCCGGCAGCGGAAACCGCAACCGCCTCAGCCCGGTCGTACTCACGGTCCACAACACGCCCGCGCCGCGGCAGCAGGCCGTGCGCTACGTCGGCGAGGTCGCTCCGGCCGCGACCTTGGTGGACCTCTCCGTCAGCCTGGACTTCCCCGCCGGCGGGCCGCAGCTCAGCGTCGACTACGCCACCGAACTGTTCGACGCCGCCCGCATCGAGGCGCTGCTCGGGCACCTGCTGACCCTGCTCGAAGCGGCTGCCGCCGACCCTGGAGCACCGGTCGCCCGTCTGCCCCTGCTCCGCGCGGACGAGCAGCAGCGGATCCTGCACGACTGGAACGACAGCGCCATCGCCCTTCCGGACGCGACCGCGTTGCACCAGCTCTTCGAGCGCCATGCCGCGGTCTCTCCGGACGCACCCGCCGTGACCTTCCGCTCGGCGACCATCAGCTACGGCGAGCTCAACGGCCGCGCGAACCAGGTGGCCCGCAGGCTGCGGGCCGAGGGCGTGGGCCCCGGCGACCGGGTCGCCATCAGCCTGGACCGTGGCGTCGACCTGTTCGTCGCCATGTGGGCCGTGCTCAAGTCCGGCGCGGCGTACGTACCGCTCGACCCGGCCTATCCGCAGGACCGCCTCGACCACATGCTGCGGGACAGCCGGTCGAAGGTGCTTGTCGACACCGAGTACCTCCGGGGACCGCTCCCGTCCGACCGCGGCGACCTCACGCTGGTGAACAGCGGCTCCGACGCGGCGTACGTGATCTACACCTCCGGTTCGACGGGCAAGTCCAAGGGCGTCGTCGTCAACCACGGCAACCTCGTGCACGCCGTCGCCATGTGGCAGCACGCCTACCGCCTCGAAGCCGGTTGGACGTACCAGCAGGCGGCCAGCTTCTCCTTCGACATGTTCGTCGGGGAGACCCTGCGGGCCCTGTGCACCGGCGGCCGGCTGGTCGTCGTCCCCCGGGAGACCCTCCTGGACCCGGCCGAGCTGTACGACCTGATGCGCGCCGAGGACGTCCAGTGCACGGAACTGGTCCCGGCGGTGCTGCGCAACCTGCTCGCGCACGTCCAGCGGTCCGGGCGGAGCCTGGACTTCGTGCGCCTGCTCATCGGTGGCGGCGAGAAGTGGCACGTCCGGGAGTACGAACTGGCCCGGCGGCTGGGCGGACCCGGAAACCGGGTCGTGAACGCGTACGGGGTCACCGAAGCGACGGTCGACAACGTGTACTTCGACGGCCCGGTGCACCACCTCGCCGACGAGGCCCCGCTGCCGATCGGCCGGCCGTTCCCGAACAACCGGGTCTACGTCCTCGACACGCACGGCCGGCCGGTGCCCCCGGGCGTGGTCGGCGAGCTCTACCTCGGCGGTCTGGGCGTGGCGGCCGGATACCACGACCGCCCCGAGCTGACGGCCGACCGCTTCGTGCCCGATCCGTACGCTCCCGAACCCGGCGCCCGCATGTACCGCACCGGCGACTCCGCCCGCTACCACCTCGGCGGCGACGTCGACTTCCTCGGGCGTCTCGACGACCAGGTCAAGGTGAACGGCTACCGGGTGGAGCTCGGTGAGGTCGAAGCCGCGCTCGGCGCGCTCCCGGACGTCGTCGCGTGCGCGGTCGCGGTCCATCCGCTGCCCTCCGGCATCGCCCAGCTCGTCGGGTACGTCGTCACCCACTCCGCCCAGCCGCCGGACGAGACGCTGATCCGCGACGCGCTCACCGCCACGCTGCCCGTGCACATGGTTCCGGCCCGGCTGATGGGCCTGCGGGCACTGCCGCTGACGCCGAACGGCAAGCTCGACCGCCGCAAGCTGCCGCCGCCCGGCGACGACGGCGGCAAGGCGTCCGGCACGGCGCCCCCGCACGCCGCTGGAGGGGCGGATCGCGGCCGCGTGGAGCGAGGTGCTCGGCATCGACGGGGTCGGCATCGACGACAGCTTCTTCGCCCTCGGCGGTGACTCGTTCGGTGCCCTCCGGCTCATCAGGCGCATCGAGCCCGCACCGACCCTGGTCGAGCTGTACCAGCACCCGACCGTACGCCGGCTCGCCGCCCTGCTGGAAGCGCGTGATCCCGCGGTGGCCGGGGAACACAGGCTGCTGCACCGGCTGACGCCCGCCGACGCCGACCCGTCCACCGGCGGGATCACCGTCGTGGCCGTCCCGTACTCCGGGGGCAGCGCCATCGCGTACCAGCCGCTCGCCGCCGCCCTCCCGGACGGCTGGGCCCTGCACGCCGTCGAGTTGCCGGGCCACGACCTGACCCGGCCCGACGACGCGCTGCTGCCCGCGGCCGAGGTGGCGGAACTGGTCCTGACCGAGATGAAGGCGATCGAGGGACCGGTTCTGCTGTACGGCCACTGCCTCGGCGTCGCGGTGACCGTCGAGCTGGCCCGGCGGGCGGAGGAGGCAGGCCTGCCCCTGGTCGGCGTGGGGCTCGGCGCCGGCTTCCCCACGGCCCGGCTGCCCGGCCGGTTCTTCGACTGGTTCTACCGCCTGGTACCCACCGACCGGTTCACCTCCGACCGCGAGTACCTCGCCTACCTGCGCGGGCGTGGCGGCTTCACGGACTTGGACGACCCGGAGCAGGAGGCGTTGGTGCTGCGCAACGTGCGCCACGACGCCCGCGATGCCGAGGAGTACTTCACCGCGGCGTACGGGACCCGCACGGAGCCCCTGAGCGCGCCGGTGCTGGCTGTCGTCGGCGCCCGCGACCGGGTCACCGAGCACTACCAGGAACGCCACCAGGAGTGGCGGCACTTCTCCGCCGACGTCGACCTGGCCGTCCTTCCGAAAGCCGGTCACTTCTTCGTCAAGAGCCATGCGGAGCCACTGGCGCGGGAACTGGTCTCGTTCGCCGGACGCTCCACGCCGGCACCGCAGGAACCGCAGGCGGCGGACCACGTACCGGGCCCCGACCGCGAGCCCCGGCCGGACCGCCCGTCTCGCGGGGACCGTACGTCTGAGGGAGACCGCACGCCTCAGGGGGATCATGCTCCTGAACCGGATCGCCCCTCCCCCGCGGGTCTCGGCATGCGGCGGAGCCGCTTGCTCGAACCGAGCCTGAAACGGTTCGCGCTGGTGGCGTTCGGCCAGTTCGTGTCCATGATCGGCAGTGGGCTCAGCGCGCTGGTCCTCGGCATCTGGGTGTTCCAGCAGACCGGATCCCTCACCGACTTCGCCACCGTCAACGCGATCGGACTGCTGCCCGGCATCCTCGCCGGACCACTGGCCGGAGTCGTCGCCGACCGCTGGGACCGCCGCACGATCATGCTCGCCTGCGACGGTGCCGCCGCGGCGGCCATCGGCACCCTCGGCGCCCTCATGTTCACCGGCGGGATGCACCTGTGGCACGTCTACCTCGCCGTGTCGGTGACCTCGCTCGCGGGAGCGTTCCAACGGCCCGCCTACCTCGCCGCCGTCGCCCAACTCGTGCCGAAGCGGTACCTCGGGCACGTCAGCGGCGTCACCCAGCTCGGCATCAACGTCGGACTGGTCTTCGCCCCCATGCTCGGTGCCGGCCTCGTGGGCCTGATCGGCGTGCCCGGCGTACTCGTCATCGACATGCTCACCTTCGCCGTCGGCGTGCTCACCCTGCTGCCGGTCCGCTTCCCGGACCTGATGTTCCGCCGCCGCGAAGAGCCCTTCCGCACCGAGGTCACCGCGGGCTGGCGCTACATCGCCCGGCGACCGGGGCTGCGCGCGGCGCTGCGCTTCTTCGTCATCGACCACGCCTTCTACACCCTCGGCTTCGCCGTCATCACGCCGATGCTGCTGATCGAACAGAGCCCCGCGGTCCTGGGCCTCGCGCTGGCGGCGGGCGGCCTCGGCGGGCTGGCCGGCAGCCTGCTGATGGGCCTGTGGGGCGGCACCGCACGGCGCGCGAACGGGCTGATCATCTTCATGGGCGTCGGCAGTCTGGCGATGGCGGTCGTCGGCGCCGGAACGGCACCCGCCCTCGTGATGACCGGCATGTTCCTGGTGGCTTTCGGTGAATCCCTCGCCGAGGGCCACTGGATCGCCCTGGTGCAGAGCAAGGTCGGCTTCGAGCTCCAGGGCCGGGTCCTGTCGATCTTCATCACGGTGATGCTGCTGACGATGCCGCTCGGCTACCTCGTGGTCGGACCACTCGCCGAACGCTACGTACAGCCCCTGCTCGAACCCGGCGGCGCGCTCGCCGGCACCGTCGGGCACCTGCTCGGTACCGGACCCGGCCGCGGTCTGGCACTGCTCGTCGTCATCAGCGGCCTCCTCCAGCTGGCGTGGGCGGTGCGCGGGTGGTTCAACCGCCGGCTGCGGCTGCTCGAGGACCACCTGCCCAACGCCGTCCCGCCCGCCGAGATCGGCTCCCGCGACGACCTGCAGCGCGAAGCCGACGCCCTGCTCACCCGGTAAGGAATCCCCTTGTCCCTGTACGAACTGTCCTCTGACGCACCCGTCGACGCCTACGGCACTCCGCTCATCGACGCCGGGGAACTGGTGCCCGGCACCCGGGTCCTGATCAAGGACGAGACCCGGTACGCCTCCGGCAGCCACAAGGAACCCGCGGCCCGGGCCGTCGTGGAGCGCGCCGCTGCCGACGGCTACCACCGGATCGTGATCGCCACCTGCGGCAACTACGGCCGGGCCATGGCCATGGCCAGCGCCGCAGCCGGAATGGCCTGCACCGTGGTGCTGCCGGAAGGCTGGAGCGACGGCGGCGCCTTCATGCGCGCCGCCGGCGCGGACGTGCACCCGGTCCCGGGCACCTACGAGGACGCCGTCGACGCATCACGCCGGCTCGCACTCCTCGACGGATCGGTCGACGGCAACGTCGACGGCCCCTACGTCGACGCGGTCCTCGCCGGACACGGCGTCGTCGCCCACGCGCTGCACCGGGAACTCGGCGAGCCCCCGGCGGCGCTGTGGATCCCCGTCGGCAACGGCACCACGATCATCGCCGTGCATCGGCAGCTTCGGGCTCTCGGCTGGTCGGTGCCCATCCACGGGGTCGGCTCCGCCGCCAACAACCCCGTCGTCACCAGCTGGCCCGGGGAGTACCGGACCCTGCCGCCCGAGGGCGTCGTCACCACCGACCACAACCAGCCCCTGGTCAATTGGCACGCGCTGCAGGGGCCCGAGGCGATGGCGGCGGTCGCCGACTCCGGCGGTGCCGTCCACGGAGTCGACGACGACCAGCTGCGCGCCGCCGCGGCGGTGCTCGCCGCCCGGGGTGCCCGCCCCACCGCCGCCGGATCGGTCGCCCTGGCGGGACTCCTCGGCCATGCCCGGACCACCGCCCTTGCCGGAACCCACGTCGTGCTGCTCAGCGGACGCTGAGTGAACCTCTCACGGAGGATGTTCGATGACCCACGTGGCACCGTCCCCCACGTTGCTGTTCGCCCGGACGCGAACGGCCGCGCGGGACGAACGGATCTTCCTTGCCAAACTGGCCCTGCTGGCCGCGCTGACCACGCTCGGCGCCATCCTCGCACTGCGGTCCGAGCCGCCGGCCGTGGTCATCGGCGTGGTGCTCCTGGCCGCCATGTACACCCACGCCGTCGAGCTGCAGCACCAGGCCCTGCACCACTCGGCCTTCCGGAGTGCATGGCCGCACCGCCTCGTCGGAGTGCCGCTCGGCATCCCGATGCTCGTGGTCTACAGCCACTACCGGGTCCGGCACCTGCAGCACCACCGCTACCTCGGTACGCCGCAGGACACCGAGTTCTTCGGCTTCGACACCCGTGAACCCCTGACGAAGGCGATGCTCCTGCGCGGACTGTTCGACTACCGGCGGCTCGCGGTGGTCGTCCGCGACGTCGCCCGCGCGGCAACCGGTCGCTGGCAGTACGAACTCGGCGACATCAGCCGGAAGATGCGCCGCCGGGTGATCACCGAGCACCTCGTCCTCGGCGGCGTCATCGCCCTGGTGGGCGTCCTCACCGCCGCCGGCTACCACGAGGAGGTGCTGCTCTTGTGGCTGCTGCCCCTGGTGCTCGCAGTGCCGATGCACTTCCTCGTGGAACTGCCGGAACACATCCTCTGCGACACCGACACCGCGGATGTCCTTCGTAACACCCGTTCCATCCGCGGGAGCTGGTTCAGCACCTGGTTCACCAACGGCAACAACCTGCACATCGAGCACCACGCGGCGATGAGCGTCCCGATCAACCGGCTTCCCACCCGCCACGCGGAAACCGTCCGGTACGCCGTGCACGTGGAACGGACCTACCTCGATTTCTACCGCGCCCTGTGGCAGGCGGTACGGCGCTGAACCGGAGGCAGCCGAAGGTGCGTCCTCCGGCTGCCACCACCCAGCTATCCGCCTTTGGCAGCAACCCGTTCAGTGCGGTGGCGGTGCCGGGTCCAGGGCGTTGCCGACGGTGCAGCCGCCCTCTCCGGGCATCCGCTGGATCCGGGGCGGCACCCACACCTCGGTGGCGCCGGGGCCCACGCGGGCAAGAAGGCAGTCCTGCGCGTCAAAGCCGTTGCCCTTCACCGACAGGAGAACGCCGACCAGGCCGCCGTCCGCCTTCACTTCAGTACGGATCGCCGGATCCAGGTCCAGGGCGGCGAGCGTACGGCGCACCTCGGCTTCGTCCACCCGGCCGCCCTCAGGTACCCGGGGAAGTTTCGCGCGGAGCTCCTCGTAGGGCAACCGTGGCGGTTCGGGTGGTGGGGCGAAGGTCAGCGGAGGGCCATCCGGGCACTCCACGTCACGGGGATCCTCACGCCACTCCGACCTGGGCGACACCCGCACCGCAAAGCAGCGCCGCACGACGACTTCCTCGGGGTCGAACCATCCGTTGTACGCCGATCCGGACGTGCGGACGACCACGTCGACACCGTCCCCATCGTGTGTCGAGGTACCCGTCACCCGCATCACCTCCACGCCGTCGATGCCGGAAGCGGCTCGCCCGACCTCCTCGGCCGTGCGCGGACGCTGGCCGTAGAGCCGCTCACCCGCATTCCTGGCCACCTCCCGTGCGGCGTCCGTCGCCTCGTCCTCGGAGGACTGCACCACCCCGCAACCGACGGTGAACAGCAACAGTGGGGCGAGCAGCAGTAGTCGGCGCATGCGTCCACCCTTTCGGCACCGCACGCGGCGGGTAACGGTTCGCGTACTCAGACCGGCGTGGGCGATCGTACTCAGCCGGTGCGGCGATCAGACGTGGGCGCACCCCGTGAGGTTCCGGCGGCGCGCGTGAGAATGCTCAGTCAATACAGAATTCGTTGCCCTCGATGTCCAGCATGGGGATGCACGACTCGTTTTCCTCATCGGCATAGAGCGTCTGCACATGGGTGGCGCCGAGCGCGACCAGTCGTGCGCACTCAGCTTCGAGCGTGGCGAGGCGCTCGTCCCCCACGAGCCCGGTGCCGACCCGGACGTCGAGATGCACCCGATTCTTGACGATCTTGCCTTCGGGGACGCGCTGGAAGTACAGGCGCGGGCCCACGCCTGAGGGATCACTGCAGGCGAACCATGAACCCTGCTCCGCAGGAGGCAGGGTGCCGTTGAAATCCTCCCAGGTGGCGAACCCCTCCGGTGGCGGCGGTACGACATACCCCAGCACCTCGCACCAGAAACGAGCGAGGCGCTCAGGTTCCGCGCAGTCAAAGGTGACTTGGAACTTCTTGATCGCTGACATCGGCGCACCATAGCAGGCGGACTCGCGGACTCCGCCGCTCATTTCCCCAGACGGATCCGCACCGGTCGTCGAGGGGGTGTACGGGCAGATCACCCGGGACCTGCTGTTGTGGAGGCTGAACAGCGGCAACGGCTACTGGTTCTTCTAGATGACGGCTGCCAAGAGTTGGTGGCCGTAGGCGGTCGGAAGGGGTAGGTGCGGGTCGGTCCGTGGCGCCGGGGTCGGCATCACCGAGGGCCAGCGCCCAACGGCAGACGGCCTGCCCGAGCAAGGTCCCGCCCGCTCCACCCGGTGCACCAGACTGCCCGATTCGCGCGGCTGTTCGCACGCCGCTTCCCGTCCCCCTTCTCGTGGGTCCACGGCATCACAGAGGGGGGAGGGCAGCGGTGGGGGTCCCCTGCGCCTCCGGGTGCGGCTGTGCGGGCGCCGGCGGTGCGTCCGGTACTCCAGCCGCAGTGCGTGATGAGCCGTGGGGCAGAGTAGGGGCATGTCTACGTACGAGACGATGTCGTTCCACCTTGAGACCGAGCGGCCGATACTGCGGCCGTGGGCCGGGTCGGACGCCGCTGAGTTCAGCGCCCTCCTCTCCGAACGCGGCAACGGCACGCCCACGGTCGAGCGCATCCGGACGGCCATCGCGGAGCTGCTCACCGCGACGGAGAGCACGGGGATCGCCCTGCTGCCCATCCAGCGTCGCGATGGAGGCGACTTCATCGGCTATTGCGGGCTGATCATCGGCCGCTCCACCTTGGACGAACCTGAAATCGCCTATGAGTTGTTCCAGCGCGCGCATGGGCACGGTTACGCCACCGAGGCGGCCCGCGCGGTACTCGACGCCGCAACAGCGACCGGGCGGAAACGACTCTGGTCGACCGTCGGTACGTGGAACACAGCCTCGTTGCGTGTCCTCGAGAAGCTCGGGTTCGAGCGGGATCACGTTTCCATGGAGGACAACGGCGAAGTGGTGTGGCTCACCCGCTCGTTGCCGTGAGTGCCAACCGCCGGATCCGGCGTCGGGGTTCGACCCGCGTGAACCGGCCAGGGTCTGCGCTGTGACCAGCGGCCACGTGATCGTCTGTCCTCGCATACCGATGATCAACGGCGGCGCACCCATGTCTGCACGGCCTTTACCGGCAAGATCATGATCTGCGGCCGGCCTACCAACCCTGTAGCACCGGGGGATGTGTGCCGCCTGCGACGTCGAATTCTCCGGGGCGGATTTCCTCGCGGCAGTGGCTGCACGTCGTCAGCGGGTGCAGTTCGGCGCCGCAACTGTGCCGGAACACGGCCTTGGGCTCGCTGTCGCCGGTGTGGCGCTCGCCCCACTCCTTGAGCGTGAGTATCACGGGGATGAGGTCCACCCCGGCCTGGGTGAGGTGGTACTCGAAGCGGGCGGGGCGCTCGGAGTACTGCTGCCGCACGATGACTCCGGCCTCTTCGAGGCGTCGCAGGCGGCCGGTCAGCAGGGTGCGGGGGGCGCCGGTGAGTTTCACGAGGTCGGAGAAACGGTGGAAACCGTAGAGGAGCTCGCGCAGCACGGGCAGCGAGTAGCGGTCACCGAGGATCTCGAGTGCGTCGCTCATCGAGCATTCCCGCGGGGTTGGTATCGATTCCGGACTCACACTGTTACGGTACACGTCAGTGAGTACAAAAAATGGACTCGCCAGCTGAAGGGGCACGTCACCAAGACGCGGTTCACCGAGGGGCTGCGCATGATGCCGGCCCTCAAGACGATCGTCATCGGCTGTGTGGACCCCCGTGTCGACCCCGAGGCGGTTCTCGGTGCGCAGCAGGGGGAGATCGCGGTCATCCGCAACGTGGGCGGCCGCGTCACGAAGCGGACGCTGGAAGAATTGGTGATGCTGCGCAGGGTGACGCAGGCGGCCGGCGCCGATCTCGGTCCGGGGTGGGAACTGATCGTCCTGCAGCACACGAACTGCGGCATCATCCTGCTGGAGGACCAGCCCGAACTGCTCACCCCCTACTTCGCGACCGATGAGGCGGGGCTGGCCGAGCAGGCGGTCAGTGATCCGCATGCGGCCATCGCCCACGACGTCGCCGCCCTTCGCGCGGAGGCCCGCCTGGAGGGGGTGCGTGTCTCGGGTCTCCTGTACGACGTGTCCACCGGCGAGGTCGAGACCGTCGTCGCCCCGTAGGCCCGCCGACAGGGCCGGGTCCGTCACCCCCCGCGATCAAGCGCCTGGAGTTGTCATGACCGACGTTGACGAGCTGGTGCGGCGCAATGCCGACTTCGTCGCCGAAGAGTTTCCGACCGGGCCGAGTCTGACCATCAACCCCACCGGCAACATGATGGTCGTCGGATGCGTCGACCCGCGGGTGGACCCGTCGTACGTCCTGGGCCTCAAGCGCGGCGAGGCGGCCGTGATCCGCAACGTCGGAGGCCGCATCACGCCGGCGACGCTGCGCACCATGACGATGCTCGGCAAAGTCGGCCAGGCCAACCCCACTGGCAAGGCCGGCGGGCCCTGGAACCTGGTGATCCTCCATCACACCGACTGCGGCATGACCGACCTGGCACCCTTCGGCGACCTCCTCGCCGAGTACTTCGAGGTCTCCCCCGCCGAACTGGCCGCCAAGTCCGTCAGCGACCCCTACGGTTCCGTACGTGTGGACGTCGACGTCATCCAACGGGAGGTCAGCAGGCCCGACTTCCTGGTCTCCGGCCTCGTGTACGACGTCTCCTCCGGAACGGTCGAGGTCGTCGTCCCGCCCACCGCCGTCCCGACGGCCTGATCCCGGCCTCCCTGCAGCACGAACGGACATCGGACCGCCATGTGCGACACCACCCACGCCTCCGCGCGCGACGCGGAACTGTCCGCCCCGCGACCGGTCCCAGGCAGCGCCGTGGACCCGATCACCCTCCAGCCCGTCGACGAGGTCCGCGTCACGGTCTTGATGGACAACACCTTCGACGCCCTGCTGGTCGGCGACGAACACACCACCAGGACCGGATTCGGCCCCGCGACCACCGCGGCCGGCCAATTCGAAACGGGCCACACGGCAGTGGGCCTGCTGGCCGAGCACGGCTTCTCCGCCCTGGTCACGGTCCGCCGCGACGACCGCGAGACCATGCTGCTGTTCGACGCGGGTCTGTCGCCGTCAGGTCTGGTCACCAACGCCGACCGGCTCGGAATCGGACTGAGGAACCTGCAGGGCGTGGTCCTCAGCCACGGCCACTTCGACCACGCGGGAGGCCTCGGCGGCCTCGCCCGCAGGCTCGGCGCCGCCAGGATGCCGATGGTCGTCCACCCTCATGCCTGGACCCGACGCCGTCTCCACACCCCGCAGAGCACCTTCGACATGCCCACCCTCAGCAAAAGGGCGCTCAACGCGGAGGGATTCGAGGTCGTCGAACGCAGTCAGCCCTCCCTCCTCGTCGACCGAAGCGTGCTCATCACCGGGGAGGTGGACCGCACCACCGATTTCGAGCACGGCATGCCGGCCGCACACCAGGCGTGGCGCGGTGACCACTGGGAGCACGATCCGCACGTCGTCGACGATCAGGCTCTGGTGGTGCATCTCAAGGGCCGCGGCCTGGTCGTACTGACCGGCTGCGGTCACGCGGGAGTCATCAACATCGTCCGCCACGCACAGCGGCTGACCGGCGTACGGTCCCTCCACGCCCTGCTGGGCGGCTTCCATCTGACAGGCCCCGCCTTCGAACCCGTCATCGCTCCCACGGTCAGCGCACTCACGGACTTCGCCCCACATCTCATCGCCCCGGGGCACTGCACCGGCTGGCGGGCCCAGCACGCCCTGGCAGCGGCCATGCCGGACGCGTGGGCCGCCGGCAGCAGCGGCACCACACACCGCCTCACTTCTCAGGCGTCCGTTCTTTGAGCCCTGCCGTGCGGGAGGCCATCCAGTGGTGAGGCATCGGCTGCCCTGGGCCGCGCCGGTGGGGACGCTCAGGCGTCGGGCCCTGCTATCGACCAGCCGGGTGCATTGGGTGTCCAGTGAAGCCCTCGGCCGTCGATGCCTTCCCCGCAGACGCCGCACACGGTGGTCGGCTGAACACGGTGACCATGGTGTTCCACGATCATGGGAGGCTCGCTGACCGCCCAGCGATCGCCCCAGGCCAGGAGACTGATGAGCAAGGGGAAGAGCTCCTTGCCGGCCTCGGTGAGGTGGTATTCGAATCGGGTCGCCTGGTATTCGTGCTTTTCGAGGATGCCGCTGGCCACGAGGGATTTGAGCCGCGCTGCCAGCCGGTCGCGCGGCGCACCGGTGTTGCGGGCGATCTGGCTGAACCGCCGATTGCCGAACATGATCTCGCGAGCCACCAGCAACGACCAGCGGTCGCCGACGAGTTCGAGCGTGGCCGCGGCTGCGCAAGGCCTTCCGGGGACTACGGGAAATTCGGGCATGTCTCAGCATAACAATCCATGGTTTGCCCATCAAACCGTCGGCCGTCGGCTTGATCTCGACTTCAGGCCCGTTGGACAGTCGCGGGCTTGACTTGGAGGCACCCCACTCACGCTGTTATGGTTTGAAAACCAAACCATATGGAGGACGGTCCATGACTGCTCGAGTCACCCCCTACCTCAATTTTGGCGGCAATGCGCGCGAAGCGATGGAGTTCTACCAGTCGGTCTTCGGCGGTGCACTGGACATCACCACGTTCGAGGATTTCCACAGTGCCCAGGACGCCGGCCAGCGGAACCTGGTCGCTCACTCGATGCTGAAGGGTGACGCCGGCGTCACCCTCATGGCATCGGACACCCCGGCCCCGGAGGACCACAAGCCCCACGGTTCCTTCTCCGTGGCCCTTGGCGGTGACCAGGCGGACCTCACCAGGTACTGGTCCAGGCTCACCGAGGGCGGGACCGTCTCAGTGCCCTTCGCCAGGTCTGCCTGGGGTGCACTGCATGGCCAGTGCGTCGACAAGTTCGGGACAGCCTGGCTGGTCAACGTGACTGCCCCGGCCACCGCCTGAACTCACCATCAGCGGTGCCGCGCACCTCAGCCCTCTTGCCCGAGCCGTAAGGAAAGATCTCGGGCAAGAGGGCTTGAGCGTGATGAGTGGACCGTGGTTCCCCTCCAGCCGCAGATCGCGATCATGGATGGCGAGACCACTGGTCACTACTCTGGCGACGTGGCCGAGACCTGGGACGAGCAGCAATTGATCGCGGACGGTTTCGAGCGTACGCACGTCGATTTGGAGTGGTACGACGGGCCCCGCAAGGGGCTCGCAGACATCGATGGCCTTCCGCACTATTACGAGGGTCGCGACTACGACCACGCAGACGAGGCCGACGAGTACTACGTATGGCCCGCGAGCGAAGCGGCAGTGGCGATGGAGCGCGAGCAGTGGGCGATCTTCGTCAGGTGGAACGAGCGGCATGAAGCCGCCGGGATGGTCGAGACGGAGAGTCATCCAGCCCTCGGCGGGGTCGATGCCCGTTATGACGAACTGGATGTGCTGCTCGCGCCTCATCGTCAGGCACCGGACGGTGCTCGACGGCTCGTGGGTGAGGTGCGGTTCGACGATGGCGACCGCTACCGAGTCGACGGGGTCGACCACTGGTTCCGGTGGCGTCCAAGCAAGTGAGGCCGCCCTCGTCTCTCGCAGTCCTGGAGCGGCGGCCCATGCGGTACTCACCGCTCATGCCGAGTGGCTCGATACGTCAACGGCCGTGCCGTAGCGAGCCACTCGACGTCCGAGCCGCGAGGGCCCCTGCCGGGGATGGCCCGGTGGGGATGGTCGGCCCTCAGTTCATCGAGGGTCGGATCCCGCTCTCAGACGGGGCAGGGCTTGGACGACACCCGCGGCAAGGCCAAGGGTGGCGAAGACCCACCAGATGTGCTGGAAGTTGTCGACCCCCGGGCCCGTCCTCGAGGTTCCCAGGAGGGCGACGAAGATGCTCACTCCCAAGACCGCGCCAAGTTGCCTGAAACTGGAGTTGATCGCGGAGCCAACGGCGAACTGAGCCGGGGGAAGTTTTGCGACGGCGGCGCCGGACTGGACCGGCAGGGTCAAACCGATACCCAGGCCGGTGAGCAGCGTCCAGGGGAGCCAATGAGCGACCCAGTGCGGCGAGCCGTCGACGAACAAGGCGAACCCGAGGCAGCCGAGGGCCCAAGTGACGGCGCCGGCGACCAGCACGCGTCGGTGTCCGACGACCGTGGCGAGCTTCGTGGTGGAACGCGCGATGACGGTGACGACAACCGGTCCCGCGGAGCTTGCGAGCGCCGCACGCAGTACCGAGTAGTGCCACACGGTCTGCAGGAATATCAAGTTGGCAAGAAGGAGACCAAAGAATGCGGTCGAGAACAGCAACGTTGCGACATTTATCTCCCTGAACTGACGCTCCTTGAAGAGAGTGAGGTCCATCACCGGCCGTGTGGCCTTCGAGGTGCGCCACAGGAAGACGGGAAGTGCGACGGCAGCTCCGATGAACCCGGCCACCACCCATGGATCAGACCATCCTCGTGACGGTCCCTCGATGATGGAGAAGCTGAGAAGTGCGGGGATCGCAGCCACAAGGAGTGCCCCGATGGGGTCGGGTATCCCGGAAGCACGCGGGTCGCGGGACTCGTGCAGGAGAGGTTTGCCGAATCCCACGATGACTGCTGCGATCGGAATGTTGACCAGGAATATCCATCGCCATGAGGCGTATTCGGTCAGAAGCGCCCCGAGCGTGGGGCCGACAGCTGCCGCAGCGGCGGCCATGGCACCCCAGACGCCTATCGCGACGTGCCGGCGAGCGGCAGGGAACTCGTGAAGGACCAGCGCCAGCGAGGACGGCACGACGAGTGCAGCGAAGACCGCTTGCAGGGCACGCGCGGTGATCAGCACTCCGGCGCCCGGAGCCAGGCCGCACAGGGCGCTCATCAGCGCGAATCCAGCGATGCCGATGATGAATACGTTCTTGCGCCCGTACCGGTCGGCGAGTCGGCCTGCCGGGATGAGCATGGCCGCGAACACCAGGCTGTAGGCGTTGAGGACCCAAGCGAGGTGTCCGGCTGTGGTGTTGAAGCTATGACTGATGGTCTCGAAAGCTATGTTGACGATCGTGGTGTCCAGAAAGACAACGAAGGCACCGAGGCTTCCCAGAGCGAGCACCCAACCGGCCCGCCGATTGACTTCATACGCCCCACCTTGAGAGTTGCCGTCAGGGGGTCTTGAACTCTCTTTGACAGAGGCGCGCTGTGCATTGGTCATGGTGCACCACTCCTAGTGTGCTGTTGTGATGTGCAGCTTGCTCGGGTACGGTAGCAGCGCATGGTTTGAAACTCAAACCATGCATGGTCAACGGATGCAGCGGCGATGAGAGGTTCAGGGTGCATAGCCGGTTCGAGTTCGTGGACGTCGGGAATACGCCCCACCCGCAGCCCTGAAACCAGCCCGGGGCCGGGTTTTGTCGCATCGCGGATCAGGCGTTGCTGTCGCGTCCACTCAGGCACTTCACCGCACGATCAGTGACTACCGTAAGCAAAGCGGTCAGGCGGCAATCCGCTTCTGCCGCTTCAGATGAAAGGGCTCGTGCAGTTGAACACATCGGAGATCCGGCGACCGACGCTGATGGTCATTCACGCGCACCCGGACGACGAGGCCAGCCAGACGGGCGGCACGCTTGCCCGATATGCGGCGGCGGGGTATCGAACGGTTCTCGTCACCTGCACCGACGGTGGGCAGGGTGACGGGGTCGGTGGTTGTAAGCCGGGCCACCGTGACCATCGGCCGGAGCAGGTCGCCGCGCGGCGGTCCGACGAGCTGGCGAAGTCGGCACGTGCGCTGGGCATCAGCGACGTGGTCCAACTGGGCCATCCTGACTCGGGAATGCCCGAATCGGTGAACGACATCGATCCTCGCGCGTTCAGCAGACTCGAAGGCGAGCCGATGATCCGGCAAGTCGAAGCGCTCATGCGGAAGTACCAGCCGGACGTGGTCGTGACCTATCCGCCCAACGGGCTCTCGAACCATCCCGATCACATCCGTACGCATCAGCTGACGGTCGCCGCGCACAGCCGTATCCGGGAGGGCGGCGGATTTCCGGTTCAGCGCGAGGGTGGCACGGCTCCGTACCGGCGCATGCCGAAGCTCTACTACATCGCCCTCTCCGTCTCACGTCTCAGGGCGGCACGAACCCGGACGGAAGCGATCCTGGGGCCTGGCACCTGGACTCCTCCGCTGGAAATCGGCGTCACCGATGACAGCCTCACCACGGTCGTGGACATATCCGGATTCTGGACCCACAAGTTGCAGGCGCTTGCGGCACACGCCAGTCAGGGGGATGCCTCCGCCCTGCACCGAGTGCTGAGCGTGGCCGGTCATGAGAACCCCGTTGAGGAGTACATCCTCGCCGATCCCCCGCGGACCGACGGCGAACTGGAAAGCGACCTGTTCCAGGGCACACTCGGGGGCCGTTGAGCCCCGCTCCCCGTAGCGTCGGTTCCTCGACGCGGGCGGGGCGGCGGGCCCGCCGCGGACGTCCTTCCTGGCGACGACGTCACGGCGCATTCCTCCCATCACCTCGACCACAACACCGTCGGGCCGTCCGGCCGTGTGACCCTGCGGCGTTCGCTGGGTCACACGGCCGGACGAATTCAGTGGGCCTGCACAGAGTGGCCCTGGTCCGCAGGCAGGGCACTCGGGATCGGCTCCTGACCACCGCGCTCGCGGAGCTCTCGACTAGGGTGGTTTGAATGTCAAACCAAACGCAGCATACACGTCGTGGTTTGGAAACCAAACCAACAAGAGACTCCCTCGCGGTCGCCCTGGACGCGATCAGCGATCGATGGTCCCTGCACATCGTGCGGGCCGTGGCTTTCGGCGCCTCGCGCTACACGGACATCCTCCGAGACGTCGGAGCTCCCAGGGACGTCCTGTCCTCCCGGCTCCGAAAACTCACCGAGTCCGGCATTCTCCAGCCCCACTCGCCCGAAAAGGGGCGACTGGCGGGGTACGAGCTCACCCAGAAAGGGCGGGACCTCGGACAGGTGATCCTGGTGCTCAAGCGCTGGGGCGACACCCATGGCGAGGACGCCGTGCCCCGGATCGACTTCATCCACGACGTCTGCGGCGAAGTGTTCGTCGCAGAGGTCTGCTGCCGGGCATGCGGCAAGCCGATCCGGTCGGGGGAGTTCTCGGTCCACCACGCACCCGAGGGGTGCTGACCACTCGGGCCGGAAGCAACCCCCTCACCGATTCGGCCTGGCGGCCACCCCGGTCGTGCACTCGAAGGATGGGTGTGAACCTGGAAACGGGTACGGCCGCCGCGCAGTGGCACGGGCGGCGCATGGTGATACACGGAGGTGCAGCACCGTGTCGGAGGAGACATCAGTGGACAGGACCGATGAGCAGCCCCGCTCGGAGCTGTGGAAGTCGCAGTTGAAGACGCTGCAAGACGTCAAGCCGCCTTTCGTCCCGGAGGGCGCCACATCCATGACCATCATCGTCTGGCGGGAGCCCGGCGACCCCGGCGCTCCTCCGCACCGGCACTCGGGACCGGCTTTCGGCTACGTCACCGAGGGTGCGGTGCGTTTTGAGCTGGAGGGCGAGCCGGAGCGCGTGATCAAGGCCGGTGAGACGTTCTGGGAGCCGGGCGGGGACGTGATCCACTACCAGGACGGCAATGCCCTGGAAGACGAGCGAACCGAATTCCTCGTGACCATGCTCTGCGCGCCGGGCCAGCCGATGCTCACCGTGGTCGATGAGGATGAGCTGGCCCAGCGCGCCCATCTGCGTGCTCCGCGCCCCGCCGCGGGCTGACACGCGGGACGACAGTTCGGCGATCGCGAAGAGCTTCAGCGCCATGACACTTGGTAAGCAGCTCCCCCGGGATCGGGCAGCAGGGACCGCGGGGCTCAGACCACGATCTTGCGCGGGTTGAAGTTGCCACCCGGGTCCACAGCGTCGAAGAGGCCCGACATGACCGCGACGCCCTGCGCCGAGATGTCCTCCTCCAGCCAGGGCGCGTGCTCCAGGCCCACCCCGTGGTGGTGCGAGATCGTGCCGCCGGCGTCGACGAACGCCTGCTGGATCGCGCGCTTGACCGTGTCGTACTCGCCGAGCGGGTCGTCGCCGAACACGAAGGCGAAGGTGAAGTAGAGGCAGGCGCCGGAGTGGTACGAGTGCGACATGTGGCACATCGTCCAGCCCTTGCGGCCGAGCTTTTCGTAGGCGCTGTCGGCCGCGTCGTAGACCGCCGCATGGATGCCACGGAGCTTCGACCACGGACCGGCGGTCTCGCTCACATCGCCGGCGGCACCGTGGTCGAGCAGGAAGTCCCGGATGTACGGCGTGTCGAACTTCTTCTGGTCGTAGAGCGCACCGGGTCCCTTGCCGACGCCGATGCCGTGGTGCTTGCGCACGATCCGGTCGACGATCGACTTCTGACGCTTCGCGTGCGCCGTGCCTCCTTCGAAGCCGATGAATGAGAGACAGATTTCGTCGAGGTCCCAACCACGCCGCTTGAGATACGCCATGAGGCCGGCCTGCGCCTTCTTGGCGACGCCCTTCGACTCCTTGGTCGTCGCGAGCGAGAAGCCCGTCTCGTGCGCGTCCGAGATACGGGTGACCGAGGGCGAGGCGTCGCTCTCGGCGATCTCCTGCATCGCGGCGAGGCCGTGGTCGAAGTTCTTGAAGAAGTAGGCGTAGATGCCACGCCTCTCGGGGAGCCGGTGCACCTGCACCGTGACCTCGGTGATGACGCCGAGCCGCCCCTCCGAGCCCACCACCATCTCCCGCACGCTCGGCCCGGTCGACGCGCTCGGAACGGCACGGATCACGAGGACCCCGCCGGCCCGCACGACACGCAGTCCCTTGACGATGTCCGCGATGTCGCCGTACTTGTCCGACTGCATGCCGGACGAGCGCGTGGCGACCCACCCGCCGACCGAGGAGTGGGTGAACGAGTCGGGGAAGTGCCCCATCGTCCAGCCGCGCCGGTTGAGTTGGGCCTCGAGATCAGGGCCCAGCGCCCCGGCTTGGATGCGCGCCAGGCCGGAGTCGGTGTCGATCTCCAGCACGCGGCCCAGGCGGCCGAGGTCGAGCGAGACGACCACCCGCGACTCGTCCGGGTGCGGCTCGAGGCTGCCCGCGATGTTGCTGCCGCCCCCGAAGGGAATGATCACGGCGTCCGTCTCGAGGGCCGCGTCGACGACGCTCTGCACCTGCGTCTCGTCGGCCGGGTAGACGACCACGTCGGGAGTACGCGCGATCTCACCGGCTCGGAGGCGGACCAGGTCACGCAAGCTCTTGCCGTACGTGTGGACGACCCGGGACAGGTCGTCGACGACGGCGTTCCCGGGCCCGACGATCCCGCTCAGGACTGCGACGAACTCCTCCGGCGCCGTCGAGGCCGGCACCTTCAACTGCGAGAAGTCGGGCTGTTCGGTGCGCTCGCCCGCCCGGAGATCGAGACCGACGGCCTTGTGCACGAACGGCGCGAAACCGGGTTTGTCCTCGTGATGGAAGCCGACGCCTTCCACGCCCCAGCCCCACCACTTCATGTGCCTCACATCGCCGATGCTCATTGCGTCGGTGCGGGAGGTGGGTTCGGTCACGGACGGTCTCCTTCAGATAGGACGACGTGAGGTGGCATGGGCGCCGAGGATCCGGTCGGAGTTCTCCTCGGTCAGGCTGACGATCGCCGAGCGGATGCGTGCGGTGAACTCGTCCACCGACTCCCCGGGAAGGGCCGTGAGCGGTTCGCCGAAGACCACCCCGACCGGCAGGCGGCCCGGTTTCGGCCAATTCGATCCGCGGGGGTGCGCCGCGTACGCCCCGATGACCGCGACGGGGAGCACCGGCACCTCGGCCGACGAGGCGAGCGCCGCCGCCCCGGGCTTGAACGCCCCCAGCGATCCGTCGCGCGAGCGGGTGCCCTCGGGGAAGATCAGGAGCGGCACTCCCCGGTTCAGCAGAGCCCTGGCGCTCACTCTGCGCGCGCTCGCTCCGGTGCGGTCGACCGGGAAGGCGTTGAAGAAGAGAGCCGTGAGACCGCGCCGCCGCCACACGTCGAAGAAGTAGTCTGCGGCGGCGCCCACCGCGAGGTAACGCGCCAATCGGCGGGGCAGCGCACCCATGATGAGTGGCGTGTCGAGGTGGGACGTGTGGTTGGCGACGACCACATAGGCGTCCTCGACCCTTTCCAGGCACTCGCGCCCAAGTACCGTCACGCTGGTCACACTCCACACGACGGGCTTCAGCAGCCCCCGCTGCGCGACGAAACGCGCCGCGGCGTGAGAGCGTGAGGTGAAACGGTCGCGCATCGTCGCGGGCATCCGCTTCCTTCCGGTGCGGGCTCGCCCGCACTGCTTCTTTCAGTGGGTGGGACTGTCGTTGCGGCTGGACGAGATCCGTCGCGAGATCCACCGCACGGTGTGGCGCGGAAGATGACGTGTGAACCAGATGAGCAGCCGGTACCGGAGGCTCGGCAGGGAGATCACCCGTCCGCGCCGCACGTCGCGCAGACTCGTCTCCACGAGTCGATCGGCGTCGAGCCAGAGGAAGTCCGGAATGCTCGATGCCCGGATTCCGGCCCGGGCGTGGAATTCCGTGCGGACCCAGCCGGGACAGAGCGCCGTCACGGTGACGCCCGTTCCGTGCAGTTCGTTCGCCAGGCCCTCGGTGAGCGAGGTCACGAAGGCCTTGACGGCCGAATAGCTCCCCATCGTGACGAATCCGGCCGTGCTCGACACATTGACGATCGCACCGTGTCCGCGTTCGCGCATGGCCCGCCCGGCGGCTCCGGCGAGCACCAGCACCGCGCGTCCCATGACCTCGATCGCCCGGTCGTGCGGCGCGGTGTCGGCCGAGGTGATCGATGCGTGCACGCCAAAACCGGCGTTGTTCACGAGCATGTCCACCGGACGGGCGGGGTCCTCCAGCCGGGCGACGACACGTTCGACGTCGGCGCGACCGGACAGGTCGGCGGGCAGCACCTCGACGGCACGGCCCCGGGATTCCAGCTCGACTGCCATCCGGCCGAGCCGCTCCCTGTCGCGCGCCACCAGGACGAGGTCCCATCCGCGGTCTGCCAGAGCGCGCGCGAACGCCGCTCCGATGCCCGACGTCGCACCGGTGACAAGTGCGACTCCCGTCGGGCTCAGCACGGTTTCCCATGCCATCTGCTCGGCATCCGAACTCCCCGCTCGTAGCTTTCCCATGGGTGGCGAGCGGGTCCGCGCCGTCGGGCACGGCAGCAGCCGATGGCTGACTCCTCGCGCCTGACGCACCCTTCTTTTCCCGGCTCATTACGTACGACCGGGCACGCATCAACCGTGTGACACGAACTTTCCGCACATGCTCATGCGGACTCAGAGGGCCGCAGGATCCCTGCGTCACCGCCCACCGATCATCGACACCGGGCAAGCAGTCATCCGTTACGATCTGATGATTTGCCCTGAATCATCCCTGCGGCCGCACCAGCCGCCTGCAAGCGGAACCACACCACGTGTCACACATACGCATGGTTCCCGGTCGGACGTCATAGCCCCCGACAGCCTTTCGCACGTCCCGGGGCCGCTACAGAGTTGCCCCCTCCTCCGGCCCCAGAAAGCCCGCGCATGAACTCAAACGACGAGGCGACGACCGCGCCGCCCGGGACAGCGGGCTTCGACATGCGTGAGTTCGCCCGCACGGCACACGGCAGCCACCGCGGAAGGCTCGACCTCGGGTCGCTCGCCGAAGAGCCGCTCGACGCCGAATCCGTCCGGCTCGTTCGCGCACTGCGCGACATGGAACGTGCGACGCTGCCCCGCGTGCGCGACCTCCTCGTGACGGCGACGCACAAGGACGCCCGGGTCACCGCGTTCCTCACCACGTGGATGTTCGAGCGATTCTGGATCGCCGACGCCCTCGACGCCGTCCTGGATGCCTCCCCTGCCGGCCGCGGCCTCCCTTCGAGCGCCGGACGGGCACGGTGGGTACTGGCGGAGCGGCGCGAGCGCCGTGGCCCGATCCGTCGCTCCCTCATCGCCAACATCACCGGCACGCAGATCGTCGCCGAACACGTGACGACGAGCCTCGTGGACGAATGGATCACACAAGCGGCCCACCGGCGTCTGGCCGGTGTGTCGCCCGCCATGGCGTCGATCATCGACCCCATCGTGGAGATCAAGCAGCGCCACATCCGCTTCCTCGCCGAGGAAGCGGAACTGCGGCTCGGACGCTCGGTCCGCGCCCAGCGCATCACCCGTCGCGCCCTCCGGCACTCCGCCTGGCCCCTCGGCTCGGTCGATCGCTCCCGGCACGAGCGCACCTTCTTCGAACGCCATGTCTTCGGCGACCAGCGCGGAAGGGCCGAGGCGGGCCGGATCCGCGCGATGCTCGCCGCGCTCCCCGGCATCGGTCCCGGTGTCGCATCCACCGTGGAATCGAGGCTCCTTCCGTGATGCCGCACAGCGCGAAGACCGAACTCGGCAACGCGCACGTCCTGCTCACCGGCGCGACCGGCTTCGTCGGGCAAGCCGTCCTCGAGCGGCTGCTCGCCGATCACCCCGCCACCCACATCTCGCTCCTCGTGCGCGGGAAGGGCACACAGACCGGGCAGGACCGGCTCCGGCGGCTGCTGCGCAAACCCGTGTTCGGGCGCTGGCGGGACGCCGTGGGGGCCGAAGAGGCCGAACGCATCGTCCGTGAGCGGATCACCGTGCTCGACGGCAGTATGACCAGCATTCCCCAGCTGCCTTCCGACCTTGACGTCGTGATCCACTCGGCATCGACCGTCTCGTTCGACCCGCCCATCCACGAGGCGTTCGACACGAACGTCAACGGTGCCGTGAGCCTCTACCAGGCCCTGATCGCCTCCGGATCGGACCCGCACGTCGTCCATGTGTCGACCTGCTACGTCGGGGGACTCCGCCGCGGTGTGGTGCCCGAGGCCAGGCTCGAGCACGACGTCGACTGGCGCGCCGAGTGGCGCTCTGCGACACAGGCCCACGAGCGCACCGAGCTCACCTCACGGGAACCGGCGCGGCTCGAGCGGTTCATGTCCCGCGCCCGCGGCGACCACGGCAAGGAGGGCCCGATCGCGGCGGCCCGCGCGAGCGAGGACGCCCGGCGCGAGTGGGTGCGTTCCCACCTCGTCGACGCCGGCCGGCGGCGCGCCCAGAGCCTGGGGTGGACCGACGTCTACACACTGACGAAGGCACTCGCGGAACGTGCCGCGGAAGACCTGTGGGGCGAGGCCGGACACCGGCTCTCGGTGGTCCGGCCCGCGATCATCGAGAGCGCCCTGGAGCATCCGTTCCCCGGCTGGATCGACGGCTTCAAGGTCGCCGATCCGCTGATCTTCGCCTACGGCCGCGGCCAGCTCCCTGACTTCCCGGGGCTGCCCGACTCGATCCTCGACGTCATCCCCGTCGACTTCGTCGTCAACGCCATCCTCGCCGCGGCGGCCAACCCGACCCCCGTCGACCAGCCGGAGTACTTCCACATCGCCTCGGGCGCGTCGAATCCGCTGCCGTTCCACCGCATGTACGAGAACGTACGCGACTACTACCTGCAGCACCCGCTGCCCAAGGACGACGGTTTCGTCAAGGTGCCGACCTGGAAGTTCGCGGGCGAGCGCAAGTTCAACCGACGCCTTCTGCTGGCGAAGAAGAAGGCCGACCTGTGGGACGCCGGTCTGCGGCTGATGCCGAACGACGAGCGCAAGCGCGCCCTCACGGCCCAGAACGCCAAGCTGCGCGCCGGCATCGCCACCCTGAGCAACTTCACCGACCTCTACCGCGCCTATGTGCAGACCGAGATCATCTTCGACGACCGCAACGCCCGCGCGCTGAACAACGCCCTTCCGGCCGAGGTGCGCGAGGACCGTGGCTTCGATGTGGAGCGGATCGACTGGGAGGAGTACCTGCAGAAGGTGCACCTCCCCTCCCTGAGCGAGCTGACAGCGGCCCACCGTCGCCGGAAGGCCGCGGCCGCCCGGCCGGAGAGCGCCCGCCCGAGACCCGCGCTGCCGGAGCGTACCGACGTGCTCGCCGTCTTCGACCTCGAACGGACCGTCGTCGACTCCAACATCGTCGAGCAGTACCTCTGGGTGCGTACCTCGGGCTTCCGCAAGGCGGCCTGGCCGAAGGAGGTCGCGGACCTGCTCGCCTCGCTGCCCGGCTACCTCCGCGCCGAGAAGCGCGACCGCGGCGAGTTCATCCGTGCGTTCCTGCGCCGCTACCGCGGCCTGCCCGTCGCTCGTCTGGAGGAGGTCGTGCGGCGCGGCTACGCCGACACGATGCTGCGGCACACGAGCGCGGACGCCCTGGCACGCATCCGCGAGCACCGTGCGGCGGGTCACCGCACCGTCCTGGTGACCGGCTCCATCGGCCTGCTCGCCGCTCCGCTCGCCGGCCTGTTCGACGAGGTCGTCGGAAGCTCCATGCACGCGAAGGACGGTGTGCTCACCGGCTACCTCGCGAAGCCGCCGCTCGTCGACGAGGCGAGGGCCGCATGGCTTCTGCGGTACGCCGAGGAGGGCGGCTACGACCTCGCCGCCTCCTACGGCTACGGCGACAGCCACTCCGACCTGGCGTGGCTGTCCCTGCTGGGCAAGCCTTCGGCGATCAACCCCGACGCCGAACTGGCGCGCGAGTCGCACAAGAGGAACTGGGACATCCACCGCTGGAAGAGCGGCGGTTCGGGTGTGCGCGGCGAGGTCATCGCCGCACGGGTGACGATTCCGGCGCGGACCGAAGAGGAGAGTGCCTGATGGCTTTCGACATGGACAAGTACGCGAAGAACTCCACCGCGGTGCAGTGGTCCGACCTCGACTTCGACAAGTTCGAGCGCGACCCGCTCCCCGAGGGGACGCTGCGCACGCTGCGCTACATGTGCGACATCGAGTACCACACGGTCTGCTACATGCGTGATCTGCTGACGACCCCGTCCCACAACGAGCCCGCGGTGGGCACTTTCATGACGATGTGGAACCGCGAGGAGTTCTGGCACGGCGAAGCGCTCGCGGCCGTGCTGGAGCGCCACGGCGTCCGCGTCGACTTCGACGAGCTCAAGGCGACCCGCCTGAAGCTCGGCTGGAAGGACCGCTTGGGGACGGTGAAGCAGACGGCGATGAGCCGCCTCATCGGACATGACTTCGTCGCGGTGCACATGGCGTGGGGCGCGGCGAACGAGTGGTCGGCGCACGCCGCGTACCACCGGCTCGCGGCGCTGGAGAGCCACCCGGTTCTGGTGCCGCTGCTGAAGCGGATCGCGCAGCAGGAGACGAAGCACGTCGCGTTCTACGCCTCGCAGGCCCGTGACCGGCTCGCGGCGAGCAAGAAGGCCCGTGTGGTCGCCAGGTTCGCGCTCGAGAAGGCCTGGGGCCCGGTCGGCTCGGGCGTCATGCCCGAAAGCGAGGTCACACACGTCATGACCCACCTCTTCGCAGGCGCCGAGGGCCGCCGACTCGTCCGCGACGTCGACTCGCACATCGCGAAGCTGCCGGGCTTGGAAGGGCTGCGCATAGTCGAGGACTCCATGGACAAGCGCGGCATCGCCGCCTGAGTCCGCGGACGCCACGCCCCAGGCGGCGCTGCATCAAGAAGGCCCGTCCGGGTTCTGACCTGCGGCCGGTCGCGCCATGGACTGCACGATCTGTATGGGGTTGCCGTCGGGGTCGGCTGTCCAGGCGATCAGCAGCCGATCGAGCCAGGCATGCGGGGGCGCGAGGGCGGGTGCTCCGTCCGCGACGAGAGCGTCGTAGGCCGCGGTCGTATCGTCCGTCCAGAGGATGACGGCCGCGCGCTGGCCGTGGACGAGCGGGTCCAGGCCGTGGTCATCGCGGGTGGAAGCAGCGGAGGCGATGCCGATCTTGTATCCGTCCAGCATGAGGTCGACGTGAATCGGCTCGCCCTCCGTGGGCACGCGGAACGTCTCGGTGAATCCCAGCCGGACGTAGAAGGCAACGGCCCGCGGGAGATCATCACTGAACAGAATCACTTGAGGCGTCCGGAAGGCCGACATGGGGCGACCGTACCGGCGGCGCCCGGCGGACGCATCAGCGGACGTCGGCGATTCCAGGACGCTCCCTGCGGTTCCATGGGCCCGGCCGGACATCAGCCGAGCCCATGGAACCCGACCGGGGGCGCGTCCGGCCCTCGGTCCACGGGCGTCCTACGGTGTGATGCGCAGGGCGTCCACCATCCCCACCGAGGTGCTGCCGTTGACGATGCGGATGGTGTGCGTTCCCCGGGTCAGGCCGCTGCGCTGCCAGACGGTCTGCTGCACCTGCCGCGCGCCGGAGACGCGCAGGTCCACCGTCGCCTGGAGGGCGCCGTCGAGATAGACGTCGACCGGTCCCATGTCGCCGTTGCGTTCGGAGATGTAGGCGACTCCCGTACCGGTGAAGGTGTACTGGGCCACGGCGTTCACCGTCGTGCTGTGGTGGGTGTCGTCGTTGTAGTCGCCGTAGCCTCGCCCGCTGGTCGCGTACCAGTTGCTGTCGTAGGTCAACTGGGTGTTGTTGACCATGGGGTTGGGGGTCTGGGCCATGCCCAGGGTGGAGGTGGTGCCGCTCAGGGCCTTCTCCCCCTGGTTCGCGGATCCGGTGAGGCGTACGGGGGTGTAGGAGGACAGCGGCTTGGCGGTGCGCTCCACCACGTACACCCTTCCGGCGACCGTGGGGAGGTCGAACTCGGCGGCGCTCGTGGTGAGCACGGTCGTGCCGCCGGAGACGTCGCGGACCCTCACCTGCTGGCTCCCCCACGGGTTCACGATGCGCGTGGTGTTGCCGTACAGGCTCTTGATGCCGATGTACTTCACCTCGCCGGCCTCACGCTCCGAACTGACCGTGAATCCGCCCTTGGCCAGCAGGGTGAATCGTCCCGTGAACGAGGAGTCGCTCGGCGCCGCGGGGAAGACCCGGATCTTGTCGTTGTAGGACTGGAGCAGCGACTCGTTGAGGGCGGCCAGGTGCACCCCGAGGTATTCGAAGACGCCGTTGGTGTTGTCGGTCATTCCGTTGGGATAGGTCTGGTACTTGCGGAGCATCGTCTTCATGCCCTGGTACGCCTGGTCGCCCAGCCCCAACCGGGCCGCCTGCACGGCGTCGTTGGCCCAGACGTTGCCGTACGGGAAGGGACGTGCGTTGAAGATGTTCACGGCCTTCTGCTGGTCCGGGTAGCCGATGCCGGTCCGGTCGTAGGGCCAGATGATCTCGGCCGCGACGTTCTCCCCGTTGCGGGTCTGTGCGAGCGGCGGGGTGTGCGGCAGGTAGGCGTCCGCGGTGGAGGGGTAGGCGATCAGGTTGTCCACGATCCGCTGCCACTGCGGCCGCAGGTCGGCGTCCAGACCCAGGGACTGGGACGCGCGGATCGCGAGGGGGAACAGGGTGCGCACCGCCGCGAGGTCGGTGATCGCGTTCGGCACGTTCCAGTACGTCTCGTGCGCGTGCGAACTCGCGACGTAGTACGTGCCGGAGGCGGAGTCGTAGGACAGCTTCGCCGCGTAGAACTTCACCACGTCCCGCATGAAGGGATAGGCGGTGTTCCGCAGGTAGGCGGCGTCGTTGGTGTACGCGTACTGGAGGTACATGTTGTACGCGGCCTCGGTGCCCGTCGACCAGATGTTCTTCGTGAAGTCGCTGTTGACGGTGCCCCGGGCGTTGCCGTCCCAGCCCATGGTCTCCGGCACCCACAGCCCGTCCACGTTGTAGCGGGTCCGGGTGTACGCCTTCAGCGCGGCCGCGTTCCGGCTGTAGAGGCGGTTGAAGCCGGCCAGCAGGTCGACGTGGTTGGAGGCGAGGAAGGAGTTGTAGACGTCGCGCTGGTTCCAGAACCAGTAGGCGTTGCTCCACTTGGTCTGGTCACCGGTGGCCCGGAACACGCCGTTGATGAAGTGGAACGGATTGGTGCCGTATCCACCGGCAGCGATCATGTACGTGCTCAGGTAGTAGACGTTCTCCAGGTAGTCCGCGTCCCCGGACAGCCCCGAGTACTGCACGAACGACTTGCCCCAGAAGTCGTGCCACCAGGACCGGAAGTCGCCGAGCGTCGCGCTGTAGCCGCGGCTCTTGGCCGACGCCAGCGCGCGCTTCGCCTCGGTCACCGAGTCGTGGGAGGGCGCGTTGAGCCGGCTGCTCGCGGTGAACCAGACGGTGTAGCTGCGTGACGGGGTGATCGAGAGCCGGACGGTCCGGCCGTCGACGACCCGTGCGTTGTAGGCCGCTCCCTCCACGGTGGCCGCCAGGGTGTAGCCGAAGTTCTGCGCGTCGGACTGGCCGCGGCTGAGTCCGGCGCCCGTGGAGTCGGCGTACGTCGAGACCGTCTTCCAGGTGTTGAGGTCGGGCACGTCTCCGCTGTTGCCCAGCTGGGAGGTGTCCCACAGGCTCAGGTCGAGGTTGACCGCGGAGACCCCGGAGCGCGAGTCCTCGACGTGCACGCCCATGACCTCGGAATTGGGTACGCCCATCACCGTCACCGTGCGATTGGCGTCGTACGTGGTGGTCAGGGTGCCGTCGTAGAGCGACAGGCGTTGCTGATAGGTGCTGTAGCCGCTCTCGAGCGCCGGGGTCGTGGACAGGTTGAGCAGTCCCGCGCCGAACGCCGTCTGCTGCGAGGTGTCCACACCGGACACCTGCATGGTCAGCCCGTTGCTCTGCCAGGCCATCGCACCCGTACGGCCGTTGCCGACGGTTAACCCGTGCAGCGGGTTGGTGGTGGGCCGGTTGTAGACGAGGTCGTGCTTGGACAGGTAGGCGGCGCGATCCACGTTCAGGGCTCCGGTGGCGGAGTCGAACGCGGCGTCCGTCGGTGCCGCAGCAGCCGGGGCCGAGAGGCCGACGGCGGTCGCGGTCATGATGCAGACGGCTGCGAGCGCGGCTCGCACGAGTCTGCGCAGTCTCATCGATTGCCCTCCCTGCTGGTCATGGGGGCGACGACCGGTGCCGGACAGCGCGGGGCTGGAGTGAGACCGGTCGACGTGGAGCTCCATTGATCGGATGACTTGGCCGGGACTACCTCTTCGGCGCACTCGCTTCCCGTGCCGCATGAGGGCACGGGGAAGCGGCGCGCCGAGCAGGACATGTAATCGAATACCCAAAGCAAGGTGCACGACGGCTGGTCGCCTTCGAAGCGCCTACGGCAAGCGGAGGTACGGCGTACGGGTGCGGCACGACATCGGCATGGCCGCGTCAAATGAAGTGAACATCGGATGTCTTGGTCGGTCAACACTCAGCGCAAAACGTCGGCCGATAAGGCGGGCGGGGCGTCGCCAACGATTCAGGTTTCCGTGAATTCAGGATTCCTTGTACTCTCAACAGGTGCTGACCGTTGCCTCCGACATAGAAGTGCTGGCCCGATTCGGCCGCGCGCTCGCCGACCCGATCCGCTGCCGCATCCTGCTCGCGCTCCGCCTGGCCCCCGCCTACCCGGCCGCCCTCGCCGATGCCCTGAGCGTCTCCCGCACCCGGTTGTCGAACCACCTGGCGTGCCTGCGCGACTGCGGCCTGGTCGTCACCGTGCCGGACGGGCGCCGCATCCGCTACGAGCTCGCCGACGAACGCCTCGGCCACGCGCTCGATGATCTGCGCACCGCCGTGGTCGCCGTCGAGACCGACCGCACCTGCGCGGACGCCGACGCCAAGGGGTGCTGCTGACCATGACCATCCCGACATCCCTCACGCCCGGCCCCAGCCCGGCCCGCCGGGACGCGCTCACCCGCCGGATACGGCTGCTGGTCACCGCGACCATCACCTACAACGTCATCGAGGCGATCGTCGCCCTCACCGCCGGCACCCTGGCCTCCTCCACCGCCCTGGTCGGCTTCGGCCTGGACTCGATCATCGAGGTGTCCTCCGCCGCCGCGGTCGCCTGGCAGTTCTCCGCCCGCGACCACGCCGCACGTGAGGCACGCGAGAAGACCACCCTGCGGATCATCGCCGTCTCCTTCTTCGCGCTCGCCGCATACGTCACCATCGACGCCGTCCGCGCCCTGACCGGCACCGGCGAAGCCGAACGCTCCATCCCCGGCATCGTCATCGCCGCCCTGTCCCTGGCCGTCATGCCGTTCCTGTCCGCCGCCCAACGTCGCGCCGGTCGCGAACTCGGCTCCGCCTCGGCGGTCGCCGACTCCAAGCAGACCCTGTTGTGCACCTACCTGTCCGCGGTGCTCCTGGCCGGCCTGGTCCTCAACGCCACCCTCGGCTGGTCCTGGGCCGACCCGATCGCCGCCCTCGTCATCGCCGCCATCGCCGTCAAGGAAGGCCGCGACGCCTGGCAGGGCAAGGGATGCTGCCCGCCCACCGCCGCCGGGGCTCTCCGGCCGGGCGCAGTCGAGCCGGACGCGTGCGGCTGCCGCCCCGGCTGCGACTGCTGCAACTGACTTCCCCCGCAGCGTGTGCCGGGTTGAGCACGCAACCCCTTCGTCCCTTGTAACCGGTACTCAGGTACAGGTTGCGCTCGGCTCGTCGAACGTGTCGTGGGCGGACAGCGGGACCGCGCTCTCGACGGCCTCGCGCAGGCGGGTGCACGGCCTCACGGTTCTCCCCGGAAGCAGTGAGCGTCGGATAGGGCCCCAGATGATGAAATCGCCGTCAGATCGCCTGCTTTCACGGCCGGTTGTCACACATCGGCGGGCCGTCCGGTCTCAGCTGGCGCAGGCTGCATGACAGGGCAGTCCGCGCCAGCACGGTGATCGGTCGTGCTGCGCGCCATCGGCCCGGCACGGAGCGGGCCCGGCGCATCGAAGCGCCCGTCCCAGCGGTGGAGGCGGGCGCTTTGCGCGCTGCAGGGCTCAAGCGAAGGCGAGGGCGGTGGCGGGCCGATTCCGCTACGCGGCCTCTGCTAGCCGTTGGACGACACTGAGACGTCTCCTTGATCACTGGTGATCTCGACGTACACCGTCTCAGGGTTGGTGTCTCCGTAGACACGGCAGTCGAACTTGGTGCCTTCCTTGACCACGACGGACAGAGGGCAGGCCACGTAATCCCCCGAGTTGTCCTTCTTCAGGCCGCCGACTTCACCCGCCAGCCGCTTCTCCAGCGCTGTCTGATCCAGCACGCGCGGTGGTTCGACGGAGATGGGGCTCGAGGTCACCATGCCCAGCACATCGCCCTCGGCACGGACGACCTGCTCGCCACCGCCCACCACATCCGCACTGCGGGCGGCCGCCTCCAGGCCGTGCCCGCGAACTACTACGACGACCTCACGGCCCGCTTCGGCCTCTCCCCCGACGAACTGGCGACCCACCGCGAACTGGGCATCCTCTACGACCGCGACGCAAACGGCACCTTCCTGCACTGCTACACCGAAACGGTGGGACGCGTCTTCTTCGAGATCGTCCAACGCGACGCCTACCGCGGCTACGGCGCTCCCAACGCCCCCATGCGCCTCGCCGCGCAACACGCGGGCCGCCATCTGCCCGCGAGCTGACTCCGACGACTGCGCACTGCCTGCACATGGGGGAGAGTACGAATCTCTGTGGGTGGCCTGGTGCCAGACCCGTGAGGAGACGAAGGCTGTCGGACGCCGGCAGGCGACACGGCTGTGATCAGCTGGTTCCCACCGGAGCGCCTTCAGCCCGGCCGGTGGCCCAGACGAGGCGACCCAGGCGACGGCAAGCGGTGCACATGGCCGTCGGGGGCGAGCAGCTGCGTGAGATCTTCGAGGTCGCCGGTGACAGCCGCGGTCTGGAAGGCGGCGACGAGGCGACGGTGTGAGTCGGTGGGGACCGGCCGCTCGCGGTCACTCCGCAGGCGGGCCTGCGCGCGGTGGACCAGTTGCCGTGCGTTCGGGGCGTTGGTCCGGAGCACCCCCGCAAGCTCGGCGTAGGTGTAGTCGAAGCCCTTGCGCAGCACGTAGGCGGCCAGTGCGTCCGGCGTCAGCTTCGCCATGAGCAGGGCCAAGGCCTCCTTGATCGCCGCGGCTTGCTCGGCACGCAGCAGGGGATCCTGGGCGGCCCGGTCGACGCGGTCGACCAACTGCCACTCGGTCGGGGTTTCATGGCGGTGTCGTGCGGACTGGATGACGTTGATCGCCAGACGGGTCGTGGCCGCGGTCAGGAACGCGGCCGGATTCTCGATCTTCGTGCGCTGGGTGCGCTGCCAGCGCAGCCATATCTCCTGGACCACGTCTTCGGCTCCTGAGACGTCGCCGAGAACGTGGTAGGCAAGACGAAACAGTCGCGTCCGCTGGGCCAGGTAAATGTCGAGTGCGACGTCCAGGTCGTCCAGGTCGTCCGGGGCCGACCGGGCGACCGGGGGTTCGGTCGGCGTGGTCGTCTCCAGGCTGGGCGCGGACATTGAGGACTCCTCTTCGTGGACAGCGCCCATCGAGGGCGATGCCTCCACCCTCGGTTCGCAGGCCCGCTCACCGCGCCCTGGAAGTCCGTGGTCGAGTCCGTGGGGATCCCGGGGGTCCCGCACCGGATCTCAGCCGGATCGCACCGTGCCCGCGCCCTTGGTGTCCGTGGCCGGGGCCTTCGTGAAGGCGCCTGGCAGCGCACGGCGTGAGCTGATCCCGAGCTTCGTGTACACCTTCCGCAGGTGCCACTCCACGGTGTGCGGGCTGATGAACAGCTCCGCACCGATCTTCGGGTTCGTCATGCCGGCGGCGGCGAGGGTCGCGATCTGCGACTCCTGCGGGGTCAGGGCGCTCTCCGGCTGGGATTCCCTCACCCGGACGTGCTCGCCGGTGGCGAGCAGCTCGCGGCGGGCTCGCTCGGCGAACGCCTTCGCCCCCATTCCGTCGAACATCTGGTGGGCCGTGCGAAGGTGCTCCCGGGCCAGCGAACGGCGACGGTTCCGGCGCAGCCACTCGCCGTACAGCAGGTGGGTGCGTGCCACCTCCACGGCCACGACCACGCGGTCGCGGCCGAGTTCCTCTATCGCGGTCCGGTACAGGCCGTCGGCCTCGTCGCCGTCGGTGAGGAGAGCTTGGCTGCGCGCGGTGACGCCACGGGCCCAGCCGGAATCGGCGGCGCGGGTGAGGTCGACCAGCCGGGCGAGCGAGGCCCGGGCCTGGCCGAGCTCGCCGCACCGGGTGGCGGCCTCGACGTGTTCGACCAGCGACAGGCCGGTGAAGTTGAACCCGTCGTGCTCGATGCCCGAACGAGCGGCCACCAGGGCCTGGTCGTAGCGTGCCAGGCCGTTGAACAGCACGCCTTGGATGTAGCCCGTGACGCCCAGGAGCGACACCTCGCCACGTTGCGTGGCGCTCTCCTTGGCCTCTTCGATGAAGGGGGCGGCAACGTCCTCGTCGCCCCGCCACGCGGCCAGGACAAGCGTCGCGTACTTGTGCGGGGCGTGGCCGGTCGCGGCGGCGATCGCGTCGGCTTCGTCGATCATCCGCTCCGCCTCGGCGAATTCGCCGGTGTGGATGTGCACCCCGCCGGCGTAGATCAGTGCCGGGGGCAGCGCGCCGAGCGCTCCGATGTCGCGAGCCAGGCGCACCGCGCGAGTCGACAGCGTGTCCCACGCACCCAGGTCCCAGGCGTAGTGGATGAACGCCTCCAGCGCGACCGGGGCCAGGAGGAGCCAACGCATTGTCGCCTCCCGGGTGCTGACGTCCTCGTGGGCGAGAGGCTCCAGCGCGCGGCGCAGTGCCCGGCCACCGGCCTGGTGGTCGTCTGCGAGGAAGGTGGCCACACCGTCCAGGAGCAGGTCGGCGGCGTTGGAGCCCGAAGGGGGCGCCCCGGACCCGCGGGCCGCGATCGCCGCAGCCTGGGCACCTGCCGGACCGTGGACCCTGCCTGCGAAGATGGTCGCGCTGATCGCCTCGAGGTAGGTCTCCCCCGCGAGAGGCGATCCGGCAGCGGTGAACTGCGCGGCGGCGTCGAGGAGCAGCGGTGCCGCTTCGTCGCTGCGGCTGCGGGCGAAGAGGATCCTGGCGCGCAGGCGCGCCAAGCGGGCGCGGTCCAAGGGGCTGAGGGGACTCAATTCGGCCAGCGTCGCCTGCTCCGTGGCGCGGTCAGGGGAAGCGGCCGAGAAGTGCGCCTCGGCGGCCGCGAGAGCGCGCCGTCCCCGGGACCAAGGGTCCGGCGTCACCTCGGCCGCGCGCTCGAGCAGCACCGCCTCGGCCGCCATGCCGCCGCGCTGCCGCGCTCGGCCGGCTGCCTGCTCCAGGCCTGCGGCGACCTCCTCGTCCGGCCCGTCGACGGCCTGCGCGGCATGCCAGGCGCGCCGGTCGGGATCCAGGACCGGGTCCGTGGCCGCGGCCAGCGCCCGGTGCACCGCGCGGCGTTCTTCGGGGTCGGCCTGGTGGTAGACCGCCGAACGGACCAGCGGGTGCCGAAACCGGACGGACTCACCGAACTCGATCAGGCCGGCCGCCTTGGCCGGTGCGGCATCGGGAGTGATCTTCAAAGAGGCGGCTGCGCGGACCAGCAGGCGCGCGTCACCGACCGGTTCCGCCGCGGCGATCAGCAGCAGCGTCCGGGTCTGCGCCGGCAGCGAACCGAGCCGGCTGGCGAAGTCCCGTTCGATCCGGCTCGACACCGCACCTGGGACACTTGGGGAACTCGAGTCCAGCCCGTAGGCCAGATCGGCGGCGCTACGGCCGCGGGAGAACTCGAGCAGCGCGAGTGGGTTGCCGTGCATCTCGGCCACGAACCGGTCCCGGACCCGCTTCTCCAGCCGCCCACCGACGGCGGCCTCGAGGAGCTCTCCCGCCGCGGCGGCGTCGAGACCGCCGATCCGCATCTCGGGCAGACCGACCAGTGCGGCCCGCCCCTCGGGGTCGCGTACGGCGAACGCCATCGCGACCGCCTCGGCGAGAAGGCGCCGGGCCACGAACTCCAGTGTCTGCAGGGAGACCTGGTCCAGCCACTGGGCGTCGTCGACCACGACGAGCACGGGTCGGGTCTCCGAGGCCCGGGTGAAGAGAGTCAGCACGGCGAGGCCGACCAGGAAGCGGTCGGGCGGGTCCCCGGCCGCCATCCCGAATGCGACGCGGAGGGCATCGCGCTGGGGTCCCGGCAACGCTTCGACCTCGGTCAGGAACGGCGCACACAGCTGGTGCAGGCTGGCGTAGGGCAGTTCCATGTCGGCTTCGATGCCCCGCGCCCGGGTCACCGTGACCCGTGACGCCTGGGTGGCCGCGTACTCCAGGAGCACTGACTTTCCGATGCCCGCTTCGCCACGGATCACCCATACGCGGGACTCACCTTTGCGCAGTCCGACCAGCAGGTCGTCGATTGCCGCACACTCGCGATGCCTGCCAACCAGGACGGGAAGCGGGCTGGCGGTCATGCGGTGCGGCTCCTAGAGGTTCCTGGGACGGCTCCCACGACGGTTGCCGGGACGACCGTCGAAACCATACCTGGGGCGACCGCCACTTTCACACTTCGTGTCACACTATTGTGAAGAGTGGGATGGTGTGCCGAACGCGTAGGCCTGGAGCGGGCCACGCCTGAGGCCGGTGATCCGGGTCCCTTAGCGCGAAATGCGGTCGTGCGGATACGTCCAGAAACCGCATGCGGCGCCGGTGTACGCCTTCGGACGGCACAGGATCCGGCGGACCTGACGACGGTGGGACCGCTCCGCCTCGGCGATACGCCGCATCACCATCACGGCGTCGTCATGCCCGGCTGGGGATCCCCAAGCGTGTGACTTACTCCACAGTGAAAAATTTCCCGGGGCTGTCACGGACGGCGCCGCTGTCGGGTCAGGCACTGCCTATCGTCCGTCCGCTGTCCCAGGAGGTTCCATGTCATCGCCCGGACACCAACTCGCGACGTCCGTTCTCGTGGTGGGGACCGGTGGGTCAGGCCTTCGAGCGGCCATCGAAGTCGCCGAGGCCGGTGTCGCGGTCATCGCGGTGGGCAAGCGCGCGGCCGACGATGCCCACACCGTCCTGGCATCCGGTGGTGTCAACGCGGCGCTGGCCACCGCCGATCCCGCCGGCACGTGGGAGCAGCATGCGGCTGACACGTTGCGGGAGAGCCACTCGCTGGCCGACCCACGCACCGTGCTGGTCGTGACCCGCCACGCCGCGCGGGGAGTCCACGACTTGGAGCGCTACGGCATGCGTTTCGACCGCCATGGCGACGGCCGGATAGCTCAGCACCACTTCGGCGCCCCCGCGTACCGACGCACCGCACTCGCCGGCCACTCCCCCGGCGCGGAGCTGCAGCGAGTGCTCCGCGAACGCGCGAACCGGCTCGCCATTCCCATCCTGTCGAACCTGTACGTCACCCGACTGCTGGTCGACGACGGGACGGTGTTCGGTGCCTATGGATTCGACCTCGTCGACGGCTCGCGCTACGTCGTGCATGCCGACGCCGTGATCCTTGCGACCGGAGGGTACACGCGCATCTGGCGGCGTGCGTCGTCGCGTCGCGACGAGAACACCGGCGACTCCTTGCGCCTGGCCGTCGAGGCCGGTGCCCGGCTGCGTGACGCCGAACTGGTGCAGTTCCACCCCTCCGGGCTGGTCAATCCGGAGAACGCGGCCGGCACGCTCGTCAGCGATGCTGCGCGCGGCGAGGGCGGGGTCCTGCTCAACAACCTCGGTGAGCGGTTCATGGCGCGCTATGACCCCGAGCGGATGGAGCTCTCCAGCAGGGACCGGGTCGCGCTGGCGTCCTACACCGAGATCAAGGAGGGCCGCGGAACCCAGGCCGGCGGTGTGTGGCTCGACCTGTCCCACCTGCCGCGCGAGACGGTCCTGACGCGGCTGCCGCGGGTGCACCGGACCCTGCTGGACCTGCAGATGGACGTCACCCGGGATCCGATCGAGGTCGCACCGACCGCTCACTACTCGATGGGCGGTGTCTGGGTTCGGCCTGAGGACCACAGCACCGACGTCAACGGGCTCTTCGTGATCGGGGAGGCCGCCAGTGGTCTGCACGGCGCTAACCGGTTGGAGGGAAACCCGCTGATCGAACTACTCGTCTACGGCCGGATCGCCGGCCGGGCCGCGGCAGAGTACTCGGCCGAGCTCGCCGGCCAGCACCGGTCGCTGGGAGCGATTCGTGCCGCGGAGGCAGAGGTGAACCGGCTTCTGGCCGCGGACGGCGACCAGAACGTCCGCGGGCTGCAACGGTCGGTGCGGCACCTGATGACCAAGCACGCCGGCGTCGTACGGGACGAGGCCGGACTCGCCGCCGGACTCGCCGGACTCGACGAGATCGAGACGCGAATGGCGGACGTGGGTGTGCACGTCGACATCAGCGGCTTCCAGGACCTCGCGTTCGCCTTCAACCTCCGGTCCACCGTTCTCGCCGCTCGCGCGACACTGGAGTGCGCTTTGGAGCGGAGGGAGACACGGGGCTGCCACAACCGGTCCGATTACCCCGACCTCGACCCGGACCTGACGGTCAACCTGGTGTGGTCGCCGGAGACCGGGGTGCGCCGCGAAACCGTACCGCCCATCCCCACCGACATCGCGGAGTTGATGCAGGACGTGTCAGCCGACGGCAAGGCGCTCGACTAGGGGTCTGAGCCCGGCGGGTTCCGCTCCCCGGACCGCGTCACCGCGCCGACCGACCGGTTGTTCTCCGCCGTTGGCCGCCCGAATCTGCGGCATCTGGGCAGCGGCGGCCTCATTTGCTAGCTTCGAGCCATGGTCGCCCAGGCTGAGAACTTCGCGTCGCGTCGCTATGTCGACCTGCGACGCCAGGGCACGGCCACCTGTCGCCGCAGCTGAGGCGGCCGGAGCGAATCCGGCCCGCCGAGACGCAGACGGCGCAGTGTCGGACCAGTTCCCGAGGAAGTTCCCCATGCCTCGCTCAGCGGTACCCATTCCCCAGGTCGCTCTTCCCTCTCCCCCGGCCCCCGCGGTGGCCGGCCGGGCCTCGGACGGCGCCAGGCGCAGGAGAAGCGCCAGTGTCGTCCTGCGGTCCGTGCTGGAGCACGGGCCGGTCGCGCGGAGCACCATCGCGGCCCTGACCGGCCTGTCCCCGGCCTCGGTGACCGATCATTGCGCCCAGTTGGGGGCTCTCGGTCTGATCCGGGAGGCTGCCGTGCCCCGGCGGTCGAAGGGGGTCGGGCGCCCGCACATACCCGTCGATCTGGACGCCTCCCGGTTCGTGGTCGGCGGGGTGCACGTGGCGGTGCCCTACACCACCGTCGCGCTTCTGGACCTGCGCGGGCGGGTGCTCGCCGAGCGGCGGCTGAGTCACGGCGACGGCATTGAGCCGGGCCGGGTCCTGGCGAACGCCGCGGACGGGCTCGGTGCGCTGCTGAAGGAGGCCGGCGACCGTACCCCGCTGGGCGTCGGCGTGGCGGCCGGGGGCTGGGTGGACCGGGAGTGCGGGACCATCGTGGAGCACGGGCTGCTGGGGTGGCGTGACGTGGCCGTCCGGGAGGCGATCGGCGTGCGCACCGGCCTGCCGGTCCATGTGGACGGGCACGCACGGGCGTTGGTCAACGGGGAACGGCTGTTCGGGCAGGTGCGGGGCGCCCGGAGCCTGCTGCACCTGTTCGTGGGCAATGTGGTGGACGCGGCCTTCGCCACCGGCCACGAGGTGCACCACGGCCCCCGCTCGCAGGCCGGGGCGATCGCCCATCTGCCGGTGGAGGGCGGCACGGAGCCGTGCGGCTGCGGCCGTACCGGGTGCCTTCAGGTCGAGTTGAGCGAGCGGACGCTGTGCCGCCGGGCGCGCGAGCGGGGTGTCATCCGCACCGCGAATCCGATGCACGTGGTGGACGCCGCGGCCGACGGCGACCAGGCGGCCGTACGGCTGCTGATGGAGCGCGCCCGGATGGTCGGTCGGGCGGCCCGGCTGCTGCTCGACGTGCTCAATCCGGACACGGTCGTGGTCACCGAGGTCGGGGTGATGTACCGGGAGGACTGCCTCGGTGCGCTGCGTGAGGCGGTGGGGCCGGAGAGGGGGGCGGTGGTCGTGCCGACCAGTTTCCCGGACTCGGTGCTGGCCGTGGCGGGCGGTTCGGTGGCTCTCGACGTGCTCTACCGCGATCCGCTGGGCGCGTCACCGGGGCGGACTTAATTCAGAAACTCCGAATGTTGACAGGGGTCGCGCGTGGCCAGGAGCATCCTGTGCATGAGCAGCGCGCAGGACTTTTCCCCGGTGTTGGGGGGGGGGGGGGGGCCCGGCCGCCCGCGGGGGTGGCACACCGGGGGGGGGGCCCCGCCCGCGCGCCGCGCC
>NZ_JBHWGA010000030.1:62831-122402 GCF_042733315.1 Streptomyces sp. NPDC059718
TTTTGTTCCGGGGGGGGGGGGTGCCCTTGCCTCTAGTTGTCATGTCGCCGCCCCCCGTATTTGCCCCGGGTGCGCGGGCGGCGGCGGGCCCCCCCCCGCAACACCGGTGTCGCGCTGACGCCGTCGCGGCAGGTCAGGCTGACCAAGTGCCGTGTCATCGACCTGATGCGGGTCGGTCGCACTCTGTGTTGCTGAGTTGTTGACGCGTTGACGCGCTAACACGTTGACGTTGACGTTGACGCGCTGACGACGCCGTACTTCCCTCTTTTGCCGCGCCTTCGGCGTGTGCCTGTTTCTGCGCGCGATTTCCCTTCCTGCTTCGCCCTGCCCGGAGACACGCGCGTTTCCCGTCCCATGAACTCCCGGAGTGCTCCCATGCCACCTTTGTCCCCCTCCCCATCCGGCGTCGACCGACGGCTGTTCCTGTCCTCCCTGCTCGGCGTCGCCGCCGCTGCCGGGCTCGCCGGCTGCGCGGGAGCCAGCGCCGACGTCGCCCGGTCCAAGGAGGCCGCGTCCGCACCGCTGGCGTCCCAGGTCCCCTCCGGGACGAGCCTGAAGATCGCCTCCTACCAGGGTGTCCAGCAGCTCCAGTTCAAGCTGGCGGGCCTGGCCGACCTGCCCTTCACCGTCGCCGACTGGCTGAACATCGGGGCCGGTCCCGACGTCATCAACGCCTTCCGCGCGAAGTCCCTGGACCTCGCGAACAACGCCGGGATCCCGCCGATCCAGGCGCATTTCCAGGGCTACGACGCGAAGATCGTCGCGATCAACATCACCCGCAAGCCCACCTATGCCTTCGCCACCAAGCCCGGCAGCGACATCCAGGACGTCCAGGGCTTTCGGGGCAAGAAGCTGGCCTTCTCGCAGGGGCAGGCGCAGGGCGTCGTCCTGCTGCGCGCCCTGAAGAAGGCCGGGCTGAAGTACGACGAGGTGAACCTGGTGCCGCTGACCAGCAACCAGTTCCTCACCGCGCTCCAGGCGGGCCAGGTCGACATCGCCCCGCTGGCCAACCAGCAGACCCCGGCCTACATCCAGCAGTACGGCTCCAAGGGCGCGCGCACCATCGCCACCGACGTCGTGGACCTCCTCAACCTGCTGTGGGCGCCCACATCCGTGCTGGCCGACCCCGCGAAGGCCGCCGCGGTCGCCGCGTACATCCCGCACTGGGCGGAGGGCCAGGTGTGGGCGTACGAGCACCCGGACGCCTGGAACCGGGAGTTCTACGTCAAGACCCAGAACCTCACCCTCGCGCAGGCCCGGTCGATCACCGCGCTCACCAACAAGCCTCTGTTCCCGCCGAGCTGGGACGAGGCGGTGAAGTGGGAGCAGGAGACCGCGGACCTGCTGGCCGAGGGCGGCTTCGTGAAGGGGTTCGACGTCGACTCGCTGTTCGACCGGCGGTTCGAGGGCATCGCGGCGAAGGCCGTCCCGGCCGAGTACCGGAGGTGACGACCATGACCGCCACCGAAACGGCACCCCTCGTGACCACGCCCGCGACGAAGGCTCCCGCGGTACGTCGCACCACATCCCGCCGCCTTGCGCCCGGCAAACGGCTTCCCGCCTCCCGGCTCGTCGGCCCGGGCCTGTTCGTCGCCCTGTGGGCCGCCGCGTCCGCCGCCGGTCAGCTCGACCCTGGCGCGATCCCGGCCCCCTGGACGGTGCTGCGCACCGCCGGCCGGCTGTGGACCGACGGGACGCTGCCCACCGACGTGCTCACGTCGCTGGAACGCGCCGGATACGGGTTCGCCCTCGGGCTGACCGCCGGCGTGGTCCTCGCCCTGGCGGCGGGTCTGAGCCGGGTCGGCGAGGCCCTGATCGACGGTTCGGTGCAGCTCAACCGTGCGATCCCGACCCTCGGTCTGATCCCGCTGTTCATCCTGTGGCTCGGCATCGGTGAGACCTTCAAGATCGCCATCATCGCGATCGTCGTCTACATCCCGATCTACCTGAACCTGCACGCGGCACTGTCCGGCATCGACCACCGTTACGTCGAACTCGCCGAGGTTCAGGGCCTGTCCAGGATCGCCTTCATCCGGCAGATCGTCATCCCCGGGGCGCTGCCCGGCTTCTTCGTCGGCCTGCGGCTCGGAGTGACCGGGTCCTGGCTCTCCCTGGTCGTCCTGGAGCAGATCAACGCCACCAGCGGCCTCGGATACATGATGTTCCAGGCCCAGAACTACGGACGCACCGACATCATCCTCGTCGGCCTGCTGATCTACGGCGTCTTCGGCCTGGTCTCCGACAGCACGGTCCGCCTCATCGAACGGAGGGTGCTGTCGTGGCGACGCACGCTGAGCAACTGACCGATGTCGAGGACCCGGCGGTCCGGCTCACCGGGCTGACCCGCTCCTTCGACGGTCGTACCGTCCTCGACGGCATCGATCTCTCCATCCCGGCCGGACAGTTCACGGCCCTGCTCGGCCACAGCGGCTCTGGCAAGAGCACCCTGCTCCGGGCCATCGCCGGGCTCGACCACCACGTCGTCGGCAGCGGCGAACTGACCGCCCCGGAACGGGTCTCCGTCGTCTTCCAGGACTCCCGGCTGCTGCCCTGGCGCCGCGTGCTCGACAACGCGCTGCTGGGGACGGACGGCAAGGAAGCCGCCGAACGCGGCCGCGCCGCCCTCGCCGAGGTGGGTCTGGCCGGCCGCGAACGGGCCTGGCCCAACGAACTGTCCGGCGGTGAGGCACAGCGCGCAGCGCTGGCCCGCTCCCTGGTCCGCGACCCAGAGCTGCTGCTCGCCGACGAGCCCTTCGGCGCCCTGGACGCGCTCACCCGGATCCGGATGCACGCACTGCTGCGCGCGTTGTGGGAACGCCACCGGCCCTCCGTCCTGCTCGTGACCCACGACGTGGACGAGGCCCTCGTTCTGGCCGACCGGGTGCTCGTGCTCGACCGGGGCCGCATCGGCCTGGACCTCACCATCGAGCGCCCGCACCCGCGCTCGCACCGCGACCCGCTCCTGGCCGAATACCGCGAGCGCCTGCTCACCGCCCTCGGCGTCACCGAACACCGCCACCACCAAGAGCACCCGAACCCCGGGGAGGAACACCAGTGACCGGGCGCCAACTGCACCTCAACGCCTTCCTGATGAACACCGGCCACCATGAGGCGTCCTGGCGTCTGCCCGAGAGCGACCCGTACGCGAGCGTCGACCTGGACCACTACCGCAACCTCGCACGCATCGCGGAACGCGGCACCTTCGACTCGATCTTCCTCGCGGACGGCCCGGTCCTCTTCAGCGACGTCGGCCAGCGCCCCTCCGGTGCTCTGGAACCCCTCACCCTGCTCACCGCCCTGGCCACGGCCACCGAGCACATCGGGCTGATCGCCACCGCCTCCACGTCGTACAACTCCCCCTACAACCTCGCCCGACGTTTCGCCTCCCTGGACCACGTCAGCGGCGGCCGCGCGGGCTGGAACATCGTCACCACCGCCGGGGTCGAGGCCGCCCGCAACTTCGGGCTCGACGACGAGCCCGCCCACGCCGACCGCTACGAGCGCGCCGCGGAGTTCCTGGACGTCGCGCTCAAGCTCTGGGACAGCTGGGAGGACGACCTGATCGTCGCGGACAAGGCGGCGGGAGTCTGGGGCGACGAACGCAAGATCCATCCGCCGCGCCACAGGGGGAGGTACTTCAGCGTCGAAGGCGCTCTCAACGTCCCCCGAAGCCCGCAGGGTTACCCGCTCCTGGTGCAGGCGGGCTCGTCGCAGGACGGCAAGCGGTTCGCGGCCCGGTACGCCGAGGCGGTCTTCACCGCCCAGCAGACACTGGCGGACGCGCAGGCCTTCTACGCCGACCTCAAGGACCGGTCTCGTGCGGCCGGCCGCGACCCCGACCACATCAAGGTCCTGCCCGGCATCGTCCCGGTCATCGGCTCCACCGAGACCGAGGCACGCGCCCACGAACAGGACCTCGAGGACCACATCGTCCACGAACACGGCCTGAAGCGTCTGGAACACCTCCTGCACCTCGAACCGGGCGTCCTCGAACTCGACGCCCGGCTGCCCTCCGACCTGCCGCCGGAAAGCGCCATCGAAGGGGCCAAGAGCCGCTACACCTTGGTCGTGGAGCTCGCCCGACGCGAGCACCTCACCGTTCGGGACCTCATCGCCCGCCTCGGCGGCGGCCGCGGCCATCTGACCTTCACCGGCACGCCCGAGCAGGTCGCCGACACGATCGAGAAGTGGTTCCGGCTGGGAGCCGCCGACGGATTCAACATCATGCCCGCCGTCCTGCCGTCGGGCCTCGCTCTCTTCGTCGACCGCGTCGTGCCGATCCTGCGCTCCCGCGGCCTGTTGCGCACCGAGTACGGCCCGCGGCAGACCCTGCGGCAGCGCTACGGCCTCCCGCATCCCGCCAACCAGTACACCGCCGCTCTCGTCTGAACCCGGAAGGACGCGCCCATGCCCGAGATCGAGATCCGCAAGGTCACCGCCCACATCGGCGCCCAGGTGTCCGGCGTCGACATCGCCAAGCCCCTCGACGACGACACCGTCACCGCACTGCGCACCGCCCTCAACGAGCACAAGGCACTGGTCTTCGACGGCGTCGACCTCGACGACGAGGGCCAGCAGGCCTTCGCCCGCCACTTCGGCGACCTCACCACCGCCCACCCCACCGTGCCCTCGGTGAACGCAGCACCGAACGTGCTCCCCGTGGACAGCGAACGCGGCCGCGCCAACCACTGGCACACCGACGTCACCTTCGTCCTCAACCCGCCGCAGGCCAGCACCCTGCGCAGCATCACCGTCCCGCCGTACGGCGGCGAGACCCTCATCGCCGACGCGGCCGCCGCGTACCGCCAACTGCCCGAACCGCTGCGGCTGCTCGCCGACACCCTGTGGGCCGAGCACACCAACGACTTCGACTACGCGGTGCCCGACGAGGAGATCGACGAGGAGAAGGCCGAGCAGCGCGCCCAGTTCACCTCCATCGACTACCGGACCGCCCACCCGGTCGTCCGGGTGCACCCGCTGACCGGCGAGCGCGGCCTGTTCATCGGCGGGTTCGCGCAGCGGATCGCCGGCCTGTCGGTGCCGGAGTCCCGCCGGGTCCTCGACCTGCTCCAGGCGTACGTCACCCGGCCGGAGAACATCCTGCGCTGGCGCTGGTCCCCGAACCAGCTCGTCCTGTTCGACAACCGGATCACCCAGCACTACGCCATCGACAACTACGACGGCCTGCCGCGCCGCCTGCACCGCGTGACGGTCGCCGGTGACGTGCCGGTCGGCGTCGAGGGCAAGGCGAGCTACTCGATCAAGGGCGACGCCTCGCACTACACATCGGTCGCCTGACACGCGGGTGAGCCGCAGCGTTCGCTCCGCATCGACCGTACCCGCCCACGCTCTGGCTCACGGCCCCGGACCGCATCGGACACCCGGTACCGCGCACGAACCCGGAACCTCGCGAGGCCCCGCCGCGCAGCCCACGGCGGTGGGGCCTCCCGCGACGCGTCACTTCCTCCGCCTCACTGCCGGGCGCCCTCCGGGTCTCCATGGGTTTCTGACCGAGTGAGGAGCGCGCCGTACGTCTCGCCCGGGTCTGCGCTGAGCGCCGCCTTCGCCAAGCGGGTGTCCTCGTCCGCGAGGACTTCCAGCTCGCCGGCCTCGAGTCCGTCCAGGGCTTGGCGCACGACATCGGCGGGGTCGTTCTTCGGGATGTCCCACCCGCTCATCATGTCCGTGTCGGTCGAGCTCATCAGCAGGCCGGTGACCTGGGTGCCCTGCCCCGCCAGCTCCAGGCGGACGCCGTTGGTCAGGCTCCAGGCGGCCGCCTTGGCGACCGCGTAGGAGTTGGCCCCCGGGTACGAGAGCCACGACAGCCGCGAGAGAACGTTCAGGATCGCGCCTCCGCCGTTCGCGGCGAGCACCGGGGCGAAGGCACGCACGACCGACAGGGTGCCGTAGAAGGAGGTGTCCAGCTCGCGACGGATCTTGTCCAGGTCACCCGTGACGAGGTTCTGGTAGAGGCTGATGGCCGCGTTGTTGATGAGCAGCGTGACGTCCGAGGCGGCTGCGGCCGCAGCGGTGACGGAGGCGGGGTCGAGGAGGTCGAGGCGCAGACGCTCGGCGCCCGCGATGTCCACGCGCTCGGGGTCACGTGCGGTCGCGTACACCTTGGCACCGCGTGCGAGGAGTTCCTCGGCGAAGTGACGGCCGAGCCCGCGAGAGGCTCCGGTGATCAGTACTGTGCTTCCCGAAATCTTCATGGCCTCACCGTATGACGCAGACCTTGAGCGGAACGATGGCTCAATGGCGCAAAAACATGTCTGTTTGCCTCACCGCACTTGAGTAGACTGCATTCGTGGATCTGCTCGCCGAGGTACTGGCCCTGTCGGATGTGCGGGGAGCTGTCGGTGCACGCATCGAGGCCGGCGAGGACTGGGGCTGGTGGTGGACCTCCGCAACGCCGCGCGCGTCGCTCCACGCGGTCACCGCGGGAACGGTCTGGGTGGGTCTGCCCGACGGCCCGCCCCTGCACCTGATGCCGGGTGACGTCGTCCTCCTGCCCGGCGGGGCCGCGCACGCACTCGGCAGCGACCCGGCAGCAGTGGCCCGCACGGGGCCCCGCACGTTCGACGACTGGCATCTCACCGGCTCCGGAACCGTGTCGATCGGCACCGGACCGGTACGTGCCCGCATCCTGTGCGCCGATTACGACCATGATCGGACGGTCTCGACGCAGGTGCTCACTCTGCTGCCCGACGTGGTCCACCTGCGCGCGGGCGACGACCCGGACGGGCTGGCCCAGGACACCGTGCGCCTGCTCGGCCGCGAACTCGCCGCTCCGCGAGCGGCCACCGGCGTGGTCCTTGACCGACTCGTGGACGTACTGCTCGTCCAAGTGCTGCGGGCCTGGCTCGCCTCCGGAGGAACGTCCGTACCCTCCTGGCTCGGGGCTCTGGACGACCCGGTGGTGGGAGCCGCCGTGACCAAGCTCCACGAGGAACCCGCCAGACCGTGGACCACCGCCACCCTGGCCCGTGAGGTCGGAGTCTCGCGCGCCACTCTCGACCGCCGCTTCGCCACCGCCACCGGCGAGTCGCCAGGCGCATACCTCACCCGCTGGCGCATGGACCTCGCCGCGCGGCGCCTGCGCGACACCCACGACAGCCTCGACGCGATCGCCGCCTCGGTCGGCTACTCCTCCGGCTACGCCTTCAGCCGGGCCTTCCGCCGGGCGCGCTCACAGCCGCCGGGCCAGTTCAGGGCGACCGCCCGCACCGAAGGCGACCCGGCCCCGGCAAGCGCCGCCACTACAGCCCTCTGATCACCGCGTCCAACCGGGTGCCTCCCCCACGCGGCCGGCAGACCACCGGACCACGAGCAGCGGGTTGACCCGGCGTGGCTGGGACCCACAAGGAGCGCCCGAGACGGCGGCCCACACTCGGTGGTGCGGCCCCGAACAGCTCAGCGGAGGCGGCGGATACGGATGGGGCCGCGGGCCTTGGCCGCCTCGACGGGACGGCCGGCTTGCGTAATCTCCACCTCGCCGGCTGCGGCCAGCCGCCGGGCCGCTCGCCGGGCCGGTTCCATGAGCATGCGCCAGCCGTCGCCATCCCCTTCATAGACCGCCCGCGCGGCGTCAGAAGGGCAGATCGTCGCGGTCGGCGCACGACGGTCCAACAACTCCAGGATGGCTCGCTCCAGGCGCTGGTCCGTCCGCCGTTCCTTGTGCGGCACTCAACCAGTGTCGCAAAGACGATGTGCGGTCGCTTCAGCGGCCGTCGCCCCGACGCATCGCCGACAGGATCCGCTCAGCTCTGTGCCTTCCGCCTCATCCGGGACCTGACGTAGGCGACCACCGAGACCACGACGATGAGCATGACCGTGTCCTCGGACAGGGTCCCCAACCCGTTCGTGACGGAATGGCCGAAGGTGAGGGCGGTTGCGAAGTGGGCGATCACGATGGCGCAGAGCATGAGAGTGAAGCGCAGCAGCGAGAACCCGCGCTTCTCCTCGTCCGGCTCAGTTGTCATCTCTGCCTTCACCGCCATCTCCGGCTTGCCTGTGTTTTCTGGCCTTGTCCATGACTTTCTAGCCCAGCCTCGACTTGATCACGTAGGTGATCCTGGTCACCAGCCCGGAGAGGTGGAGACGCAGGCGCGGCGCCGGACGCCCAGGTGTCGTTCTGCCGGTCGGCCTAGGAGCCGGGGGCGGCGAGGCTGCGTCGGGTATCCGCGAGGTGGACGTCGATGTACCGGGCGAGCATCAGCGCGTCCTGGGGGTCGGCGGCCTGGAAGGCGATGCGACGCAGCAAGCTGACCCCGTTCAACGCGACGCCCTCGCGGACGAGTACGAAGACGAGGGCGAGGAACGCGGACCGGGCGTTGCCGTCGTCGAAGGGATGGAAGAAGCAGACGTCGAGATAGGTGCGGGCGGCTCGAGCTGTCAGGGACAGAGGCTGCCCGCCGCCGGCTGCGCTCTCGGTCAGGCAGGCGTCGAGGCGGTCGCGCGTGTCCGGACCGATGCCGTAGCGTTCCCGGCCGCCCTTGGCGAAGGCGGGCAGGGTTCGGAACGGCGGGGGCTGCGGTGTGTTCAGGACGTGCTGCTGCCAACCCTGCAGTAGTGCGAAATTGAGTGAGGCACCGCGCGCCGCGTCGGCCCGCAATTGTTCCAGGGCGGCGAGCAGGCCAGCCGCCCTCGTGGCGTCCACAGCGCCGTCGAAGGCGCGGATGTCCTCCGCCGCGCCGTCGCGGGCGGGAACGACCGGTCCGTCGGTGACGCCGTCCGGCGCCTTCTGCCACGCCACCGTCTCGCGGACCTCGAGCCAGCGCTGCAGGTGGTCCGGCGCGGGCCCGGCGAGGCCCGCGCCGTCGTTCGGCCGCAGGGACAGCGCGAGCCGTTCCGCGATGTCCTCGACGAGCAACGCGTCGGGGCCGGTCCAGCTCTGGAACCGGCCGCCGATGGCCTGGTCGACCAGCTCCTGAGCGACATCGGGGTCGACTCCCCAGCGGCTGAGGAACCAGATGAGCACCTGCTGACAGTGCCTGTGCCAACCGCTGCCGCAGCCGGTGCGGTCGGTCACCTGCAGGATCAGGTTGCGGGCGGCGCGCTCCCACAGGATCCGCTGGTCCTCGACGGCGGCCAGGTCCAACGGGTACGCCTCGAACCACCCGGCGAGACTCTCCAGCCATCCTCGCCACTCGCACAGCGCCGCGACAACCCGGGCGAGCGTCTCCTCCGGGGTGGTGATCGAGTCCCTGGGGCAGCACCAGTTCCCGACCGGCCCGCCGTCGAAGTCGCCCTCGTCGTGCGCCCAGCGCCAGCCCACGGCCCAGCGGCCATAGCGCTCCATGAGGACATGCGACATGGCGCCGGCCCAGAGTTTGCCCTCGCCGTGGCTCCAGGCACTCATTGCCGGGTCGGCCGAAGCAACGTCAGGGCGGCGGGGCACACGCCCGGCCGGCCCGAGCGAGCGCACCACCTGCGCTGCCGACGCACTGTCGAAGGGATGACGGGCGGGGTCCACCTCGTCCCAGCTCAGAAAGCCAGGGGCCAGCACGGGAATCACCGCGCTAGCCTGCACGTCTACCGGCGCCCGCTCAAGTGGATTACCGCACAGCGCTGCTCGTCACCGTGGCGTCGACCTGCCGTACGCGTCCCGGTCGCACCGCCAGGCCCGTCCGCTCGGCTCGGCGGATCCGCGCGAGCCCGCGGCCAGGGCGATGATGGGAAACGCGGGGCGTCACACGCGGGTTCGAGTGACCGCGACCACCACGACCGTTGGCCGGTCGGGGATCACCGCACCCTCAGCCTCGTCGTGCGCGGTGTACACGCCGTCCTGGGAATCGCCGTACCCCAGAACGTCGGTCTGCACATCAAGCACCGCGTTGTATCCCCACGGTCCGGTCAGCCGGATGACGGCATGGATCCTGGCCGGTGCGGAGCGTGTGTTGACGACCCTGACGCCGACCCGGAAGGCGTCGCCGGTCTCCTTCAGCACAGGCTCACGCACCATGACACCGTCCTTGGAGGCGGCGGTCCCCGCCTCGCCGGTTCCGCCGTCCCGCAGCTCGGCCTCGGACTGTGACGGGCTTGCGTGAGCCGTCACCACGACGAGCGGGGATGGCGACGTCGCGCGAGCCGCGGACGGCTTCCCGTCCGACGGGCCGCATCCGGCCGCGAGAGCGGTCACGGCCACGACCGCCAGCGTCGGGCCGATGCAACGGCCGACATGGCGCGACACTGCGGTGTCGAAGTCCAACGTGTTCCCCTCGGTTGCGGAAGCCGCCTTCGGCCTGAGGTCACCGGCCCGGTATGCGCGCTGAAGCCGCCCCGGCCGATGCCCCGGCGGGGTGCATCAGGCCATGCCGATCCGATGTTGCCCCAAGGTGGCGGGAGGCCCGACCTCCTTGATCATCAGGAGGGGAGATTACGGGAACACCCGTTCGCACCGGAAGGGTGTGACCCCATCGATACGGGCATCGGCCGGTTCTCGTTGATCGGTGACCGAAAGGCGGATCCCCATGCCTTCCCGCGGACAGCCGAAAGGCCCAGTCGCAGCGATGTATCTGCCGATAGTTGGCGATGAAAGGTGCTACTGGCACGGTGCCGTGGCAATGCCCCTTGCGTGGGGCGCCGGGGCGGCGCAGGGTGTGCCGAAGCGCCGATGGATTTCCCCGGCACGGGCATAAGCCTTCCGTCAATGTTCCGAATGGAACGGAAGAAGCTGATCTCCTGGCTGTTATGTAACCCCCTTGGAATCGATCATCTAGCTGACGCGGCGGCGATGGACGACTCCCGGGTCAGTCCGTATGCAGGGGAAACCGACTCGTCCAGGACGCACTCGGATCCGGCCTGTGTTCATGCCCCGACGTTGTCTACGGCTGCGGATGCGAGTCACGGCTCCTCCCGCGTCGGCCTCAGGAGGCCGGCGCGTTCGGCGAGGAGGGCGGCCTGGACGCGGCTGTTGACTTGGAGCTTGACGAAGAGCGAACTGACGTGATCCTTGACCGTGCCGGTGCTCAGGCAGAGGCGTGCGGCGATGTCCCTGTTGGACATGCTCTGCGCGATGAGGAGGAGGACGCTGCGCTCGCGGTCGGTCAACCGCGCCACGCCCCGGGCGGCGACCTCGTGAGGTGCGGCGTCCAGATAGCCGTTCACGACCGCCCGGGCGATCTTGGAGGCGAGCACGGTCCCGCCACTGGCCAAGGCGCGTACCAGGAAGGGGAGTTCTTCCGGGTCCGTGTCCTTCAGCAGGAAGCCCGCTGCGCCGGAGCGCAGGGCGGCCGCAACGTACTCGTCCATGCCGAAGGTGGTCAGCATCGCCACCACCGGAGGTCGTGGCAGACGGCTCAGCCGGGCGAGGATCGTCAGTCCGTCCACGTCCGGCATCCGGATGTCCAGAAGCACCAGGTCAGGCTGCGTATCGTGCACCGTCTGGACTGCCTGCGCACCGGCTACGGTCGCGACGACCTCGATGTCGCCCGCCGCTTCGAGGATCCGCTGGAACCCCGTACGAATCAGGGCTTCGTCGTCGACCACCAACACCCGGATCACATGTGCTCCACTCGCAGCCGATCACCGCCGGATCCCTACCACGCCACGAGCAACCCATTCGTCACAATTACAGGGGAAACAGCGTGGTTGCGCCAGCCAGTCGGCTGGAGAAATTCCCGACATCCGCCGGATGGTGTGCGAGTGGGCGCACCACAAATCTGGGGGCATGACCAACGCATCGCCGGCCACAGCCCCGGCTCCTGCAGCACGCCCCGGGGCCGTGGAAGGGCACCGTCGTTTCCGTCCGGCGGTGACGGGCCGACTGGTCGGCGTGGATCTTGCACGGGGTCTGGCGATCCTGGGGATGTTCGCGGCGCACGTCGGTCCCGACCATTCGGTGGGCGGCCCACTCGGCTGGACGATGGAGTTGGCGCGGGGCAGGTCCTCCGCGTTGTTCGCCTTCCTGGCCGGCTTCTCCCTGATCCTTCTCACCGGGCGAGCGGAGCCGGGCGGGGAGGCAAGCGGTGGGGCGAGTGCTGATCCGCGCGGGCGTGCTGATCGTCCTGGGGTATCTCCTGACGGCCCTGGACACCTCCATCGACGTGATCCTGTCCTTCTACGGCCTCGCCTTCGTGCTGCTCCTTCCCCTGTATCGGTTGCGGGCCCAAACGCTGGCGCTGATCGCCGCGGCCACCGCGCTCGTCGTACCGCAGGTCCTGTACGTATTGCGGGTCTCCCTCGACCGCGGGAGCTGGGGCGCCGCGGTGATCGCCCATGACCCCCTGGCCCGGCTGACCGGTTCGGACGGATTCCTGGAACTGCTGATCACCGGCTCCTACCCGGTGCTGACCTGGGTGCCCTTCCTCATCGGCGGCATGGCTGTGGCCCGCCTCGACCTCAGCCGGGCCGGGGTCCGCGCCAAGATCGCCATCTGCGGCGGCGCACTGGCCGTCGCCGGTTACGGCGGTTCGTGGCTGGCGCTGCACTTCGTCCCGGGGGCGGAGACGGCGATCAGGGCGGCCTCATCCGACGTCACCCAACGCTTCCTGTTCGGGGGTCAACGGCACATCCCGCCACTTCACAACCCGCCGCCGGCTCTTCGGCCGTCACCGAACAGCATTTCGATGTTACTGTCCGCTTCCAAATCTGGGGCTTCGTCACCGAGAGCAACTGCCGCCCCGTCGCGGCCTGCAGAAGACCACACCACACTTCGGCAGCACCCTCGGCCGACGCGCTCAACAACGTGACAACGCTGTCAGCACAGCTCTTCAGACGCCGCGTCACTCGAATGCCTTCCGTGATTCCCGGCCATTGCGATCACGCATCCGAGGGTCGGGGACACCCCGGGCCCGATACCTCCCGGGCCGGCCCCAGAGTCAGCGCCGATCACCGACACATTCCGCGAGAGAGAACCTGACGAGACCTCATATGAGTTTGCACTCAAGGCCTCTGAGGCAGTGACAACGTTCCGTCCCGAGGGCTTTGGCAGCCGTGCCGCCAGGCCGCAAACGGGGCCGCCTTCCTACTGCCCTCGGGGGACGTCCGCCAAGCGCCAGACACCCACACGAGGGCCGCCCCATTCGTCAGAGAACGCGCACTCTTGAGCTGGTCTAGGTAGATTCGCAGTGGGCAAAGGGTCCTGATCGATCACCCCCAGTACACGCCGGATTGCCCAAGGGGTCCCAACCCCAGCTGCATAAATGTCTTCGGTGCCATTAGGTCCGATCTCAGGCAACTGATGGGCTGCTAAGTCCTCCCGGCACATCAAGTCACAACAGGGAGTTCATCGTGAGCGTTTTCTCGATCTTCAACGGCCGCGGCGATCGCGGTGGCCGAGGTGGCCGAGGCGGCCGAGGCGGCCGTCACCACCGTCACCACCACCGCGGTCACCGCGGTCACCGTAGGGGCCACGGCGGCCGCTACTAGGCGTCGTCGCTTCATCTGAAGATCCTCATCGAGGGGGTCGACGGCTCATCCGTCGGCCCCCTATCAACAGCCTGACCCCATCCGGCCCCCTCTCGGAGAAGGTGACCCCGCTTGGCGTACGCAACACACGCCGCCCCTGCTGACATCAAGCCCGTGACTCCGGCAGCCGAGGACAGTCCCGTGCCCCTCGCGGCGGCCGTGTCTCCGGCCGACGCATTCCGCCGCTTCTGGCCGTGGGCGCGCCCCGACCGGCACTGGCTCGCCGCGGGTGCCGTCCTCCTCATCGCGGGGTCCGCAGGTGAGGTCGCTTCCGTGTGGCTCTTCAAGAATCTGGTCGACCAGGTCCTGATCCCCCACCGGTTCACAGCGTTCCCGGCGCTGGCGGGGCTCATGGCCGCCGTGGCCGTGGTCGCGGCGCTGCTGACCTTTGCGGGTGAGTACCTGGCCACCTGGGTCGCCGAGCGCTTCCTCCTGCGTCTGCGCACCTCGGTCATGGAACATCTGCACAGCCTGCCTCCCGACATCCTGCGAACGCGTAGGCACGGCGACGTGGTGGCGCGGCTGACCTCGGATATCTCCCAGATCGAGGAGTTGGTGGCCTCCGGTCTGGTCTCATCGGGCTCGGCACTGATCAGTCTGCTGTTCTTCGTGGCGGCTGCTTTCTACCTGAGCTGGCCGCTCGCCCTGGCGGCCCTCGCCGCGGCGCCGCTCTTCTGGCTCGCGGCCCGGCTGTTCAGCGGCCGTATCCATACGTTGTCTCGCGAGGCCCGGCGGTGTGAGGGCAGCCTCACCGCTGTGGTTGAGGAGAGTCTCGCCTGCTCTTCCCTGGCTCACGCCTACAACCGCCAGGCCCACGAGGTTGAACGGGTCCACCGGGAGGGGGAGGCACTGCTGCGCGCGGAGGTCGCCACGGCACGAGTCGCACATCTGTACCCATCGCTGCTGAACGTATTCGAGGTGGTGGGCGGCCTTGCCGTGGTGGGCCTCGGCGCCTTCGAACTGACCCGGAACGCCCTGACCTTGGGCGGGCTGCTCGCCTTCGCCGCCTTCTTGGCCTACCTCTTCGGGCCCGTGCAGGAACTCTCCGGTCTGGCCTCAGTGTTCGGCTCCGCCAGCGCGGGTGCCGAACGGGTCATCGAACTGCTCGACACGCAGTCTCCGGTCCGTGAGCGCCCCGGCGCGCCTGCGCTCACCCGCGTACAGGGCCGTATCGAGTGTCTGAGCATTGCGGCGGCCTACCCGTCGAGCCGACGCGGACCGGTCCTGCGTGACGTCAGTTTCAGTGTCGCGCCCGGCGAGGTGCTCGCCGTTATGGGCCCGAGCGGCGCGGGCAAATCCACCCTGGCCAAGTTGCTGGTGCGCTTCATGGACCCGGATTCCGGGTCGGTGCGCTTGGACGGGGTCGATCTCCGGGACGTGACAACGGCCTCGGTGCGCGCGGCGGTCACCTTGCTCCCCCAGCACGCCCAGCTCTTCCATGCGACCATCCGCGACAACATCGCTTACGGCCGGCCCGGGGCCACGATGGCGGAGATCGTCCAGGCGGCGATGGACGCCGACGCCCACGAGTTCATCGCTGCTCTTCCCGACGGCTACATGACCATCACCGGGGAGAACGGATTCCAGCTTTCCGGAGGCCAGAGCCGGCGCATCGCCATCGCCCGGGCCTTCCTCCGAGCGACCCCGGTCCTCGTCCTCGACGAGCCGACCGCCGGCCTCGACTACCAGGCGGCCGCGCATGTCCTGGCTCCGCTAAGGCGGCTGATGGCCGGCCGCACCACGATCCTGATCACCCACGACCAGGCCCTGGCTGAGCACGCGGACGCCATCCACACCCTGCACGGGCCAGGAGCGGAGGTCATTCCGCAATCAGAGGGGTAGTACGAGACGAGGGTCGTGATCGAGCCCGGTATGTTCCCGGCTCTGGCGAAGGCCCCTTCAGGCTGCGGGCTGCGCCGTGGGGGCCTCGTCGCGCTGCCGGGCACGAGGCGTCGAGGGCGCCAAGGCGGCGGCGAATCGCGGGCACGGACGATGCCCCTCGCGAGGGGCGTGCTTCATCCGCTCCAGGGGACCCTTGCCAGGGGTCTCGGATGTCTTCGTCAGAAGATGAACACCGGGCGCACTGAGTGGGAAAGCGCGGGCAACGTCCTCGTTGTACGCGGCATCCCTGATCGCTTCGATGTGCTGGACTGGTATTCGTCCAGCGTGCGTGGGGTTACCGACGACGTAATCGATGTCGTGCATGAGCTCCGGATGGGTCTCCATCCAGCCGACCAGGAGCCGACCGAAGACGATTGCCCAGCCATGGGCACCGCCGTATTTGAGTCGGGTGGGCCGCGTCCGCCAAGAGGATCGCCGGGCCCGGCGCCACGACCACTGGAGCCACGACCACGGCGGCCGTCACCGCGAACAAGGCCAGGGTGGGAACAAGGCGCGGCGGACGGAGCGGCGATCAGACAACGGATCCGTTCGGCCGGGTCCGGGCCGGTCGTCCCCGGCATGTCGGGGCCACGGCGGGAGCCGAGGCGGAGCACATCTCCAGGAGAGCCGAGGCCACGACTCGGCGCCCATGTCACAGCGCGGCCTGGTCGTCCGCCGCCATCTCGGTGAGACGGCGGATCGGGCCCCTGTGCCTGCCGGGTCAGTCGTGCGGGGCCTTGCCGGTCACCCGGTGGTCCGCGTAGCTGAGGCCTTCCATCACCAGACGCCGAAGATGCCCGTCGCGGAGGCTGTAGTACACGTGCCGGCCCTCGCGCCGCGTCTCCACCAGGCCCGCCAGGCGCAGTTTCGCCAGGTGCTGGCTCACGCCGGTCCGCGAGGCTCCGCAGCGTTCGCTCAAGGAACCGACGTCCGACTCCTCCTGCGCCAGCAGCCACACCAGGTGCAGCCGGGTCGCGTCCGAGAGCAGGGTGAACACTTCTGCCGCTTCGGTGAGGCGCGCACTGTCCGGGGGGCTCAGATGCACATCGCCCGCAGGTGGCACCGACTCGCGAATAGGCATGACCACAGCGTAGGCCCAGGGCCTCTTCCCAGAAGCCTCCGCTCTGACGCAAACGTCATGTGCGCAGATGCGCACATATTTGTATAGTGGGTGTCCGTTGCCCGCTCCAGCCGTCAGGAGGACCCGCCCCATGCTCGCCGTCCTGCGCCACCGCGCCTACCGTCGCCTGTTCATCGCCCAGGCGATCGCCCTGGTCGGCACAGGCCTGGCGACGGTCGCGCTGGGCCTGCTGGCTTACGACATCGCGGGTTCCGACGCCGGGTCGGTCCTCGGTACCGCCCTGGCGATCAAGATGGTGGCGTACGTGGCGATCGCCCCCGCCGTGGGCGCGGTCGCCGACCGGCTTCCGCGGCGGGCGCTGATGATCGGCGCGGACCTGACCCGGGCCTCCGTCGCGCTGGCGCTGCCGTTCGTGGACCAGGTGTGGCAGGTGTACGTCCTGGTCTTCCTGCTCCAGTCCGCGTCGGCCGCGTTCACTCCGACATTCCAGGCGGTCATCCCTGATGTGCTGCCCAAGGAGCGCGACTACACCCAGGCGTTGTCGTTGTCCCGCCTCGCCTACGACACAGAGAGCCTGTTCAGTCCCGCTCTCGCCGCAGCGCTGCTGTCGCTGATCACCTACAACTGGCTGTTCCTCGGCACGGTGGTCGGGTTCCTGGCTTCGGCGGTCCTGGTGGTCTCGGTGGTCCTGCCCAAGCAGCTCGGTGGGGAGGCGCGGAGCGAAGGCGCTTACGCCAAGGCCACGGCGGGCACCCGCCTGTTCTTCTCCACTCCGCAATTGCGGGCGCTGCTCTCGCTCAATCTCGCCGTGGCGGCGGCCACTGCCATGGTCACCGTGAACACCGTGGTCTACGTGCGGGATCAGCTGGGGCGCGGGGCGGCGGACGTGTCCGTCGCGCTCGGTGCGTACGGCGGTGGGTCGATGCTCGTGGCGCTCCTCCTGCCGCGAGTGCTCGACCGCGTGGCCGACCGGTCGGTGATGATGCGTGGCGCGCTTCTGCTCACAACGGTCTTCGTGGGTCTCGGCGCCATGACCGTCGCCGGGAGTGGCGGTTGGCGCTGGCCCGCGCTGCTCGCCCTGTGGGCGGCGTTCGGTGGGGCCTGCTCGATGGTGCTCACCCCTACCGGGCGTCTGATCCGGCGGGCGGCTCCGCCGGCGGAGCGCACCGCGGCGTTCGCCGCTCAGTTCTCCCTTTCGCACAGCTGCTGGCTGCTGACCTACCCCCTGGCCGGGTGGCTGGGAGCGACGGTCGGGCTGCTCCCCGCCGTGGGCGCGCTCGGCGTGATCGCCCTGGCCGGAGGTCTGGTGGCGGGACGGTTGTGGCCGGCCGCGGGACCGGAGGGCTCCGGTCCCACGTGGCTCGACCGCCCGGCGAGGGAAGCGGTGACGCCTGCCGGTGCCGACCCGGAGCCGTCGGCGGCCTGACCCCGCGGGAGAGCAGGGCCGGCCGCCGTGTTCAGGTGCCGCGCACGGCGGCCGGCGCTTCGAGGGCCGGATTGCCGATCCAGTAGGCGTGGGCCGGGACCTCCTCGCCCTTCATGAGGAAGGCGTCGGGCGCCAGGACCGCCGCGTCGCCCATGGTCACGCCGTAGTGGACGAGGGTGCCGGTGCCGATGGTGCAGCCGGCGCCCAGGACGGTGCGGTCGGACTTGAAGGCACCGTCCTCTTGGGAGTGGCACTGGATCCGGCTTCCCTCGTTGAGCGTGCAGCCGTCGCCGATGGTGACGAGGGAGCGCTCGGGCATGTGGCAGCCGTCGTCGAAGACCCTGCGGCCGATCCGGACGCCGAGCAGCCGCCAGATGAGGTTCTTGTACGGCGTGCCGTTGAAGACGGCGATCGCTTCGGTCGGGGAGGTGAGCTTCCAGTACCGTTCGTGCCGCCAGAAGGGGCGCACGTAGATCGAGCAGTACATCGGGCGCAGGCCGCGAAAACCAGTGGTGGTGTGTTCGGCCACCACCATGTAGGCGACCGTGATCACGAGTGTGAGGACGTTGGCCAGCGCGATGACGGCCGCGCCGAAGTCGGCGTAGAAGTCCGCGGCGGTCGACATCACCAGTGCCACGCAGAAGAAGAAGAGCCAGCGCGTGACCAGGTAGAGCACCACGGGCGCGACGTTGTGCCCGTTCTTGGCGGCCAGGAGGCGGCGGAACGTCTCGCCGTCCTTGAGGTGATCGAACTTGCTGTCCCGCAGGACCGTGCGCGGGATCTCGAAGCTGGGCGACCCGAGCAGTCCGACGCCCTCCCGGACCTCCCCGTCGAGCGGGACCATGACCTTGGTCGCGAGCAGGCAGTTGTCGCCGGTCCTGCCCTGCGAGGGGTAGGCGATGTGATTGCCCAGGAAGTTGTGCGGCCCGATGGTGACGGCGGAGACCTTGAACGAGGTGCCGGAGTAGTCGGCGTTGATGATCGACAGGCCGTCGGCCACCATCGTCCCCGTGCCGACGGTGCTCAGGTACGGGACGTCGTGCTTGACCATGGTGCCGAAGTTGGAGCCCGTCTGCTCCACATGGGTCAGCTTGTACCCGATGCAGCGCAGGTAGTGGACGATGGCCGAGCTGTCGCCGAACAGGTTCTTGTGGAAGCGCCGGTTGGTCAGGAACCCGATCGCCCGGTGGATCCCGAACCGGAACCCGTACAGCGGGTAGACCGTGTCCGGCTTGAGGGCGAGGTTCAGCACGCGCGGAACCGTCACCGAGACGACGAGGCCCAGCAGCACGGCCCCGAAGAAGAAGAGCGCGGAGGCGGCCAGGGCGTCGGCGTAGAACATCCAGCCCGTCAGGGTCGTCGATCCCGGCTCCACGAGATCGGAAAATTGCGGCACCGCGGCAAAGAGGAGTGCGACGCCGCCGACGGCCAGCGGGATGTAGGCGACCATCGCTGTCAGGACCTGGGTGACCGCGTACCGCACCCGGCGGGCCGTTCCGCAGCGGGCGGGGCCGACCATGCGGTAGTCGACCTCGGTGGGCTGCGCCGGGGACCCGTGCCAGCGCTGGCCGTCGGGCACCCTCTGACCGGCGTGGAGCGAGGAGCTGTGGCCGAGCTGGGTGCCGTCGCCCATCGACGTGTCGATGTCGATCACGCTCACCTCGCCGACGAGTACGTCCTTGCCGAGAGTGACCGGACCCGTCCGGATCACCCCGGCGTCGGCGCGGTAGCAGTTGAGGAAGACGTCCTTGCGGATCACCGTGCCCTCGCCGATGGTGAGCAGGTCGGTGCAGACCGGCAGGTGGCGCGTGAAGATCGTCACCCCGCGCCCGATCCTGGCCCCGAGGGCGCGCAGGTACAGGGTGTAGAGCGGTGATCCGACGAAGAGGACCAGCGGGTTCGTCCGGATGAGCGTCTTGACGCACCAGAAGCGGAAGTACGCCAGGCTCCAGATGCGTATCTGCCGGGGACGCCACCGCCCGACGAGCGCCCACTTGGCCGCGACGGGGAACGTACAGAGCCCGAGGAAGGCCGCGGCACCGAAGGCGACGGAGCGCAGGTAGGTGGCGAGCAGGTCCGAGCCGTCGGCGATCCATTCCGCACCTGCGGCGAAGACGACGGACACCGCGTAGGAGTAGCCGAGGAAGAAGACCAGCTGCAGGGCTCCGCACAGCACGTACCGTGGTGTGCCGGACGCCGCCGGGGGCGCCGCTGCCTGGACCGGCATCGCGACGGGTGGCGGGGAGTCGCCGGGCGCAGGGGGCGCCTCGGCAGCCAGCGCTGCGGCCAGGCTCCTGACGGTCGGGTACCGGTAGACCTCCTTGATCGAGACCGACGGCACGTCCTCCCGCTTCCTGAGACGCGCGCAGAAGCGGGCCATCACCATCGAGTCCGCGCCGAGGTCGGTGAAGAAGTCGCTGTCGATCGAGACCTGCTCGACCTTCACGATGTCCGCCAGGATCTCGGCGAGGATTCGTTCGGAATCGGTGATCGCGGGGTCACCGGGCTCCGTGGTCAGTACGTCGACCGAGTTGTCCACCATGTTGGCTCCACGAGGATTTCGGTCCACTCGCGGTCGAGTGGAGTACCCCAGGCTCCTGGGGCCTCAGCGAGGCCCGAGCGTTCGATCCGGAAGGGAATGTGTCTCCGGGTCAGCCGCTCACGGAGAAGCCGTATTCGAAGTGTCAGGTCCCGCCACGGGAGTTGCCACTCAACACCTCGGACACTTTTAGTAACTCTACATAAACCGATGGTAGTAACTACCTGGTGAGGGGCGGGTTTCAGCCTCGACCGTGTCCATGAACGCGACCTCATAAATCACCCGATAGCACCTCTGCGGCGCAATGCTCGGGCATCACGGCGACGTTGTCATGGGTCGCCATGTGCCCCGGGGCGTGCGGCTGTTGGGGCAAAGACAGGTCGCGGCAGCGTTCGTCGCAGATGCATGGGCAGGCAGGGGTGAGCTCAAACCGCTGAGCTCACCCCTGCGTTCGCGATGTCCGTTGACGTCAGGCGGTGTGGGAGGTCACGAAGGCAGCGGCGCGAGGCTAGGCGAATTCAGTGCCGCACACGAAGCGCCTCACCGGGAGGAATGTCGGCGGCCGTGGGCGGGCCGGTGAAGCACGGCCGAGGACAGGGTCCATGAAGTCCCGTGCCGGGAAAGGAATTCCACCGGAGTGGCACAGGACGGCCCGGCCATGACGTGGTCCACCTCCAAGCGGCGCGCGGTCGGCAACTACCGCCTGCACGACGCCGTCTGAGCGCACGACACTCTGGACGGGCACCGCGAGCGCGGTTCCCATCCGGCCCCTGCTCCGCACTCTCCTTTGGCTGCCGTCACCGACTACGTTGGGACAGACCGGGCGATGTGCCATCAACATCCCTGGGAGATACGGACGTTCGCACTCACGTCCCTGCGGCTGTGTGGCCGGGGGCGGCCGCGTCGCCATGACTGCTCAAGGCGAGCGCGGCCACCTGGCCAGGGCTGCTGGAGCGTCGGAGGCGGGTGTCCCTGGGCGGGTACGCCCTCTCCTGCGAACCGTCGAGTGGGTGTTGCCGGGCCCTGGATCGAGAGAACCGGGCAGCTAGGTCGCCGGCACCGGTTCCGGACGCACGACGTTCAGCCGCCCTGTCCTGCCCAGGGAGTGCACCGCCCCGGCGCAAGCGAGGCCGAGAGCCGCGAGCGACAGCCAGGGCAGACCCGGCACACCGGCTTTGCCGGCCGCGTCGAGCGCGGCTCCGGTCAGCAGGTTTCCCGCGGCGATGCCGATCCCGCAGATGGTGTTGTAGAGGCCGTAGTGCGTGGCGACCAGGCGCTCGCCGGCCAGGGCGACGATGGTGTTCATCTCGAAGGGGTAGATGATCATCGTTGCCAGAGCGAGGAGCAGTCCGCACAGGACCACGGCCGCGGTCGTACCCACCGGTGTGAGCATCGGCAGGAACGCCGCCCCCATCAGGACGAGGCCCCAGGCGATCGCCCGGTCCGGCCTCCAGCGCCGCTTGCACCAGGTGGTCACCCGGGTCTGCCCGAGGATCGTGGCGAGCGCGGACACCCCGAACAGGGCCGAGGCGCCGATGGTCGCCACGGTCCGGTTGCCGGTGCTCTCGCGGAGCACCAACGGCAGGGCGAGGTAGACCTGGAAGGACAGGACGTACGAGCCGGTCATCGACGCCGCGAACAGCAGGAACGACCGGTTGCCCAGCACGCGCCGCCACTGCCGGGCGACGGGCTCGGGATCACTGGCGCTGACACCGCGGTCACGGGCCTGCGGCAGGGAGCGGATCTGCACCAAGGTCAGGACCGCGAAGACGACGGCGGCGACCAGACAGGTGAGACGGAAGTCCACGCCTGTCAGGGCGAGGCCGACCAGCGGCCCGGCCAGGATCCCCGCCTGGTAGAAGACGTTGAACAGGGCGAAGGCCTCCACTCGGCGCTCGCCCGCGTCCCGCGCCACGTAGGCGCGGACGGCCGGGTTGAACAGGGCTCCGGCGAAGCCGCTGGCAGCCGAGGCGGCCAGCAGCGCGGGGACGGAGTCCACGAAACCGAGCGCGAGGAACCCCACGGTCCGCAGGGTGCAGCCGGCCACGATCAGCGGTTTGTAGCCGAACCGGTCGGCGAGGGTGCCGCCCACGAGGAACATGCCCTGCTGGCTGAAGTTGCGTACCCCGAGGATCAGCCCGACCAGCCAGCCCGCCAGAGCGAGCTCGCCCGACAGGTGCTGGGCCAGGTACGGCATGAGCATGTAGAAGCCCACGTTGATCGTGAACTGGTTGAGGAGCAGCAGCTGCACGCTGCGGTCGAAGGAGCGGACCTGGGCGAGGACGCCGGGGGTCATACCGCTGCCTCCGGCTCTTGCGAGGCGACGACCTGCAGCTCGAGATCGACGTCGACGAGGGTGCTCAGCGGATCCGTGACCTTGCGGCAGCGGGTCCAGCGAAGGACCTCTGCTTCGTCGGCCGAGTCGATCTCCGCGGGCTCCGCCGCGGGGACCACGTCCAGCAGCCCGCGGTCCTGGCACCATGTGTCGCTGTAGATCGTGGAGAGGTAGCGGTACGGGCCGTCGGGAAAGATCGCCACGACGCACGCGTCGGAGGAGTAGGTGCGGGCTGCCCATCCTGCGACCAGGGCCACGGCGCCGACACTCCATCCACCCGTCGCGTAGTGGGACCGGGCCAGCGCCCGGCAGGTGCGGACGGCTTCCCCCGGGGCGACCCAGTGCACCTCGGTGAACTGTTCGTAGGCCACGTTGCGCGGGTGGATGCTGCTGCCGAGGCCACGCATCAGGCGCGACCGGGCGGGCTGGCCGAAGATCGTCGAGCCCACGGTGTCCACGCCGATGACCTGGAGGTCGGGATACCGGGCGCGCAGAGTCCGGCTGATCCCGGCGGAGTGGCCGCCGGTGCCGACGCTGGCGACGAGCACGTCGATCCGGTCGAGCTCGTCCATGAGCTCGTTGGCAAGCCCTGTGTACGCGTCGACGTTGTCGGGGTTGTTGTACTGGTTCGGGCACCAGGCCCCGGGTTCGGCGGCGATCAGTGCGCCGACTCGCCGGCGGCGGGCCTCCTGCCAGCCCCCGTAGGAGTGTTCTTCGGGGACGATGTCGAGCCGGGCGCCGCGTGCGGTCAGCAGGCGCATCATGTCCGGCTCCATCTTCGGGTCGGTCACCAGCGTGACGGGGTGCCCGAAGACGCGTCCGGCGAGCACCAGCCCGAGACCCAGCGTCCCGCTGGTGGATTCCACGATGGTCGCGCCGGGAAGCAGGTCTCCGCGCTCACGGGCGCGGGCGACCATGTACAGAGCCGCACGGTCCTTGATGCCACCGGGGTTCGCGCCCTCCAGCTTCGCCCAGAAACCACGTCCGGGAGCGGTGAGCGGTTCGGAGATCCACAGCAGGGGTGTGTTGCCGACCGCGGAGGCGAGTCCGCGGACGGTGAGGAGGTCGTTCATGGCGGCTGCTTTCTGGGATCGGGAAGATTGCCGTGCACGACTCACCCGCCCGTGGGGACACGGGAAGGGCGAGGGACCGTCGGACGGTCCGGGCAGGCATCTTCTAGATGCGCCAGAGGCAGAGAGCGCAGAGAACGGACTGCGCCGTGGTGGCCGCTCTTAACGGAGGAGCGGGTCCTCCCCACAGCGTGGGGCGGTCGGCCGGTACCTGCAGGGGCAGCGCTTCGGCCGGGTCCGTCCCAATCGGGTCGGGTCCGAGATCGTGGGATGCGTACCGCGATCCCGGCGCCCCCTGGGACTCCTGGGAGTAGTACTCACCGGGGTGGTGCGGGGCGACGGGATCAGGCGCCTCGTCCGCGCTGGTGAGGTGTACGTGTGCGATGCCGTCGTGGACGTGGGCCGGCGCACCGGCCACGGTGAAGGAGCACGCGGCCAGCAACGCAATGAGGAACGCCAGGAGCGTTCCGTGGTTGCGATCTCGCACATCCCGAACATTACGAGAGGAAATGCACCTCAACGACCTCAGTTGTGCGGCGGTTTCGCCTTCAGGTGGTGATCCGCGAGGCTGAGCACCTCCTCGACGAGCCGCCCCAGATGCGCGTCGGGAAGCCCGTAGATCATGTGGCGTCCCTCTTTTCGCACGGACACAAGGCCTGCGAGCCGGAGCTTGGCCAGGTGCTGGCTGACGGCCGGACGCGCGGCTCCGGATTGCTCCGTAAGAGTGGTGACGTCCGCCTCGCCCTCGGTCAGCCTGTGCAGCAGCGTGAGGCGAGTGCGGTCGGCGAGCAGGCTCAAGATCTCCGCTCCCCGGATGTACTGCTGGGCGCGCGGCTCTCGCGGGTGCGCACCATGCGCAGGTGAGACGTTCGTGCGTGCGTTCATGAGCACATGATTGAGGGAAGGACCCCCCGTGTCCACTTTTCAGGGGGTGAGAGGAGCTCCTGATGCGCGAGCAGCACGAGCACCGTCACGGTCGCGCCCCCGAGGATCACGGGGATACCCACCGGCACGAACACGGTCACGAGCACACCTCAGGCGAGCAAGCGGGGTGGGCACGCTGGCGCCACCGGCTCGCTCACATGATCAGGCCGCACTCCCACGCGTCCGCGGACAAGGTGGACCGGGCCCTGGAGTCGTCGGCCGAGGGCATGCGCGCGTTGTGGGTGTCCTTGGCCGTTCTGGGCGTGACCGCACTGGCGCAGGCAGTGGTCGTCGTGCTCTCCGGTTCGGTCGCCCTGCTCGGTGACACCGTGCACAACGCCGCCGACGCCCTCACCGCGCTCCCACTCGGCGTCGCGTTCGTCCTCGGGCGGCGGGCGGCCACGCGCCGCTTCACCTACGGGTACGGGCGAGCGGAGGATCTGGCCGGGATCGTGATCGTGCTGACCATCGCCGCCTCGGCGGGGTTCGCCGCCTGGACGGCGGTCGACCGGCTGCTGAACCCTCGGGAGATCAGCTACCTGCCGGCGGTCGCCGCTGCCGCGGTGGTCGGGTTCATCGGCAACGAATGGGTGGCCCGCTACCGCATCCGCGTCGGACGCAAGATCGGTTCCGCCGCGCTCGTCGCCGACGGCCTCCACGCCCGCACCGACGGCTTCACCTCGCTGGCCGTGCTGATCGGAGCCGCGGGCGCGGCGATCGGCTGGCGCCTGGCGGACCCCATCGTGGGCCTCGCCATCACCGCGGCCATCCTGCTGGTCCTCCGCGACGCCGCCCGCGAGGTCTTCCGCCGCCTCATGGACGCCGTCGACCCGACGCTCGTCGACGACGCCGAACGCGCCCTGCGCGAGGTGCCGGAGGTCCGGGACGTGAGCGAACTACGACTGCGGTGGATCGGGCACCGGCTGCGCGCCGAGGTCGCCGTGGTCGTCGACGGGGACTTGAACGTACGCGAAGGCCATCGGGTCGCCGTGGACGCCGAGCACGCCCTGCTGCACGCGGTGCCCCGCCTGACCGCCGCCCTGGTGCACGCCGACCCCGCACCCGGCCCGGGCGCGACGGACCCGCACGCCGAACTGGCCCATCATGCCGCGTGAGCCATGGCCGGACACGGCTTTTCCCGAACAGGCCGGCGATGGCTCATGATGGTGCGGCCATGACCACAGCCGGCGGGAAACCCAGGACGGCGCACCGGACCGGTGTGCGTGTGCCCGCTGCCCGCGCGGCGGTTTTCGCGACGGTGAGCGTGGTCCTCGCCGTCACCGGCCACCATCTGGTGTCCGGGGACACGATCGCGTGGCGCGCGGCCGGGATCGCCGGCCTCGTGCTCTGGTCACTGGTCCTGCCGGTCATCCGGAAGCCGCGCTCCCTGCCGGTCACCGTGGTCGCCACAGTCGCCGTCCAAGGCGCCCTCCACTCCTGGCTCGGCGTGGGTCCGGTGCTCAGCGGAGAGGTGCGGCCTCATCACCGCCATCCCGCCGGCCGCGGCCTTACGGCGCTGGCGAACCACGACGCATGGCACGCCGGGCACCACAACGGATGGCTGATGGCTGCCGTGCACCTGACCGCCGCCGTGGTGGTCGCGTGGTGCCTGCACCACGCCGACCACGCGTGCCAGGCCGTCGGGACGACGAGGCGCATGCTTCGAGCCGCCTTCGCAACCGTCCGCGCGTGGCTGCTCGGCGCGGCTTTCCACTCTCACCTGGGTGTCCCCGGCGCGCGGCGGGTACTTCCGCACTTCCGTCTGCTCCCGCGAGGTCCCGCGGTCCTCGCCCACGCGGTCGTACGAAGGGGTCCGCCGGCGGCTGAGCTCGATCTCGCCGCCTGACCGGTGCGCCCTCTGCGCGGCGTGCCGGTACCCGACCCGTGCACCCCAGGGAGTTCTTCTTCATGACCCGCATGCCCACGACGCGCACCGCGCGCCGTTTCGCCGCCGTGTCCGCCACCGCCACGCTCCTGGCGCTGGCCACCGCGTCCCCCGCCTTCGCCCACGTCGAGGTCTCCGCGCAGGAGACCCGTGCCCTGTCGAAGAACGTCGCCCTGGACTTCGCGTGCGAGTCGGAGTCGGCGACGGCCGGTATCACCAAAGCCCAGGTCTTCCTTCCGGAAGGGATCAAGCCGGACGACGTCACTTACGTCGACGGCCCGAAGGGCTGGAAGCTGACCAGCGACGACCGCAGCATCACCGTCTCCGGAAGTGCCCTCCCGGCGGGGGAGGATGCCGAGTTCACCGTCTCCGTGGCCCAGCTTCCGGACGCGAAGTCGCTGGCGTTCAAGACCTTGCAGTCCTACAAGGACGGCCGGATCGACCGGTGGATCGAACTGGACGAGGGAAGCGAAAGCCCGGCCCCGGTGCTCAAGCTGAAGGCCGCCGCCCCCGGGGCAACGGCGGCCGAGGCCTCGCCTGCTCCGTCCTCCGCCGCGCCGACCGTCGCTGCCGGCCCCAGCACGGTGGAGGCGTCCGAGGTGGAGGAGAAGGCTTCCGAGAAGGAAGAGGACGGCGGATCCATCGCCCTCCCCGTGGGCCTGGGCGTGGCCGCCGTGGTCCTGGTGGGCGGCGGCATCTGGTGGTGGCAGCGCCGCGGCGCTGCCACCGGCTCCTGACGCAGGGCTTTCCGCGGCCCCGGTGCGCTCCGGGCCCGCAGGGACCCGACCTGATCACAGCTGGTTGATCAGGACCGGCCCGATGACCAGGACCACGAGGGCGGCCACCAGCACGAGCAGCACCGCGACGGTGAGGTGACGGACCCAGGGACTCATGCGCGCCTCCCCTTCCAGTACAGGCACGTATGGGGCCCTGCGCCAGGACTTGTCCGGACGATCATGTGGCTGCTCGGTGTCCGGGCTCCCGCGCCGGCCACCGAGGATCGACAAGTAGCCGTACTGGGAGGGCGGGTATCCAGTGTGAGACCCCGTCCCCGGCGCTGACTCTCGACAGCCGAGCAGCGAATTCACCGTCTCGCTGTGCATCTGCATGCGCGAACTTATGCTGATATCAATGGCAAAAATGGCCCAGGGGGGACATGCAATGACCGCAGCAAGCAGGGGGAAGTCAGCGTTGAAGTCGGGGGTCAAGCGGCTCCTGGGCCGTGCCGGCCTCGACGTCGTGCGCAGCACGAACAACTTGGGGGGCGTCGACGATTTCCTTCCGTTCGAGCCGACCATGCAGGCCGCACGGGCTGCCGGCCTGTCGGTCGGTGACTACATCGACGAGGTCATGAACGGGACGCCCGGCGCAACCCAGTCCACCGTCGACGAACTACGCGCCCTCGGCGTCTTCGCCGCCAACCCGGACACGGTGCTGGAGATCGGCCCTGGGTCCGGACGGTACCTGGAGAAGACGCTCAAAGCGTGTTCACCGGGCCGCTACGAGATCTACGAGACGGCAACTCCCTGGGCCGACTACCTGGTGGACACATTCCGCGTGGTCGCCCAGCCGACCGCGGAATCCAGTCTCGCTCCGACGCCGGACGACAGCGTCGATCTCGTTCTGGCCCACAAGGTCTTCAACACCGTGACCTTCCTCTGCGCCTCCCGCTACTTCTTCGAGATGGCGCGTGTGACGCGACCCGATGGTCGGATCGTCTTCGACGTCATGACGGAGACCTGCCTGGACCCGGCCACGGTGCGCACCTGGGCGACGAAGGGCGGCGCGGGACACGACTCCTATCCAGCAGCCATGCCCCGCCGGATGTGTGTGGACCTCTTCACGACCCTCGGCTGCAGCCTGGAAGCCAGCTTTCTCGCACCCATGGGCATTGCCTCCACGGAGGTGCTCGTCTTCGGAAAGGCGGCTTGATCCTCGAAGGCCTGCGGCTGCCAAGAGGCGTGGTGAGCAGGGCGGGTGGCCTATTCGGAGGCGGAAACCCTGGTCAACTCGGCGGGCACGTCGCGCACGCCCAACCTCAGATGCTCGACGTGGTAGAGGGCTTGGTCGAGGAGTTCGGCAACGTGATCGTCGTAGAGGGCGTAGATGATCGAGCGGCCGTGCCGCTCGCCGGTGACGAGACCGAGGTTGCGCAGCAGCCGGAGCTGGTGCGAGCAGGCCGAGGACTCCATCTCGACGGCTGAGGCAAGGTCGCTGACCGAGCAGGGTCCTTCGTGGAGACGGGCCAGGATCCTCAGCCGCGAGGGCGTGGCAAGGGCCTGAAGGGTCGTGGCGACGTCGGATGCGCCTACCGCGTCAAGACGCTCGCGGGTCGTCGCACTGCCTTTGCCATCGGTTCCGTGGCCCATGGGTTCATGATACCGATGACACATGAAGACCTGTTCATATATTCCTGTATGGTGGCGGTGTTGCCCTGTCCGCCCCTGAAGGGTTCCTTTGTCATGTCTTCTGTCCTGCAGGAGCGGCCCGCACCCGCCGTCACGCCGCGCTCAGCTCTCCCACCGCGGCGCACGCGCATCCTGTCCCTGCCGGAGGCTCGGTGGGCGCTGACGGCATTGGTGCTGTTCCTGGCGGCTCTTCCGCTCTACCTGTCCGGTGCGCCGGCCTGGCTGTGGGGTGCGCTGTTGGCCGCCACCTACGTGACCGGTGGCTGGGAACCGGGCTGGGAAGGTCTGAAGGCCCTCAGGAACAGGACCCTGGACGTGGACCTTCTGATGGTGGTCGCCGCGCTCGGCGCCGCCGCCATCGGCCAGGTCCTCGACGGCGCACTGCTGATCGTCATCTTCGCGACCTCCGGCGCGCTGGAGGCCATCGCGACCGCCCGGACGGCGGACTCGGTGCGCGGTCTGCTGGACCTGGCGCCGCCGACCGCGACCTTGTTGCGCCCCGACGGGAGCGAGGAGACGGTCCCCGCCGGCCGGCTGGCCGTGGGTGACGTGATCGTCATCCGGCCCGGGGAGCGGATCAGTGCGGACGGGCGCGTCCTGGACGGCGCGAGCGATGTCGACCAGGCCACGATCACCGGCGAGCCGCTGCCGGTGCTCAAGGGGTTCGGGGACGAAGTGTTCGCCGGGACCCTCAACGGCACCGGCGCGCTGCGCGTCCGTGTCGAGAGGGACCCTTCGGAGTCGGTGATCGCGCGGATCGTGGCGATGGTCGAGGAGGCCTCCGCCACCAAGGCACCCACGCAGTTGTTCATCGAGAAGGTCGAACAGCGCTACAGCCTCGGCATGGTCGCGGCGACCCTTCTGGTCTTCGCCGTCCCCCTGCTGACGGGCGCGGAGCTGCGGCCCTCGCTGCTGCGGGCGATGACGTTCATGATCGTCGCTTCGCCGTGCGCCGTGGTGCTGGCCACCATGCCGCCTCTGCTGTCCGCGATGGCGAATGCCGGCCGCCACGGGGTGCTGGTCAAGTCCGCGGTCGTCATGGAGCGGCTCGGGCAGATCGACGTGGTCGCGCTCGACAAGACCGGCACCCTCACCGAAGGCACCCCGCGCGTCACCGACGTCCGTGCCCTGGACCCGCACCGTTTGGACGAGGACGAACTGCTGCGTCTGGCGGCCGCGGCCGAGCTCCCCAGCGAACATCCCCTCGCCCGTGCCGTCGTGGACGCCGCCCGGGCCCGCGGCCTGGACCTGACCGCCACGGAGGACTTCGCCTCCACGCCCGGAACCGGCGTAACGGCAATCGTCGGCGACAGTGCCGTCACGGTCGGCAGCCCGGCCCGCGTCCTGCACGATCCCTCCCACCCCGCAGCCGCCCTCGCTGGAAGCCTGGAGGAGAAGGCCCGCACCGCCGTCATCGTCACCATCGACGGCACTCCTGCGGGCGTGATCGCCATCGCCGACCGGCTCCGGCCCGAGGCAGCCGCCACCACCCGGGCACTGCACGAACTCACCAGCCGCGCACCGGTCCTGATCACCGGGGACAACCAGCTCGCCGCCAGGCGCCTGGCCTCCGAGGTCGGAATCGCCGACGTCCGTGCTGGTCTGCTGCCCGAGGACAAGGTCACGGCGGTCAGAGAACTGACCGCCGCCTCGGGGAAGGTCCTCGTCGTCGGCGACGGCGTCAACGACGCCCCCGCCCTCGCCGCTGCGCACATCGGCATCGCCATGGGCCGCGCCGGCTCCGACCTCGCTCTGGAGACCGCTGACGCCGTCGTGGTCCGGGACGAGCTGGCGACCATCCCCGCCGTGGTCACCCTGTCCCGGCGGGCCCGGAAGCTGGTGGTCCAGAACCTCGTCATCGCAGGCGCCTTCATCGCGGTACTGGTCGCGTGGGACCTCATCGGCACACTGCCGCTGCCGCTCGGCGTCGCCGGTCACGAGGGCTCCACAGCCATCGTCGGTCTCAACGGCCTGCGCCTGCTCGCCGAGGGCGCCTGGCGCCGAGCGCGCTACGAACCGCCTCGCCTGAGCGCGGGTGCGCATACGGACGCCAGTCGGAACCGTGTGACGCGTATACGGTGCGCGATCGGCATTACGCCAAGGCTGCAAGGGAGTTCGTCCCGGTCCCGGCCCGCGCGCCTCCGTCCACGATCAGGTACTCATCGCGAATGCCCCGGCCCGTGAACCAGGGCTCCGGGATCTCCCGTGTCCCCGCCGCGTAGCGGGCCTGCGCCGACAGCGAGGAGCCGGAGATGCGGCGATCACCTTCAGCAAGTCCTCACCGCAACCGCGCTCGACCTCACCCGCCTTGGCGCGTGGACCAACGGCACCCCACTGGGCCGTGATCAACGGGCCCCAGTGATCATGCACATCCTCTCAAGGCGCCTGGCAGGACCAGACGAGGGCACGGAAGCAGCAACGAGGACAGGTCATGGGCCGTGCGTGGTTGCGGGCTCGGGATGGTTGGTCAGCCATTGCTGGAGTTCACGGTGGCGAAACTGGTAGGCGGGGCCGGCATGGCGCAGCAGGCCGGCCTCGCAGGCCCAGTCCAGGAACACCACCAGCCGAAAGGGCAACTGGGTTCTGGAGCACAGCACGAAGATCAGGTAGCGACGCGTCGCGGTCAGCAGTTGGCTTCCCATCAGTGAGACTGCCAGAGCGACGGCCAGACCGCCCATGAGCATGTCGGGCGGTGTAGCGTCCTCACCCGCCATACGACCTGGCGCCATCACTTTCAGCAGGCCGGTCGTCAGCACCGATGACAGCCCGGTAAGCGTTCCGAACGTCAGCCCCAGTACCAGACCGGCTGCCAGGTCGTCCTTCAGAAGTTGCCAAGGGCGCGCTTCCCTGGAGGGTGGCGCAGCCAGTGCGCTCAGCAGCAGGATCGTTGCCAGTGCGCCCAGCCCGACCATGAAGCCCGTCATCAGCAGGAGCTCGAGCCGGTATGGCAGCCTGACCGCTGGCGCGAGCAGAAGTGCACACATCACCCCGAGCATCAGCCCCGACAGTACGCGGGGTGGAGCAGCGGGTCTGGTGAAGCCCAGCCGACGAGGCGGGGACGGATTCATCGCCGCAATACGCCCCGTACAGACGGCGAGCACGCCGAACACGCACAGCACGGGTGCGGGATCGGGAGTGGCCCACGCCAGCGGAACGGGGAGAAGCACGGTGATGGTGGACAGTGCGGTGTCGACGACGCGGACGCGAGCACGGCCGGCCAGCGGCCACAGTTCGTGCAGCACCAGGTCGGTTCCTGCACGGGCCGGGACGGGCGTACCGGCGTCCGGGGTGGCGGTCGGAGCGAGTGCTCCAGTGAGGTGGCGCAGCCACCGGTGAACCTGATCCGGGTGATACATGGGTTGGCGGCTGGATCTCCTGCGTGAGTGGGAATGGAGGCGCGAGGCAGCGGGGATGAAGCGGGCCAGTAGATGGTCGTCCAGGTCCTGTGCAGTGGTGCGGTCGTTCAACTCGCGGGGGTCACCGTCGTGGTGGTACACGGTGGCCACCAGGCACAGCCGCCATGGCGTCGACAGCCACGTGGACAGTGCGCTGGTGGGGCGGCTGGTCAACTGGTCGATCAAGCGCTGCCAACGGGTCTGGTCCTGGGCACGGGTGGTCAGGTAGTTCACCGCGTCGGCGAGGGCGACGGGTTCGATGGCGACCCGGGCGGAGTCCCGCAGGAAGCCGCGGGCAGCCAGTGCTTCCAGGTGGGAGGTACGGCAGGTCAACACCACCGGCCCCGGCTCACCCCGCACCCTGTAGGCGTCCAGCTTCTCCAGCGTTGCCCGGGCGCGGGGGGCGTCCGGGTCGGGAGTGCCGTCCGGCAGGATCGGGTCCATCTCGTCCAGGCCGTCCAACACCGGCAGCACCATGCCGTGCTCGACGAGGGCGGCCGCTTGTTGGTGCGGCCAACCGTAAGCCTGTATCAGGCGCTGGATGAGAAAGGCGTCCAGGGGCGTGGTGGTGTCCCACAGCGCAACCGGGATGCGGACCGGCACCAGGTCGGTGTCAGTGCGGTTCCTGGTGAGCGCGAGGATCAAGGCGAGAGCAAAAACGGTCTTGCCGGCCCCGGCCGCTCCCGTGACCACGAGCCGCTGGGGCCGGGTATCGCGCCAATAGCTGGCCACGTGTGGCGCGCCACCTGCGGGAGACGAGGGCGGAGGCAGGACTGCTGAGACCGGGGGTGGAGCGGGCAGAAGGCGACCGTGTGGGGGTGCGGTGGCGTTACGACCGGGGGCTGGCTGCAAGGTGTAGGCGAGATCGATGGGCAAGGTGTCGTCGCCCAACAGCAGGCCGTAGACGCGGCCCTCACCGGAAGCAACCTGGGCGGCAAGGGTGGCCGCCCAGCCGCGGACCAAGTCCGCGGTGTTGCTCTCCGACGGCTTACGCAGCGCGAAGACAGAAACCAAGAGAGCAGCGAGGCCGATCGGCAGGCCAAGCAGGCCGGCGGCATCCTGCGGTCCGAGTCCGCCCCGGGACAGCTGCACCACGGCGTAGAGCACGCTCCCCGCCTCTGCGGCTCCGCCGATCCAGCCCACTGTCCGCCACACCCACCGGTGCCGGCTCCCCCCGATGTTCACGAACCCGATGATGGCCCCGCGTGTTCGATCCCGCAGCCCTTTCCGCCCTGCTCCCAGGTCGTCGCCTTTGGTGCCAGCAGCACTACGCGCGCCATGCCTTGCTCGTGTCCCAGGGACCCGTAGCGTTCTCCGCGCTCCAAGAGGGGTGCGATTCGCCCGCCCTGCGTCTCATGAGTACAGAGCCGGAAGGCAGAGCCGGGCATGTCGGGTGATCCAACGCCGACGCCGGTTCCTCTCATGCCCTCCTTCAGCCAGGACAGCGGGGCGAAACATCCGGTCCCTGTCCGACTTCCCGTCGAGCAGGGGCCGGAGTCGTATGTACGGCCCGTCAGACCCTCGACCGGTCCGTCGAATCACCCGCACGGAGGGCGCGGGCCGGTGCGTGATTCGACTCACCCGACTGTCAACAGGGCTGCGGTCGGCCTCTCGCCCCGGTTCGTGTGGTCAGGAGCCCTGAGGCTGCGGCGATCACACACCCGAGGAGGACCCAGGCGGTGGCCAGCAGCCAGCCGCCCACCACGTCGCTTGCCCAGTGCACCCCGAGCCAGAGGCGGCTCACTCCCACCAGCGCGGCCCAGCACAACGACAGGGCGACCCACAGTCTCCACGCGGGTGGGCGGCGGGCGAGGAGCGCGGCGACGAGGAGGCCTGCGGCCATGGCTGACGTGGTGGCATGGCCCGAGGGGAAGGACCAGCGGGAGGCGTGGGTGATCCAGTCCTCGCCCGGCGGCCGCGGCCGGGCGATGGTCGTCATGAGCACGAACCTGACCGCCTGTCCGAGCGCCAGCCACCCGGCGAAGGCGAGGCAGAACAGCACGGTGCGGGTCGGCGGCCGCCGTACGTGGAGGGCGTCTGCGGCAGGCCCGGCGATGAGACCGCCGGCCAGGGCCAGGAGGTAGGGGTAGACGCCGGTCCCGGTGGCGGTCACCGCGCGCAGGACGGTAACGACCGGGGAGGTGCGGTTTTCCAGCAGCAGCCGGTGAATGCCCGGATCTGCTGGAAGTGTCCTGGCTCCGGAGACCAGGACGGTTGCCGCAAGGACCCCGAAGGCGACCGCGGCCGCGAGGGCATAGCCGAGAACAGCTCGGCTGGGTGTGGCTGGGTCGGCTTCGCCGGCCGTGTGGGCGCGTGCGCTGTTGCTGGTCATGGACGGCTCAGGCACTCTCCTCGGCGCGGCGGGTGCGCCGGGAGCGGAGCAGTTCGAGGCCGACGGGGATCAGGGAGATCACGACGATCAGGGCGATGATCGGCAGCAGGTAGCGGTCGACGTTCGGGACGGACGCCCCGAGCGCGTAGCCGCCGAGGACCAGGCCGGTGGTCCACAGCAGTCCGCCGAGGATCTGCCACAGGGCGAAGGCGCGTGCCGGGACGTCGAGGATGCCGGCGAGCGGGTTGAGGACGGTCCGCACGATGGGGAGGAAGCGGGCGAGCACGATCGCCTTCGCGTATCCGTAGCGTTGGAGGATCTCTCCGGCTCTGACGGCGCCGTCGTGGATCTTGGGGGATTTCACGCGGGTGAGGAAGGCCGGCCCGGCGCGCCGTCCCAGGAGGTATCCGGTCTGGGCTCCGGCCAGCGCTCCGGCCGCGGCGGCGGTCAGGACCCAGGGCAGCGACAGGTGGCCTGAGGTGCCGGCCGAGCCGGCGCACAGGAGTCCGGCGGTGAACAGCAGGGAGTCGCCGGGCAGGAAGAATCCGATGAGCAGGCCGGTCTCGGCGAACAGGATGAACGCGATGCCGAGGGTTCCGAACGCGGCGAGTAGGGACTGTGCGTCCAGGAGGTTCACGGCCAGGTCCGCTGCCTGCGGTGATGCGGGGTGGGGGAGGATCATCGGCGCGGGCCCCTTGGATAATGGGTGGGGTGCCGGTTGCCTTCTGCCAGAGCCTGTTTCAGGGGTGGCGTCAGACCGGCCGGCGACCTGTGTCTACAGGCCAGAGGTCGTCTACAGCACTGTAGACGATCCAGGGGAGAGGACGGTTCCATGGCGGACGCGGACGGTGAGCGGCGGCCTGCGGGCGAGTTGGAGGCCAGCGTGCTCGCGGCGCTGTGGGCGGCGGGGAAGCCGCAGACGGCGGCGCAGGTCAGGGAGGCGATGCCGCAGCCACTGGCGCGGACCACCGTGGCGACCTTGCTGGCCCGGCTTCACGAGAAGGGGGTGGTGAACCGCAGCCCTGGCGGGCGTGGCTTCGTGTACTTCCCGGTGGAGGACTCCCATGGTCTGACCGCCCGCCGGATGCACCGGGCGCTGGACCAGGACGACGATCACGGCCGGGTGCTGGCGCGGTTCGTGGAGGGGCTCAGCCCCACCGACGAGGCCGAGCTTCGGCGCCTGTTGGAGGGAGGCGGCCGGTGATCGCCCTGTTGCTGCTTCCACTGCTGCTGCCGTTCGTCCTGCTGCCGCTGGCCCGGCGGGCCGTGCTTCAGGTGCGGCCCGAGATCGCGTTGTGGGTGGTCACCTCGGCCTCGGCCGCGCTGGCGATCGGGGTCGTGGCCTGCTTGGGAGTGCTGTTGCTTCCCATGGCGCTGAAGGTGCCGGCGGTGGCGGAGCCGGCGAAGGTCATCCAGCCACTCGAGGCCGGACCGGGCTTTGTCGTGATGGCCGTCTCGGCTCTGGCCGCAGGCGCGCTCGTGGTCACCTGCGTCATCGGTGCGCGGCGCGCGGTCTCGGAAGTGCGGAGGTTCCGCACCGCGCACGGCGATGTGGCCGACGTCCCGCAGGCCGGGGGCCTGTGCGTGCTCAACGATCCCCGGCCGGACGCCTACGCCCTGCCCGGCACGCGGCGCCGACCCGGCCGGATCGTGGTGACCACCGGCATGCTCCGCGCCCTGGCCCCCGAGGAGCGCGGGCCCTTGCTGGCTCACGAGCGTGCCCACCTCGCCGGGCGCCACCACATCTTCCTGTCGGTCGCCCAGCTGGCCGGCTGGTGCCATCCGGGACTCGCCGCCGTTGTCCCGCAGGTGTCGTTCGCCGCCGAGCGGGCCGCAGACGAGGCTGCGGCCAAGGCCTCCGGCGACCGGACGCTGACGGCACAGGCGGTCGGAAGGGCGGCCCTGGCCGTCACCCGGAACCGGGAGCGCACCGAACTGCCCACGTTCGCCACGGGTGCGACCAGCGGTCCGGTGCCGGCCCGGGTCAAGGCGCTTCTCGCCCAGGCTCCCACCCGCCGCCTCGCTCCCGTTCTGCTGGCCGTGGTCCTGCTGTGCGGCGCCGCGGCCGTCTCGTCCTTGACCGGAGCGATCTGGCTGCACGACGGGGTCGAGGTGGCGCAGGGGGAAGACCCCTCTCACTGCCCTGTCACCTTGCGGTGACGATGCCGCCTCTCCGATCCGCACTGTCCGACGGCGTGAACGCTCCGGCCGAGCCGCTGTCCAAGCTCGCCGTCGCCGTCGCCGTCGTCAAGTAGCGGAAGGGACAGCCCCGTGTTCGGCAACTACCTCATCGGCCTGCGGGAAGGCCTCGAGGCCGGCCTCGTCGTCTGCATCCTCGTCGCCTACCTCGTCAAGACCGGCAACCGCCGCCAACTGGTGCCCGTGTGGGCGGGTGTCGGCCTCGCCGTCGCCCGCGGAGTAGCAACGAGCCTCCTTCCAGCAGGCCCGGCAACGGGCACGGTCCAGCTCTGACTTCACGGTGATGCCATGACCACGGCCCCGGCCGCTCTGCTCCCGTTCAACGCGACCCTCGCGTGGGTCCTGGCCGTGCTCCTCACCGCCGCTGTCGCCGTGGTCACGGTGGCCCGACTATCGCCCGATCAGGCCATGTTCGACCAGGTCCGCCATGGCCAGCGGCCACCGCAGGATCTTCGGGAGTCCACACAACCCCCGATGATCACGCGGTGGCCGTCCCTTTTGCGGGCGGGGCCTCAGCATGGCTGCCAAGTCGAGCTCGCGTGTCAGGCGGTGAAACCGCCGTCGACATGGATCGAGGCTCCGGTGATGTACGCGCCGTCCGCAGTTGCCAGGTGGGCGACGGTGGCCGCGATCTCGGCCGCTTCCGCGTAGCGGCCCACAGCGGTGAAACCGGCGATCATCTCGGCGTTCGGCCCGTCAGCGGGGTTGGTATCCGTGTCGGTGGGACCGGGATGCACCAGATTGACAGTGACTCCGCGCGGACCGAGTTCTCGCGCCAGGCCCTTCGTCATCCCGACCAGAGCCGTCTTGCTCATCGAGTACAGCGCCAGTCCGGGGAAGACCGCGCGCTCGGCGACATTGCTGCCGATGCTGATGATGCGGCCCCCCTGGCCCATGTGACGCACGGCCGCCTGAGACGCTGCGAACGGCGCCCGGACGTTCACCGCCAGGGTGCGATCGATCTCTGCCGACCCCAGCTCTTCAAGTGGGCCGACGAGGAAGACACCGGCGTTGTTGACCAGGATGTCGAGTCTGCCGAACATCGCGACGGCCTCGTCCACCGCGGCGGTGAGTGCCTCAGGGATGGCGCTGTCGGCTTGGATGGCCAGTGCCCGGCGCCCTCTGGCCTTGATCTGCTCCACCACCTGGGTGGCGCGTTCCGCGCTGTTCTCGTAGGTCAGGACGACGTCGGCGCCTTCTTCGGCCAGTCGTAGCGCCACAGCGGCTCCGATGCCCCGGCTGCCGCCCGTGATCAAGGCCATTTTGCCTTCAAGTCGGTTCATGACGTTGAGCATTGCTGGTACCAGCGCCGGAAGCTGGCGGGAATCCGACCTGGCGTTCGACCTCCGGAGACGTCAGGCCTCGAAGACTTGACAGGGGTCGCTGGGGCATGGCCTGGCAAGCCTCTGTCAGTTCTGGGTGACCGGCCAGGCGGCAGCCGGGTCGCAGTGATCCGGGCAGGCCAGGAGATGGACCTCGTTGCCGGTTGCCCTAACCAGCCCGTCATGGACCCGTGCGCCCAAAGTCTTCGACGTGTCGTCCCTGATCGGGAGCCAGTGCCCGGTTTCTGTTCCTCACGCGGTCAGCACGCCTGTGGCAAGCAAGCCGAACAGCAGCACTCCGACGACGACGCGGTAGGCCACGAAGGCGTTGAAGGAGTGCTTGGCGACGAACTTCAGCAGCCACGCGATGGAGGCGTAGGCGACGACGAAGGAGACGGCGGTCCCGACGACGAGTGGAGCGGCGGCGGCCCCGGACCCCACGGCGTCCTTCAGTTCGTACAGTCCGGCGCCGGTCAGTGCGGGGATGCCGAGGAAGAAGGAGAGCCGGGTGGCGGCGACCCGGTCGAGGTCGAGGACGAGGGCGGTGGACATGGTGGCGCCGGAGCGGGAGAAGCCGGGGAAGAGGAGCGCCAGGATCTGCGAACTGCCGACCAGCATGGCGTCCTTGAGGCTGGTGTCGTCCTCGCCGCGCTTGTGGCGGCCCATCTGGTCCGCCGCCCACATCACGACGCTGCCGACGATCAGGGAGCCGGCCACCACCCAAAGCGAGGCGAGCGGTCCTTCGATGAGGGGTTTGGCGACCAGGCCGACGACGACGACCGGGATGGTCGCGTAGATGACCCACCAGGCGAACTTGTAGTCGTGGTGGTGGCGTTCATCGCGGTTGCGGATGCCACGGCCCCAGGCGGAGACGATGCGCACGATGTCCTTGAAGAAGTACACGAGCACGGCGGCGATCGCACCGACCTGGATGACGGCGGTGAAGCCGACGACTGAGGTGTCGTCGACGGGGATGCCCATCAGCCCTTCGGTGATCTTCAGGTGGCCGGTGGAGGAGACGGGGAGGAATTCCGTGATTCCTTCGACCACTCCCAGGACTGCGGCCTGGCCGATGCTGATGGCGCTCATCTGGGTCCGTTTCTGTGACGCGGTGCGGGCGGTGGTTGTCGTGCGGTGCGGGCGGGGTCAGCGGCGCAGTCGGCGCAGGCCCCGGCGCGCCCGGCTGCGCCAGCGGGCCTTGTGGCGTTGCCAGGTGCGGGAGCGCCGGGTGGCGGCGAGGTTGGTGAGCAGTTCCTCGTAGGTTCGGGAGACCTGGGCGGGGTCGAAGCGTTCGGCGGCGTGGCGGGCGGCCTGGCCCATGCGGAGCCGGCCGGGTTCGTCGGCGATCAGGTCGCACAGCGCGGAGGCCAGGGCGTGCGGGTCGCGCATGGGGACCAGGCGGCCGTCGACGCCGTCGTCGATGATCTCGGCGGGGCCGAGCGGGCAGTCGGTGGCGACGACCGGTACGCCGCAGCGCATCGCCTCGACCAGCGTCATGCCGAAGGACTCGGCGTCGGAGGCGGAGGCGACGATCGAGGCCTTGGCGAACTCGGCCTCGATCGGTGAGACCGCGCCCATCAGCCGCGCCTGCCGTCCCAGGTCGTGCTGGTCGATGAGCTGCTGGAGCCGCTGCTGGTCGGTTCCCGTGCCGTAGATGCGCAACGTCCAGTCGGGGTATTCGGCGGCGACCTGCGCGAACGCCTCGATGAGCAGGTCGAACCGCTTGCCGCGGACAAGCCGGCCGGCTGCGGCGATCACCTTGGGTGTCTCCTGCGTGCGCGGCAGGCTGGGGTCGGGGACGCTGTTGGGTACGGCGAGGATGTGTACGCCGGGCAGACGCATCTTCGCCCGGTAGGCGGCGGCGTCCGCTTCGGTGGTGGTGACCACCGCGTCCAGCTCGCGGTACCAGCGGGCGAGGTGGGCGCGGAGCTTCTTGCTGTGGCCGTCGTGGGTGAGGTGTTCCTGGGCGATGCGCAGGGCCCGGTCCGGGCCGAGGCGGGCCAGGTAGACGTTGATCCCGGGCCGGGTCCCGATGATGACGTCCGCGTCGCAGGTGCTCAGGTACTGCTCGACGCGCTGGTCGGTGAGGCGGTTGTACTGCTTGTACCGCTTCTCCGCGGCGGGGAAGACGCGGGCCGGCTCGTGCGTCAGCGGGTCGGCCGCGTCGGCGGAGCCCGGGCGGATGTCGACCAGGGGCACGACGGTCACGCGGGGGTCGACGGCGAAGCGGGGGCGGGCGCGGTGGCGCAGCATCGAGACCACCGTCACCTCGTGCCGGCCGGCCAGGGCTGTGGCGAGGTTGAGCGTGGTGCGGATGGTGCCGCCGATCCCGTAGACGTTGTGGATCATGAAGGTGATCTTCATGCGGCGTGGTTCCGGCTCGTCTCCGTGCCCGTACGGCGGCGCGAGCGGAGCAGTTCCAGGGCCGGCGGCAGCAGGGAGACGGCGACGATGACGCCGACCATCGGGAGCAGGTAGCGGTCGACGTTGGGGATGCTCGCGCCGAGGGCGTAGCCGCCGAGGACGAGTCCGGCCGTCCATGCCAGGCCACCGGTGATCTGCCACAGCGCGAAGGTTCGGGCAGGTACGCGGACGATCCCCGCGAGCGGGTTGAGCACGGTCCGTACGACCGGAATGAAGCGGGCGAAGACGATCGCCTTGCCGTGGCCGTACCGGGCGAGCAGGTCCTCGGCCCGGGTCATGCCGTCGATCAGGTGCCGGTTGCGCGCCCGGGCCGGCAGGGTCCGTCCGGCGCGGCGGCCGATCAGATAGCCGACCTGCGCGCCGAGCAGCGCCCCGGCAGCGGCCGCCACCAGCACCCGGGGCAGGGACAAGTGCAGGCCGTCCGTGCCGGTGGTACACAGCAGCCCGGCGGTGAACAGCAGGGAGTCACCGGGCAGGAAGAAACCGATCAGCAGCCCGGTCTCGGCGAACAGCACCAGGAAGACGCCTACCGTGCCGAACGTCGTCAGCAGCGATGTGGCGTCCAGTGGGTTGAAGGCGAGGGGCACCGGTAAGCCTTTCCTGCCGTGCGCAGCCAGGGGGCCGTGCTGTCTGGTGCGGGCGCATGGCACACTCGGGGGACGGCGGCTTTTACACCGCCGTAGAAGTTTTACACGACTGTAGAAGATGAGAGGAGGACCGGCAAACTCCATGAGCACTCCCACGCAAGGCCGCGGCCCCAAACGGGCCAACGGCGAGCGCGAGGCCGAGATCCTGGGCCTGCTCCAGCAGGCCGACAGCGCGCTGACCCCCGGCGAGGTAGCCGAACGTCTCGGCGGCGAGCTGACCTACAGCACCGTGGTGACGATCCTCACCCGCATGCACACCAAGCAGCTGCTGACCCGCACCCAGCGGGGCCGCGCCTACGCCTACGCTCCGGTGACGGACGAGCCCGGCTTCGCCGCCCGTCGTATGCGATCCGTCCTGGAGGAGCGCTCCGATCGCGAGGCCGTACTCGCCCGTTTCGCCGACGGGCTGTCCGACGCGGACGCGGAGCTGCTGCGCCAGCTGCTCGGCCCCGACCAGAATCCGTAGAGGGGCGCCCGGATGCGCATCGCCGTCTACCTCCCGCTGCTGCTGTCCCTGTTCGCCCCGCTCGGGGCACGGCCGCTGTCGGATCGCTGCGATCCACGCCTGGCCACCTGGCTGCTGACGGCCGTCTGCGTGGTCCTGGGCGCTGCAAGCACGGTGTCGCTGGGCCTGCTGGCGGTCACCGGCCTGATCCGTATCCCGGCGCTGGCCGGGCTCGGCCACTGGTCGGCCCAGGCCGCGCAGCGGAACGACCCTGCCGAGATGTCCGTGGCGCTGATCGCCGGCCTGCTCCTGGGCGTCGCTGTCCTCACGGCCGCCCGCATGCTCTGGTACCGCGCCCGCTCACTGGCCACCGCCGCGCTTGAGGCGGCATGCATGCCCACGCACGACGGCTTGGTCGTGGTCGACGACGAGACCCCCGACGCGTTCGCGGTTCCCGGCCTTCCCGGCCGCGTGGTGGTCTCCACCGGCATGCTGCGCACCCTGGACGCCTCCGAACGCGACATCCTGCTCGCCCATGAACGCGCCCACCTGACCGGTCACCACTACGCCTTCGTCGCATTCGCCCAGCTCGGCGCGGCCGCCAACCCCTTCCTGCGTCCTCTCGCCGCTGCCGTGACCTACACGATCGAACGCTGGTCCGACGAGAACGCCGTCGCCCGCACCGGTGACCGCAGGCGCGTGGCCCACACGGTCGGCAGAGCCGCCCTTGCCGCCCACCGCGCTCCTGCCCGCCCCGGATGGGCCTCCCTGGGCATCCTCGGCCGCGGCGCTTCACCTCTCGCCGGCGCGGGCCCCGTGCCCCGCCGCGTCGCCGCGCTCCTCGCCCCGCCCCTTCGCCGCCACCCCGCCCTGACCGTCCTTACCGCCGTGTTCCTGGCTGCAGCGGCCATGTCGACGGTCGACGCCGTGCACGACCTTCACCTCCTGCTGGAAGTCGTCGGCGCCGGATAGGCACGTCGCTATGCCGTCCGAGCGGGCCGCCCACCCTGCGTTCCGGCGCTTCGGCGCTCGCGAAGACGGGCGTACCCCATGAACCCGAACAGGATCGCGAGGAGCACCGCCGAGGAACCCGCGGTGCCCAGGTCGAGTCCGCCCTTGGCGGTGGGCTTTGTGAGGAAGTCGCCCGCGGTGGCGCCCAGGGGGCGGGTGAGTACGAAGGCGATCCAGAACAGCAGCACGTTCGGCACGGCGGGGATGTACATCAGTGCGAGCAGGCACGCGAGCAGTCCGGTGATGAGCAGTGCGCCGCCTGCGTAGCCGAGTCCGGAGCTGTCGGACACGAAGTCGCCCATCGAGGTGCCCAGGGTGTTGGACACGAGGATGGCCGTCCAGAAGAGGGTTTCGGCGCGGAGGGTGTGGATGTCCTGGAGGGCGAACGGCAGCCGGGCCAGGCGCCAGGCGGCGAAGATCGCGATCAGCAGGGAGACCAGGATGCCCGCACCGGTGGGGTAGCCCAGCCCGAGCCCCTGGGGTCCCCAGCCCAGTGAGGTCGATCCGTGGGCGAGGTACTTGGCGCTGGCGTCACGGTTCATGAAGTCGGACATCGTGGTGCCGGCCGTGCTGGTGGAGAGGATGACCGTCCAGTAGACGAAGGGGTTGTAGCGCCGCGACCGGAGCTGCACGGCCAGGGTGCCCAAGAAGACCACGAACAGGGCGATGGTGGTGAGGAAGTAGCCGATCTTGAGCGTCTGGGCGAAGAGGTCACCGGCCGTCTCTCCGAGCGTCGTCGCGGCGATCTTCATGATCCAGAAGGCGGCGGAGACCTGCGGCAGCTTCTTGAGCGCGTCCGTATCGGCGCTCTCGCCGATGCCGACGGCAGGTTTCAGGGCAACGGTTTGCGGTTTCTCCATCTCCGTCCCTCCGGGGCTGTCATGACGAGGTCCGCCGCTTCAGGCGGTGCGAAGGCCGACTGGTGACCTTGCCGACACAGCGGGTGCGCGGCAGGCGGCACCTCGCGCACGTGCGTCTACAGACATGTAGACGTTCGGCTGCAGCTTAAGGGTGCACCAGGGCAGGACGGCGGCACGGCACGCCGGGGCCCCTGAAATCCGGGGCTGGACCTGCGGCAGGGCCCGGCCGATCGAGGCACGACAGGGGTCGACCGGGGTGGAAGCACAAACGCGCCGCCCGGGGCTCACCCGGCGCTGTGGACCTGCTGGAGCGAGGACTGGCGGGCACGCGCCACACCACAGTCCGTCCACCGCACGGTCACCGCACGGAGCGTGGCCTCACCATCGGCCCGCTGCGTGATCACTGGAGCTGTAGGTGACCGCCGGTCCGCGGACCGGCCGGTGACGTACCGGTCCGGCCGACCGGATCGTCTACAGTGAAGCAAAGCTTCTACACCCCTGTAGATGATCGCGGCGTGCGCGCCCAGCCGCACTCACCGGATCCCCGACCGAGGAAAGGGGCTCACGCGATGTCCGTCCCGTTGCTCGCAGCGGCGCCTTCGCCGCCGGCCGACGCGGTCCTGTCCACTCCGGCCGGGGCTGCCGTCCGACGTACCGTGCGGCAGCAGGCGCGTACTGCCAGAGCCGCCGTGCGGTGCCCGGCGGCAGGCCGAACGGTGCCGGACGCGGCCGCACACCGAGGGGCGGGCCACCGTGCCGGAGAGCACGGCCCGAGGACCGAGGTCAGGTGACGCGGCTCACGGACCGCCGGCGCGTCCTGGTGGTGGAGGACGACGCGGCGCTGCGCGATGTGCTGCTGCGCGGGCTACGGGACGAGGGGTTCGACACGGTGCCCGCGCAGGACGGCGCCACGGCCTTGCGGCTGGTCGCAGGCTCGGTCGACGCGGTGGTCCTGGACGTCGGGCTGCCCGACGCGGACGGGCGTGATGTGTGCCAGGCGATGCGCGCCAACGGGTTCCTCGCGCCCGTGCTGTTCCTGACCGCGCACCATCGGCTCACCGACCGGCTCAGCGGCTTCTCCGCCGGGGGCGACGACTACCTGTCCAAGCCCTTCCATCTGGAGGAGCTCACCGCCCGGCTGCACGCCGTGCTCCGGCGGGCCGGCCCGCCCGTGCCGGTTTCAGTGGGCGATGTGGTGCTGAACCCCGTGACGTACACCTTCACCGTGCGGGAGGCCGAGGTGGCCCTGACTCCTACGGAGTTCCGTCTGCTGGCGGCGTTCCTGTCCGCGTCCGGGGCCATGGTGCGCAGACGGGACCTGGTCCGGGCGGGCTGGCCTGAGGGGGCTCACGTCAGCGACAACACCCTCGACCAGTACTTGACCCGGTTGCGGCGCAAACTACGCGAGGCCGGTAGCGATTTGACGATCGGTACCGTCCGCGGCATCGGGCACCGCCTGTCATGACGACGCTCCCCCGCCGTCTGCGGCCCCGCACCCTGCGTGGCAGGCTGTCGCTGATCACGCTCGCCGCTGCGGCCCTGCTGATGATCATCCTCACGGTGGTGTTCAACGCCGTTGCACGAGTCCATCTGCGGCACCAGGCAGACGATGAACTCCGGACCCGCGCCGCCGCGGTCGTGGCGACGGTCGACACGCGCCACGTGCCGGTGCGCGTGATGGAGATGCCGGACGACGCCCTGTTCGATACCAACGTGTGGATCTTCGACGGCACCCGGCTCATCGAGCACCCCGCCTCCGCCCCGGTCGGCGGCCGGCTGTCCCGGGCCGCGGAAAGCCTTGCGGCGCTGCGCGGCCGCCGATGTGTCACCGTCGCCAACGGCCATCCGATACGGCTGTGTTCGGCACCTGCCGGGGACGCCCGCTCCGGGACCAGGCCGGCGGCCGCGGTGGTGACCGCCTTGGACCTGTCCCCCTATCAGGCATCGGCCGACACACTGCTGGCCGGCTCGCTCGCGCTGGACGGCGCGGTCCTTGCCTGCGTGTACGGTCTCACCAGGCTGGCGGTCGGGCGGGCGCTGCGTCCCGTGGGAGAGATGACGGAACGGGCCACCCAGTGGAGCGCGGCTGCCTCCCAGGAGCGGTTCGGCGCGCCGGGCGGTCCGACCGAACTTCTCCGGCTCGGTGTGTCCTTGGACGCGTTGCTGGACCGCATACGCGCCGTGCTGCGCCATGAGCAGCAGCTGACCAGGGAACTGTCGCACGAGCTGCGGACCCCGCTCGCCCGGGTCGTCGCCGAAGTCGACTGGCTCCAGGCACGGCCCCGCTCCGGTGCCGATACCCGCGCCGCGCACGCCGTCATCGCCGACGCCGCCCGGTCCATGGGCACGATCTGCGACACCCTGCTGGCGGACGCGCGAGGTGCGGCCCGCACCGCTCCCGGAACGACCCCTGTCATGCCGGTGCTGCGGCGGCTGGCGGACGGGCGAGACGCTGCGGAGAAGGTCGCCCTCGCGGTCGGCGGTGGCGGCACTGTGGTGGCCGGCGTATCGGCGGCCCTGCTGGAACGGATGGTCGGCCCGCTGGTGGACAACGCCCTGCGGCACGCCCGGACGCAGGTCACCGTGCAGGTCTCGAAGGACGCCCACCGGGTGCGGGTGGAGGTACTCGACGACGGCCCCGGCGTTCCGGCTTCCTTCGTCCCGCACCTGTTCCAGCCGGGGCGACGTGCCGACCCCGGCGACGGGCACCACGGAGCGGGCCTGGGCTTGCCGCTCGCGCGGCGCCTGGCCCGCTCGGCGGGTGGCGATGTCCACTTCGAGCACCGGCTGCCGTCGGGAGCACGCTTCGCGGTCACGCTGCCGGCCGGCTGACACGGCCGGGACGCGGAGGCGTGCGCAACCGCTCCGTGGCCCTGTAGGTGGGCGTGTGTCAGTTCGCCCGCAGGGGGCGGCGGTCGGCTTCGACGACGTCGCGCCGGGTCACCGTGAGGTGGACGACGAGTCCGAGGATGACCGCCAGGAACAGGGCACTGGTGATCACGGTGCCCAGACCCAGGCCGCCGTCGGCTGTGGGCTGGGAGAGGTAGTCGCCGATCGACGCGCCCAGGGGCCGGGTGAGGACGTAGGCGATCCAAAAGCTCCACACCGCGTTGAGCCCGAGCGCGAAGTGGGCCACCGCCACTGCGGCGATCGCCAGGGCGAACAGGCCGGCCGAGATCCAGTAGCCGAGGTTCATGCGCTCGGCGACCAGGTCGCCGGCGGCGGTGCCGAGGGCGAAGGTGAACAGCACTGCCAGCCAGTAGAAGGCCTCGCGGCGGACGGTGTCGACGTCGTGGATGGAAAGAGTGCGCTCGGTGCGGTACCAGGCGGCGAACACGGCCACGAGCGCGAGGGCGAACACCGTTGTGCTCGTCTCCAGCGGCACGTTCAGGTTGTCGGTGAGGTTGTCGCTGATCAGGGTGCCGACGACGCTGATCAGCGCCACGGCCGCCCAGTACACGGCGGGACGGTAGGCGCGGGTACGGAACTGCACCACGAGCACCCCGGTCAGCAGCACGCTCATCAGGAGCGACACCCCGGTCAGGCCCAGTCCCAGCTTCTCGTTCAGCAGGTCCGCGGCCGTCTCGCCGACGGTCGTGCAGAGCACCTTGATCACCCAGAAGTACGCGGTGACCTCGGGCACCTTGTTCCACCGAATGTGCCGCCCGGAGGCGGCGGCTCCGGAGGAGCCAGAGGTCTCAGACATCTCAGTAGTCATGGGACCCGACGGTGCCAGCGGGAACCTGAACGCATCCTGAGCGTCGGCCGGTCGCACGGCCGTGGGCGCGTTGTGTGACGGAGCATGCCAGGCATGCCTGCCCATGTCCCGCCATCGTCGCGGGCGCCCGCGGCCACCTGGCTGCGGCGCCGTCTGACAAGCGCCGTCGTCGCGGCCTACGTGGCCGCGGTGGTCCTGCCGTCGCCGGGTCGCTGGCTGCGCCGTCCGCTCGATCTTCGGGTGGCCGGACAGGCGGTGCACTGGAGCACGCCCCAGGCGCTGCTGTTCCTGATCTTGTTCGCGGCCGGGTTGCAGGTGCCACTGCGCACACTGGGCGGCCGCCTGCGTCGGCCGGTCGCTCTGCTGGCCGGGCTGGTGCTGCACGTGGCCGCTCCGCTGCTGGTGATCCCCCTGGTGGCCTTCGTCCTGCACCACACGCCGGACAGCGACGGCGGCAGCGGCATGATCGCCGCGATGATCCTGAGCGCGGCGATGCCTGTCGCCGCGGGTGCCACGGTGTGGACCGCTCGGGGCGAGGGCGACCAGGCGGTCATGGTGGGCATCGTGCTCGCGTCCACCCTCGCCAGTCCCTTCACCATCCCCTGGACGTTCAAGGCCTTGTCTCCCCTGCTCCGCGGCGAGTACGCGGGCACGCTGTCGCGCGCCGCACACGTCGCAGCAGGCGGCTTCGCCCTCACCTCCGTGCTGCTGCCCTGCGGCGCCGGACTCGCCTGCGCGGTGATGCTGCCGCGCGGTGCGCTGCATCGGCTCTCCAGCGCGGTGCTTCCCGCCTCGCTCGGGGGCTCGGTGGTCCTCACCTACGTCAACGCCGGCGGCGCGCTCGGCTCCTTCTTCGCTCACCCACGGCCGGTGCTGTTCGTGGCGGCCCTGGCGGTGGCCTCGGCGCTGTGCGTCCTGTCGTTCACCCTGGGCCGGACCGCCGCGCGTTTGCTGCGCCTGGACGCGGGTGCCCAGTCCTCGCTCACCCTGGCCTGCGGTATGAACAACAGCAGCGCGAGTGCCGTCCTGATCTCCACGGCGCTGCCCGACCGGCCGCATCTGCTGCTGCCGGTCCTCGCCTACGGCCTGTTGCAGAAGGCCGCCGCCAACCAGGTCATGCGCAAGAGCCCCTCTCAAGCGAGGTGACGCCTGCCCTCGATGCGCACGGCGCTCTGGTCGTGCATCCGCCCTGGGCGGACCAGGCCGGACAGCAGCAGGGGGCCCTGGCCGTCGCTGAACGCGGTGGTCTTGACGGTGTTCTGCTTGCGTCTGCCGGAGACGGAGGCCCGGCGTCCAGGACGGGCCTGCGGGCCTGGCACAGCCCGACCGGGACGCTTGCGACGTCCGCCGCGGCCGTACGGCTACTCGGCGTGGATCGCGTCAGCGGGAACCTCGAAGACGAGCTCGAGCCCGTCGCACTCGTTCCCCCGCTCGCCGACGCACGTGAAACCGAAGCCCGCGATGGTGGCCAGGGAGGCGTGGTTGTCGGATCTGATGGTGGCCCGCACGGCCCTGACACCGGGTTCGGCGGCGGCCCTGACGAGCAGCGCTGCCAGGATGGCGCGGGCATAGCCCCGGCGGCGGTACCCGGGCGCGACGGTGTAGCCGACCTCGACCATGCCGGCCTCGTCCGGCGGCCCGTGGAACCCGGCGTCGCCGACGACGGTCCCGTCCGGCTCGGACACCGCTGCCCGTACGATCCAGGGCGCGGCAGACGGGTCCTCGGCGAGCTGGCCGGCGCGGTAGCCGAAGATCCCGCGGGCCCGGTCGGAGACGAAGTACTCGTCAAGGGCGACCCCGGCCTCGGCGCTGCCGCCGGCGAGGTCACCCTCGGACAGCGCCCGTAGCGCCTTTGCGCTGAGCTCGACGAAGCGGACGTGTTTGGGGGCGGAGTGAGGTTCGTTGGTCATCGCGGAGATACTCGCCCAGCGCCGCAAGGCTGTCCACCGCTTTACGGCCTCGGCGGACACCGTCATCGTCCCGCTTGGACCGTCCGCGACACCGTTTGACTGCGCACAAGTCGCCAGGCCGGCACGCCCGAAGCCCAATGTGCCCCGAAGTCGTTGGGCTTGCCGCTGGTCCCCGCGCGTTCGGGCTCACCTCGTTCGGGCCGCAGGGGGTCGGCTCACCGGGAGCGGATGACCTCTAAGGCCGTCCTAAGGTTCCCTGAGAGTTTCCTTGAGTTCCTGGTGGTCTTCTCGGTCGTGGGCGCCGGCAGCCGCCGGACCGCCCTGCGAGTTCGAAGGAGACCAGGTATGAGCAGTAAGGCGCGTTGGATCACCGTGGCGGGTGCGGCCGCCGCAGTGGCCTGCCTGACGGCGTCCGCAGTTGCGGCCCCGTCGCCCGGCCCGGCCAAGGCCGAGGCGGTCGTGGCCGCGATGGCCAAGGGCAAGCCGGGGAAGCCGGGGAAGCCGGGGAAGCCGGGGAAGCCGACGGAGAATCGGGCACAGACCGCGGACGCCCTGGCGAAGGGCGTCGCCGCTCGGCTGGGGGTGAGCCTGGCGTCCGCGCAGGAGGCGGTCAAGGAACTGTTCGCGCTGTCCGACCGGTCGGGCGGTGTCAACCCGGACAGCACGCAGTTCGCGGCGATCGCGAAGAAGCTCGGGGTCAGCGCCGACCGCTTGGAGAGGGCCCTTGGGGAGACCAAGCGGGCCCTCGGCAAGCAGGTCGTGAACGACAAGCACGCGGGGAAGGGCAAGCCGGGGGGCGGCAAGGTCGTCATCAAGCACCAGGGACCGGACAACGACGCCGATGTGGAGCTCTTCGCGAAGGGCGTCGCTGACCGGCTGGGCGTCGGCACTGTCGCGGCGGAGCGAGCGGTCGGGGAACTGTTCGCGCTGGCCGACCGGCCGGGCGGCGTCGACCCGCACGGCCCGCAGTTCGCGGCGATCGCGAAGAAGCTCGGGGTCGGCGCCGACCGGTTCGAGGATGCGTTGTCGGGCACCAAGCAGGACCTGGCCGCCGGTGAGCGGTCCAAGAAGGGCTGAGCCTGCACGGCCAGGCGGCCGGTCCGGAGGAGTCCGGGCCGGCCGTCCTTATCCGTTGTTGACTTACCGGACAGGACGATGCGGTCATGCGTGTGCTGGTGGTGGACGATGACGACGCGGTGCGCCTCGCGCTGGCCCGGGCTCTGGCCCGGGACGGCCACGAGGTTGCCGAGGCGGCCGACGGAATGGCGGCTTTGGAGGCGCTCGGCGGTAGCCGGCCTGATGCCGTCATCCTCGATGTGCTGATGCCGGAGCCCAATGGCCTGGAGGTGTGCCGCCGGATCCGGGCCCGCGGGAATCGCGTGCCGATCCTGATGCTGACGGCGCGGGACCTGGTGGAGGACCGGGTGGCCGGGCTCGACGCCGGCGCCGACGACTATCTGGTCAAGCCGTTCGCCCTGGACGAGCTCAGGGCCCGGATCCGGGCCCTGCTGCGGCGCAGCGGCGCCGCGCAGCAGGAGGTGATCCGCTTCGCCGATCTGGAGCTGGACGCGGCTGCCTGCCGGGCACGCCGCGGTGGGCGGACGCTGGAGCTCACACGTACCGAGTACGCCCTGCTGGAGCTGTTCTTGCGCAACCCGCGACGAGTGCTGAGCCGGTCGCTGATCTTCGAGGCGGTGTGGGGGTACGACTTCGGTCCCTCGTCGAACGCGCTGTGGGTCTACATCAGCTATCTGCGTGGCAAGTTGGAGGCCGGTGGTGAGCCGCGGCTGCTGCAGACGGTGAGGGGACTGGGTTACGTGCTGCGGGAGGAGCCGTGACCCTGCGCAACAGGGTCGCCCTGGCCGGTGGTGCCGTGGTCTGCGCGGCCCTGCTGCTGGCGTCGCTGATCATCTATCCCTCGCTGAGCGCCGGTCTGCACCGGCAGAGTGACGACGTGCTGGTGTCCGCCGCCGACCGGGACGCCTCGCAGTTGCTGAAGGAATTCAAGTTCAAGGTCCAGCAGATGGAACGGGAAGGCACACATCTGACGGTGCCGACCTCGCCGGTCACCGTCGGCTCCACGCAGTTGCAGTTCATAGTGCCGCCGGTCGCACCGGGACCGGGCGGCGGCTTCATTCCCGTCACCAAGCACGACGTCCAGGTCGCCCTGGGCAAGGCACCGGCGTACTTCCAGGACGCGGAGTTCGAGGGGGTGAGCTACCGGGTGTACACCGCGCCGCTCACCGACTGGGACGGCGCGCTGGTCCGGGCCGCCATCCGCCAGTCGGTCGTCGGCTCCACCCTGGACCGGCTCACCGCGCTGCTCGCCGTGATCACCGCGGGCGGCACCCTACTGGCCGCCTTCGGTGCCCGGCTGCTGGCCGGACGGGTACTGCGCCCGGTACGGCAGCTCACCGAGACGGTCGAGCACGTCGCGGCAACGCCGGATCTGACGGCACGCATCGACGTGCGGGGCCGCGACGAGATCGCCCGGCTCGCACACTCCTTCACCGCGATGATCGCGGCGGTGGAGGAATCCGTGAGGGCCCAGCGACGGCTCGTCGCCGACGCCTCGCACGAACTGCGCACTCCGCTCACGAGCATCACCACCAATCTGGAACTGCTCAGCGAGAGCCCCGGCCTGGCCGATCCGCAGGCCCCCGCCCTGGTCGAACAGGCCCGCACGCAGGCCCAGGAACTCCGGGACCTGGTCAACGACCTGGTGGAACTGGCCCGTTACGGGCAGCAGGACGTCCACACCGAGGACACCCGCCTCGATCTCCTCGCCGAGCGGGTCGTGGCCCGCACGACCCGGCGCGGCCCCCGGGTGTCGCTGCGCACGGAGCTGACCGAGTGCCTGGTACACGCCGACCCCGAAGCGTTGGAACGCGCCGTCGGCAACCTCGTCGACAACGCCGTCAAGTGGAGCCCGGACGGCGGCGAAGTGCTGATCGAGGTGTCCCGCGACGGCACGGTCACGGTCACCGACCAGGGACCGGGCATCCCGGCGGACGACCTGCCCTTTGTGTTCGACCGGTTCTACCGCTCGCCGTCCGCCCGGTCCCTCCCCGGGTCCGGACTCGGGCTCGCCATCGTCAAACAGGTCGCCGAGACCCACGGCGGCACCATCACCGCCGAGCCGCTTGACCACGGTCTCCGCATGCGGCTGTCCCTCCCGTCCCTGGCCTGACCGACCTGGTGGGGTGTCGTTCGATGCGTGACGCCAGTCAGCGGCCTGTCAGTACTCCAGTGCGACTTCGCGATCCACAAGCTTGAGGGCGTGGAGAGCCGCTGTCGGTAGTGGCTGCGGCGTGCTGGAGCCTGCCGGCTTCTACGCCGGTTCGACCAGTGCGGAAGCATGCTCAGGGACTTGGGTGGTGGGCTGAAGGGCACGTTGGCCAGACGGCGGATCTCCGGGACGGTCAGGTCGAACGGTTCGCGGTTGCGGGCGGGGCGGCCGTACGGGCCCGCGAAGTCCTCCCCGCGCCCGACACCGTCCGCCGGCGGAATCCCCGGGCTCGTACAGCAGCCCGCACCGCCCCTGTCGCGGATGCGTCATCGCGGTGCTGACCATCGACATGCTCCGTGCGGCAGGCCCGCGTCAGCCGATCTGTTCGGCCAGGGCGACGATGATGCCTGCGGGGCCGCGGAGGTTGCAGAGCCGGTAGATGTTCTCGTACTGCGCCACCTCGCCGAGGAGTTCGGCGCCGTGAGCGCGCAGGCGGGCGATGGTGTCGTCGATGTCGTCGACGGCGAACATGACGCGATGCAGGCCCAGCGTGTTGGGCGGAAGGTTCCGCGGCTCGGTGTCGGATACCGCGGGGGCGTGGAATTTGGTCAGCTCCAGCTTGCTGTGGCCGTCGGGGGTCCGCATCATCGCGATGTCGCTCCGGACGCCGTCGAGTCCGACGGTGCGGTCCGCATAAAGGCCTTCGATCTGCGCCTTTCCTTCCAGCTCCATGCCGAGCTCGGTGAAAAAGGCGACAGCCGCGTCCAGATCGTCGACGACGATGGCGACGTTGTCCATCCGCAGAATAGTCATGTCTCCGAGCCTAACGACTCGATACGCGGTAGCGCGGCGGGCGGCCGGTGCCGGGCCCGATCACCAGCTGGTCTTCGTCGACCCGGTGCTGATCACCCTGGTCCACCTGCGGCTGCAGCTGCCGCACGCGGCGCTGGCCGTGGACTGGCCAGGCCGCTTAGGTCACCTTCGTGGTCGTATCCGTGGTGCTTGAGTCCGCTTCACCGTTCCTTCGCTTGCAGCTGGTTGCCCTTCCGGAAGGCCTCGCCCCACGCGGCTGTGAGAGCCCTGGGTGCCGTTTCCTCAGGACGTGGCCGGCCCGGCCGGCCGCAGTGCGTCACGCTGAACGGTAGGCGGCCGGGGTGACGCCGTAGGTGCGGGTGAACCAGCGGGTGAGGTGGGCCTGGTCCGCGAAGCCGGCCCCGGCGGCCACCATCGCCGGCGTCATGCCCTCAGCCAGGAGTGCCCGAGCTCGGCGCGGCCGCAGATCGCGTTGATAGTCGCTGGGGGCGAAGCCGTACGCCGCGCGGAAGCCCCGATACAGCGCGAAGCGGCTGCATCCGGCCGCCCGCGCCAGGTCGTCGGCGGAGATGTTGTCGACGAAGCGCTGCCGCAGCATGCGGCGGGCCCGTTCCATGGCCGCCACGTCCACGCGGCCTGGCCGGTCCGGCAGCGGTGCGGGCTTCGTCGATGCGTGACGGCTCAGGGCCAGCACGGCGGCGGTGAGGCGTTCCTCGACGATCAGTCGGGGCGCTTGCCCGGCGACCGCGACGTGGAGGTGGGCGACGGCTCGGGCCAGGGCCGGGTCGTCCAGGACCGGGGTGTCGAAGAGCGGCAGTCCGGCCGCGCCCGGCGTCGCGTCGGCGAGTACCTCCCGGACGTGGTCTTCGCCGAGGTGCAGCATCCGGTAGCGGTAGCCGTCGTGGACGGCCGGCTGTCCGTCGTGGGGGTCGTCCGGATTGAACGCCATGACCAGCCCTGCCGCGCTGACGTGCCGCCCTCCCCTGCACACGAACGACTGCGCTCCGTGATCGGTGACTCCGAACGAGTACGTGTCGTGGGCGTGCATCGGATACGCGTACCGCTCGAAGTGGGCGTCCATGGCTTCCAGAGCGAGCCCGGCGACCCGCCAGTAGGCGGCTCGTTCCCCTGAAGACGTCACGTCCCATTGTCCATGTCCCATTGTCCCGCACGAGCGTTCAAGCCCCCCGACCTCCGCAAGGCGCACGCTGGACTCATCGGCCCGATCAGCGAAGGAACCACAGGAATGACCAGGAACGCCTCACCAGTACCGATGAGCCCCGACGGGACGGAGAGGGTCCGCCTCGCCGTGTACCACGGTTTCGCGCGCACCGGCCAGGCTCCCGGCGTGCCGGAAATCGCCGCAGTCGCCCGGCTCGCTCCCGACCAGGTACGTCAGGAGCTGCGCACCCTTCACGCACGTCGTGATCTGGTCCTGGACCCGCAGGACAGCGACCACGTGGTGATGGCCCACCCCTTCGCCTCCGTTCCGCTCGGCTTCTCCGTCATGGGCGCGCACACGCTCTGGTGGGGCGGCTGCGCCTGGGACTCGTTCGCCCTGCCCCACCTGCTCAAGGACGAGCCCGACGTGCTGGTCGCCACCCGCTGTCCGGCCTGCGACACCCCGCACGCCTGGGTGGTCGGCCGAGAAGCACCCCCGAAGGGCGAACAGGTGGCCCATTTCCTCACCCCCATGAGCCGGGCCTGGGACGATGTCGTGCACACCTGCGCCAACCAGCGCCTGTTCTGCTCCACCGGCTGCGTCGACACCTGGCTGCGGAAGACGAGCCAGGAGCCTGGGTACGTCATGGATCTGGCCACCCTGTGGCGCTTCGCCGGCGACTGGTACACCGGGCGCCTTGACCCGGGCTACACCCGCCGCGACCCCGCCGCCGCCGACGCCTACTTCGCCGAGGTCGGCCTGCACGGCCTTTTCTGGGGTCTGCCCGACTGAGACGGAATGCCCTCCGTCCTGCGCCCGGCGCGGCCCGATCCCCGGCCAAGCCCGCGGGTACGGCACACACGGCATCTCCGCCGCCACGGACTCCTCGACCTCGGGTGGCTTCCCAGGGCCCAACACACGCCGAAGGAGCGGCCCGGTCTCAGCTGGGCTGGGCCGTCGGCATGATGAAGACCTGCGAGAGGTTGACCCGCAGGGGCATGGAGGTGATGAACCCGACCGTCCGCGCGATGTCGTCCGACTGGAGCCAGTCGATGGTCTCCTTCGATCCCTCCAGCCACGCGCTGGCGCCGGAGTCTGTGACGTGGTCCTGCAGCTCCGTGCCCACGATCCCGGGCTCGATCGCGGAGACCCGCACGTTCTTCGGGCCCAGCTCGACCCGGAGGTGCTTCGACAGGTGCGAGACGAACGCCTTGGTGCCGGCGTAGACGGCGAAGGTCGGGTAGAGGTTCTGTGCGGCGCTCGACGAGGTGTTGATCAGGTCGGCCACTCCGCGCTCGGCGGCCGCCTCGACCAACTGCGGGGTGAATGCGCCGATGACGTTCATCAGGCCCGTGATGTTCAGGTCGATCTGGCGCTGCCACTGGTCGGCACGCAGCTCCTCGACGGGCGCGGGCAGCATGACGCCGGCGTTGTTGAACAGCAGGTCCGCGCCACCGAGGTCGTTCTTGACCCGGTCGGCGGCGGCGCCCATGGCCTGGACGTCGGTCACGTCCGCCGTGATCGCCAGTGCGGTGCCGCCGTTCTTCTCGATGCGGGAGACCAGCTCGGCGAGCCGGTCCTCACGCCGGGCCAGCACGGCGACCTTGGCTCCCAGCGATGCCAGGTGTTCAGCGGTCGCTTCGCCGATACCGCTGGACGCGCCGGTGACGACGGCGACTCGGCCGACGAGTGGGGCGACAGAGGTCTGCGAGGTCATTGAGGGGGTACCTTCCGTGGAATTTCGGGGGGTGCGGTCCGCTCATCCGGGCCGCTCATCCAGCACACCACCGCCGGACCCACGGAAAAGGGCACCTACCGCACCCTGCCGAGACAAGTACCGACAGGGCCACCCAAAGCAGAAATGCCGCACACGCCAGAAGCCACACTGGGTGTATGGACAGCCGAAGCGAGCTCGCCGATTTCCTGCGCACCCGGCGCAGCCGCCTGACCCCTGACCAGGCAGGATTGCCCGAGGACGGCCGCACGCGCCGGGTTCCGGGACTGCGTCGCGACGAGGTCGCCCGGCTCGCTGGGGTGAGCACCGAGTACTACACACGGCTCGAACAGGGTCGAGCCGGTAATCCCTCACCGGAAGTCCTTGAGGCCTTGGGCCGGGCCCTGCACCTGGACGCATCCGAGACGGAACACCTGAAGGATCTGCTGACCCGGCCGAGCGCCGCCGCTCGCCGTGCCCCCACCGGCCCGCAGCGTGTTCGTCCAGGCCTGCACCTGATGCTTCAGACACTGCAGCACGTGCCGGCATACGTCCTCGGTCGGCGGACCGACGTCCTGGCCTCCAACCGACTCGCCCGGGCCGTCCTCACCGACTTCGACGCCCTGCCCGTGCCGGCCCGCAACCTGGCTCGCTACTACCTGCTGGACCCCTCCGCCCGGCAGACCGTCGGCGACTGGGAACACATCGCTGCCGAAACCGTAGGAATCCTCCGTCTGGAGGCCGGGCGCCGGCCCCATGACCGGCAACTCGCGGACCTGGTGGGTGAACTCATGCTTCGTTCGCCGGAGTTCACGACCTGGTGGAACGACCACCGGGTGCTACGTTGCACGCACGGCGCAAGGCCCCATCACCACCCCGTCGTCGGTGACCTGCACTTCGTCTTCGAGTCCTTCCCGGTTCCCGGAGACGCGGAACAGACCCTGTACGTCTACAACGTGGAACCGGGCTCTCCGACCGAACAGGCACTGCGCCTGCTCGAGTCCTGGAACGCACCCGCCCCTGAGCACAGGCCTACCCGCCCCACTCCACCCTCGGTCTGATGCCGCGGAGTCCTTGGCCGGACGCACCGCCCCAGGCCACAGGTTCAGGCCCTGCCCTTCGCTGATCGTGGTCGTCTTGACCGCGTTCTGCTTGCGCTCGCCCGGCACAAACGCACGTCGGCCGGGCCGGTGTGCTGTTCCCGGCCGGGACGCCCGCAAGATCACCGACGCCCTCGAAGCCGCTTGACGGGACACAGGGCCGGAACGGTTCGAACCGGCGCCCGGCCGCTCACTATTGCTTCTCGACGTCCTTCACCGAGGACGGCCCCAACTGCTTGGCGCTGGCGTACTCCGGCATCGTCATGGGCTTGTCGAACAGGAAGAACGACTGGTTCGTGCCGACCGTGAACTCCATGTACGCGTTCGTCGTCGCGTCAAAGCCGTAGTAGGCGTTGCAGGTCGAACCGGAGGTGTACGTACCGTCCATGCCGGGCTGCGCGAGGACCGCGACGCCGTTGGAGGTGGACTCCACCCGCTCCGTCGGCGTGAGCATCTTGCAGCGCGGCACCGGCAGGCCCTTCATGATGAAGTACCCGTACTCGCCATTGGCGTTCTGGATGTAGACGTAGGAGAGTTTGCCCCGCTGCCCCCACGTCTTGACCCACTGGTTGATCGCTTCGCGGGTCGGCGAGTACTCCATGCGGCCTGCCGGCTGCTGGGCCACGAGGCGGTCGTAGTTGTCCTGCTTGGCCTTGTTCTCCTTGTCCTGGCTGGACTCGGTGCAGGACGTCAGGACGAGGCCCGCGACGAGCGCGACGAGGGTGGCCAGGGCCATGCGTGCGAACTTCTTCATGCGATGCTGCCCTCTTCCCGGAATGAGGTGCGGATCAGTTGGTGCACGTGGTGCGCTCAGCGGTGGCATCCAGCCGGTACGGCAGATCCTTGTCACGGAAGGGCGCGCGGTGCTCCTGGGCGGCCTTGGAGTTGTAGGCGTTGGCCGACTCGATCCGCGTGGCCTTCAGCGCGGTGATCGACTGGTCGATCTGCGTCGTGCGGATCTCCGAGGCGGCCTTCCGCTCCTCCTGCAGCGCCTGGATCGTCCCTTCGGCGTTCTGCACGGCCGCGCACAGATCGAAGAACTCCTCGTATGTGGTCTGCCGGAACTCGCCCGAAGCGACGGTGTTCTCGCGCTCGTCCGCCTCACCGCGGAACGGGGCGGTGATCCACCCCGCGCCGCCGAAGGCGAACACCCCGATCACGTACAACACCGCCAGGGCGATGATCCCGCCGACGGCCCAAGCCCCTAACCGTGCCCCCTCGCGTACCTGACTCATGGCCGTCCCCCTTCACGTGTGGCTCCGCGGCGTCGAACCACCTACTGCGGAGGAGGACACGGCGCCCGGGTGAAACGGTTCCGCCGGCGCGGGCGTCGGGAAGGGGTCGCCGGCGCGGTCGAGCCACTGCCGGCGCATGGTCCACTCGGCCAGGCGGCGCCCGGCACGTGTTATGCCCAGCGCCCCGTCAAGCCGCGCTCGCTGTGGGTGGATTGGGGGCGGGGCGGCTGCGCATCGGCAGGAGGGTTGCCATAGGGTTCGGCGCGGACCGGATCGCTCGGTCAGTTGCGTAACAGGGCAGTTCAGTTCAGGTCAGATCAGGTCACAGTCAGGCAGTCGCCCGACGGGCACGTGCAGGGGAGCACCAGCGTGAGTCTCATCAAGAAGGCATTCGAAGTCATCGAGAAGGGCTTTGACGCGGGCGGTGACGCCATCCACGACTTCACCGTCAACCGCCGCACGGCCGAGCTCTTCCTGAAGCTGGGTGTCGCGGTCTACGCCGAGCAGCGCCTCGGCGGCTCGCACGAGCCGGTGGAGCGGATGTTCGAGGCCCTGGAGGGCCACGTCGCCGAGAACGGCGAGGTGGAGCTCGACCACCTCAAGGAGGCCCACGAGGTCCTGGGCGAGGCGTTCGTGGCCAAGCACACCGCGGAGATCGAGGCGGCGGAGGCCGCCGAGGCCAAGGCCGTCGAGGAAGCCAAGGCCGCCGCTGCCGCTGCGGCCGCCGTCGTGCCGGCGGCTCCCGTCGCGGCCCCCGCGGCTCCGGCACAGGCGGCCGCTCCCGCCGCTCCCGTCGAGGCGGCCGCCGCCCCCGTCGCCCCGGCGGAGGCCCCCGCCCCCGTCGCCCCGGCTCCGGTGGAGTCCACCCCCGCCGGCTGACCCACGTGCGAAGGCCCGGCAGACGTCGTATGGCGGATTCCAGGGATCGCCGCACCACGTGATCGTTGGCGTGTGCGGCCGGGTGTAAGCAGCGGCGTGGGCCGGGGTTTGCAGCCCCACACCGCCGGCGATGGTGTTGCGGATTATTTTATTGTTGGTAACACGAGCAGGAAAAATTAAAAAAAAAATAAATGCAGAAAAAAAAATAAATAATGAA
>NZ_JBHWGA010000031.1:0-118997 GCF_042733315.1 Streptomyces sp. NPDC059718
TGGCGTTGACTTTTGGCACGCTGTTGAGTTCTCAAGGAACGGAAGCTTCCTTCGAGACCGTTTCACCGACCCCTCCGGGCTTTCCCTTCGTTGTCACCAGCTTATCAGACTCTTTCGGGCCCGATTCCCGCCGGCGGGGAATTCCTGCTTTTGCGTTTCTGCCTTTCGGCTTTCGCGCTCCCCGACTTTAGCAGATGCTTTCCGTCGGATTTACCGCACCGATCTGAGCACGCACGTCTCCGTGGCGTTCTCGTCGCGGGGGTTGACCCAACGTACTGGAGGCGCCCGGTCGGAGCAAATCGAGGTGGCGCGCGGTGGCGTGGTGTGCCGGGCCTCGAGGGGGTGGCAGACTTGAGTGGTCTGGACCACTTGCTTGGAGGCTTCATCATGACGACTGTCTCGTCGCCCCTGACCGGGCGCGTCATCGGTCTGGCCGCGGTGCCCGACCCCGTGTTCTCCGGTGCCATGGTGGGGCCCGGCACGGCGATCGATCCCGTGCGCGAGCCGTCGGTGGCCGTGTCGCCGGTGGACGGTGTGGTCGTGTCCCTGCACGCGCACGCGTTCGTCGTGGTGGACGCGGACGGGCACGGGGTGCTGACCCATCTCGGCATCGACACGGTGCAGCTGAACGGCGAGGGCTTCGAGGTGCTCGTCAACAAGGGCGACACCGTGGTGCGCGGCCAGGAGATGGTGCGCTGGGACCCCGCGGCGGTCGAGGCCGCCGGCAAGTCCCCGGTGTGCCCGGTGGTGGCGCTGGAGGCGGCGGCCGAGGCGCTGACCGGTCTGGTCGGGGACGGAGAGGTGACCGCCGGGGCCACGCTCTTCTCTTGGACGTAGCCTTTTCGGCAAGGCCACTCCCGACGCATACACACAGGCAACGCGGTCGCGAGCGTCCGCGACAACCGGAGACGGGTGAGATGGAGACAACGCTGCGAGGCGTCGGTGTCAGCCACGGCGTGGCGATCGGCGAGGTACGGCACATGGGGACCGCGGTTCTCGAGCCTCCGGCCAAGCAGATTCCGGCCGACGAGGCGCCGCGGGAGCAGGCCCGGGCGCGTCAGGCGGTCGAGGCGGTGGCCAACGACCTGATCGCGCGCGGCAATCTGGCCGGCGGCGAGGCGCAGGCGGTGCTGGAGGCACAGGCGCTGATGGCGCAGGACCCCGAGCTGATGGCCGACGTGGAGCGCCGTATCGCGGTGGGCAGCTCGGCGGAGCGCGCGGTGTACGACGCGTTCGCCTCCTACCGTGCGCTGCTCGCCAACGCGGGCGAGTACCTGGCGGGACGCGTCGCGGACCTGGACGACGTCCGCAACCGGATCGTGGCGCGGCTGCTCGGGGTGCCGATGCCCGGCGTCCCGGACAGCGACGAGCCGTACGTGCTGATCGCGCGGGACCTGGCGCCGGCCGACACCGCGCTGCTGGACCCGTCGCTGGTGCTCGGCTTCGTGACCGAGGAGGGCGGGCCGACCAGCCACAGCGCGATCCTCGCGCGTGCGCTGGGGGTGCCCGCCGTGGTGGCGCTGCCGGGTGCCACGGAGCTGGCGGAGGGCACGGTCATCGCCGTGGACGGCAGCACCGGCGACATCTACGTCGACCCGGACAAGGACCGGCGGGCCGAGCTGGCGAAGGCCGCGGAGGAGCGCAGGGCGGCGCTGGCCGCGACCTCGGGGCCGGGTGCCACGTCGGACGGGCACAAGGTGCCGCTGCTGGCGAACGTCGGCGGTCCCGCGGACGTCGAGGCGGCCGTGAAGGCGGGCGCGGAGGGCGTGGGTCTGTTCCGCACGGAGTTCCTCTTCCTGGACGACTCCCGGAAGGCGCCGTCGGAGGAGAAGCAGGTCGAGGCGTACCGGCAGGTGCTGGAGGCCTTCCCCGAGGGCCGGGTCGTGGTCCGGGTGCTGGACGCGGGTGCCGACAAGCCGCTGGAGTTCCTGACGCCCGCGGACGAGCCGAACCCGGCGCTGGGCGTGCGGGGCCTGCGGACGCTGCTCGCCCACCCCGATGTGCTGCACACGCAGCTGCGGGCGCTCGCCAAGGCCGCCGAGGGCCTGCCGGTGTACCTCGAGGTGATGGCACCGATGGTGGCGGACCGCATCGACGCCAAGGCGTTCGCGGACGCGTGCCGGGAGGCCGGACTGCACGCGAAGTTCGGCGCGATGGTGGAGATCCCGTCGGCGGCCCTGCGGGCACGGTCGATCCTGCAGGAGGTCGAGTTCCTCTCGCTGGGGACGAACGACCTGGCGCAGTACACCTTCGCGGCGGACCGGCAGGTCGGTTCGGTCTCGCGGCTGCAGGATCCGTGGCAGCCGGCGCTGCTGGACCTGGTGTCCGCGGCGGCCGAGGCCGCGCGGGCCGAGGGCAAGAGCTGCGGTGTGTGCGGTGAGGCGGCCTCCGATCCGCTGCTGGCGTGCGTGCTGACGGGTCTGGGTGTGACGAGCCTGTCGATGGGCGCGGCGTCGATCCCCTACGTGCGGGCGACGCTGGCGAAGTACACCCTGGCGCAGTGCGAGCGGGCGGCGGCGGCCGCCCGGGCGACCGACACGGCCGACGAGGCGCGGCGCGCGGCGCAGGCGGTGCTGTCCGGGGAGTGATGGCTTCCCGTCCTCCCGAGGGGCGTCCCACCGGTGGTGGGGCGCCCCTCGGCGTTCCCGGGCTCCGCCGTGCTCAGCCGTCCTCCGGCGGCGGGAGGACGAATCCCGGGCGGTGGACGACGCCGGGCTCCGGGGGTACGGGGTCGCCGGACTCGGCGTCGGTGCAGTAGGCGTTGAAGACCTGTGCCTCCGTGAGGGGTTGGAGCCAGCCGTCGCGCAGCGTCCAGCCGCGGACTTCGTCCGGGCGGTCGGGCGGGGGCTGGCCGGTGCCCGTGCCGCTGCGCAGGACGAGGCCGCCGGGGCTGTCCTCGGCGAGCCCGGCGGCGATGACGGTGCAGCAGACCAGGGCCTCGGCCTCGACGAGGTGGACCATGCCCTGCTCGTCGCAGCGGGCGTGCATGGCGGCGAGCAGTGTGGTGCCCTCGGCGGGCACGCTGCACACGAGGTGGTGGTGGCCGGGCCCCGCGGCTTCGAGGAGGCGCATCAGGGCCTGGGAGGCGCGGTCGAAGGAGGTGCGGGCGAGGTCGTCGCCGCAGCCGGCGCAGTCCCCCGCGCGGGCCAGGATGCCGGAGGCCCGTTCCCAGGTGGCCTGGCGGCCCGCCTCGTACTCGAGCTCGGTGACGAGGTGTTCCAGGGGCTGTCCCGTGTAGGGGACGGTGGGGCCGGCCGTGGTGACGTCGGCGGCGTATCGCGTGCGGGAGCGTGAGGTGTCGGGGTCGTGGCCGGTGTCGGCGCAGTACTCGGCGTACTCGGCCGGGTCGAAGGGCCCGACGCGGACGTGGATGCCTCGGGAGGCGAGCGACCGCAGCAGGCCCTCGATCTGCCGCAGGTAGCTCGTGTGGTCGTCGAAGGTGAAACTGCGGTAGCCGCGCATGGCGTCGAAGTCGGCGCGGTCGGTGAGGACGGCGACGGTGGTCGGTGACTCGCGGCGCAGGGTGCGCCGGCCGGTCCTCGCGTTGCGGCGGGCGGGGCGGCTGCTCTGCTTGCGGTGCTTGGTGTGTGCCATGACGGCTCCCCCTCGGTACGGCGGTCAACTGTCACTCACCGTAATCGCCGCCACTGACAGTGAGCGTCCCGCTGGGGACGGCGAGGGTCTTCGGGGCCGCGGCCCCGGGGCGTTCGGCGGCGTCCAGCCGGTCCAGGCGGCGGCGTACGAGGGTGCGCTGGCCGACGGAGACGGCGGCGAGTCCGGCGCCGAGGCCGAGCCAGCCGAGCGGGCCGGCGGCCATGACGGCGGAGGTGAGCAGCACCGGGCCGGCCGAGCGCTGGGCCGACTGCGCGAGTCCGTGGACGCCGAGGTAGGCGCCCTGGGACCGGCCGGGGGCGAGGGCGAGGGACAACTCCCAGGAGATCGCGGCGTGGACGATCTCCGCGGCGGTGAAGGCCGTGGCGGCGACGACGAGGGCGACGACGGCGGTCCCCGTCGAGTCCACGGCCGAGACGGCCATGGCGCCGCCCGCGACGAGGAAGGCGACGCCGAGCAGCGGCAGGGAGGCGGCGGCCCTGCGCGGCTCGTCCCCGAGGCGGCTGAGGCGGACCTGGAAGATCACGACGAGGACGTTGTTGAGCACGAAGAGCAGGGCGACGAGGCTGTGCGGGGCGACGGTCGCGGTGGCGATCCACAGGGGCAGGCCGATGTTGAGCGCCGTGTCGTCGAGGAACAGCAGGGTCTCGGTGGCGGTGTAGGCGAGGTAGCCACGGTCGCGCCAGGGGCTGGCGGCCGCTGTCTTCGTCCGGGGCGGTTCCCCGCCGGTGGCGGCGGGCGCGCCGGCCACCACGCGTGCGGGGGACGGCGGTTCGGCGCAGCGCAGGACGAGCAGGGCGGCGCCGGCGAAGGAGAGTGCGTCCCCGATGAGCATGGTGCGGTAGGCGGTGTCGGTGCCGATGGCCAGGGCGACGGCGGCGGCGAGGCCGCCGATGCCGAACCCGATGTTGACCACGGTGCGCTGGAGGGCCTGGTAGCGGACGCGGTCCGGGCCGGCGACGCGTGCGGCGTACAGCTTGGTGAGGACCGAGGCGGCGCGGTCGCCGAGGCTGCCGAGCGCGGCGATGGGCAGCAGGAGCCAGAGGGTGCCGGTGAGCAGGATGCCGACGGCGGCCGCGGCGCGCAGGGCGTGGACGGCCGGGAGCAGCCGGGTGAGCGGCACGCGGTCCGCGACCCGGCCCGCGACGGGGGTGCCCGCGATGCCCACGGCACCGGCGACGCCGAGCAGGAGGCCGATCTCGTGCGGGGCGAGTCCGGCGACGTAGGTGTAGTAGAGCGCCGAAGTGCCGTACCAGAGGCCGGATCCGGCCTTGTCGGTGAGGCTCACCCAGAGCATGCGGCGGCCGTCGCGGCCGCCCGGTACGAGGTCCTCGATGTCGCTGCGGCTGCGAGGGAATCGCATGCACTGCCCCCTTGACCCAAAGTTTGTATTGATACATACTTACGAATGTGGCAGCACAATATGCGATCAGCGGTACCAGCGCCAAGGGCATTGCCGCGTCCGTCGAACGGGGCGTGGCCGACGGGGCGTTGTCGCCCGGGGCCGCGCTCCCGCCGGTACGGACGCTGGCCGATCGCCTGGGAGTCAGTCCCGGCACGGTGGCGACCGCCTACAAGGAGCTCCGGCAGCGCGGGATCGTCGTCACGCGCGGACGCGGCGGCACCGTCGTCGCACAGGCGCCGGCCGTGGCGTCCAGGAGGCCGCCGAAGGTGCCCGCCGGACTGCGGGACCTGGCGGGCGGCCACCCGGACCCGGCGTTCCTGCCGGAGCTGCCGCCGTCGGTGCAGGTGACGCCCGGGGTGCGCTCGCACCGGTCGGCTCCGCGCCTTCGCGAGCTGGAGGAGCTGACCCGCGCGTGGTTCGACCGCGACGGGGTGCCGGCGGACGACGTGACGTTCGCGCACAGCGCGCTCGACTGCGTCGGGCGGCTGCTCTCCGTCGAACTGCGGCCCGGCGACGCGGTGGCGATGGAGGATCCGGGCTACCACCATCTGCTCGACCTGGTGCCCGCGCTGGGACTGCGCATGGTGCCGGTCGCGGTCGACGACGAGGGCATGCGGCCCGAGGCGGTGCGCGACGCGCTGCGGGCCGGGGCGCGGGCGGTGGTGTGCAGTCCGCGCTCCCAGAACCCGTACGGCGGGTGCTTCTCGCCGGAGCGGCGGGACGCGCTGCTCGGCGTGCTGCGGGAGGCGCCCGACGTCCTCGTGGTCGAGAACGACCACGCCGCGGAGATCGCGGGCGTGCCGCTGCACAGCCTGACCTCAGGGGGGCTGCCGCGCTGGGCGCAGGTGCGCACGGTCACCAAGTACCTGGGCACGGACCTGCGGTGGGCGGCCCTCGCCTGCGACCCGACGACGCTGGCGCGGCACGACGGGCGGCTGCTGCTGACCTCGGGGTGGATCAGTCATGTGCTGCAGGGGATGGCCGCGCGGCTGATGACGGACGCGGCGGCGCGGCTGCTGGTGGAGGCCGCACGGGACGCGTACGCGGAGCGGCGGGAGGCGCTGGTCGCGGAGCTGGGGGAGCGCGGGATCGCGGCGCACGGGGCGAGCGGGCTGAACGTGTGGGTGCCGGTGCGGGACGAGGCGGCGGTGGTGAACGGCCTGCGGTCGCGCGGGTGGTGGGTGGCGGCGGGGGCGAGGTTCCGGCTCGCGGCGGGGCCCGGGGTGCGCATCACGACCGCGGGGCTGCGGCCCGCGGAGGCGGCTGCCCTGGCCGCCGACTTCGCCGGCGTCCTGGGCGAGTTCGGCACGACGTACGGGGGGTGAGGGCGGGCCGGGCCCGCCTCACCCCCGCGGCGCTCAGCTGCGGGTGCGGGCCAGGTCCGCGTAGAACCTGAGCAGCCCCAGGTCGTCGACGGAGCCCGGGTTGACGGCCTTGTCCAGCGGCGTGCCCTGCAGCAGCTTCTTCACCGGGACCTCGATGCGCTTGCCGGTGAGGGTGTGCGGGATGCCGGGGACCGGGATGATCTCGTCGGGGACGTGGCGGGGGGAGAGCTGTTCGCGGATGGTGCGCTTGACCTTGTCGCGGAGGGCGTCGTCGAGCACCGCGCCCTCGGCGAGCTGGACGAACAGCGGCATCCAGTAACCGCCGTCGGGCTGCTCGACGCCGATGACGAGCGACTCGCGGATCTCCGGGAGCCGTTCGACGGCCTCGTAGATGTCGGCGGAGCCCATGCGGACGCCCTGGCGGTTGAGGGTGGAGTCGGAACGGCCGTGGATGACCACCGTGCCGCGCGAGGTCAGGGTGATCCAGTCGCCGTGCCGCCAGACGCCCGGGAACATCTCGAAGTAACTGTCGTGGTAGCGGCTGCCGTCGGGGTCGTTCCAGAAGTGGATGGGCATCGACGGCATCGGGTTGGTGACGACCAGCTCGCCGACCTCGTCGGTGACCGGCTTGCCGTACGGGTCCCAGGCCTGCAGGTCGGTGCCGAGGCAGGGGGCCTGGAGCTCACCGATGTACACCGGCAGGGTGGGGACGCCGCCCGCGAAGCAGCTGCACACGTCGGTGCCGCCGCTGACGGAGGCGATCCACAGGTCCTCCTTGACCTCGTCGTGGATCCAGCGGAAGCCGTCCGGCGGGAGCGGGGAGCCGGTGGTGGCCACGCACGTGACGGCCGACAGGTCGTGGTCGCGGCCTGGGTGGACGCCGGCCTTGCGGCAGGCGATGACGTACGCGGCGGAGGTGCCGAAGACGGTGGTTCCGGTGCGCTCGGCCACGCCCCACTGGGCGCCGGTGTCGGGGAAGCCGGGGCTGCCGTCGTACAGGACGATCGTGGAGCCCGCGAGCAGGCCGCCGACGAGGAAGTTCCACATCATCCAGCCGGTGGAGGTGTACCAGAAGAACCGGTCCCGCGGCCCGAGGTCGAGGTGGAGGCCGGTCTGCTTGAGGTGCTCCAGCAGGATGCCGCCCTGGGACTGGACGATGGCCTTGGGCAGGCCGGTGGTGCCGGAGGAGTAGAGCACCCACAGCGGGTGGTCGAAGGGGACCTGTTCGTACGCCGGCTCGGGGTCGCCGGAGACCAGGGACTCCCACTCCAGTGCGCCCTCGGGGACGGGCGTGCCCAGCAGCGGGATGTGCACGACGGCGCGCAGCGAGGGCAGTTCGGCACGCAGCTCGGCGACGACGCCGGTGCGGTCGTGCTCCTTTCCGCCGTAGCGGTAGCCGTCGACGGTGAACAGGACGACGGGCTCGACCTGCTGGAAGCGGTCCAGCACGCTGCGGGCGCCGAAGTCCGGCGCGCAGGAGGTCCACACGCCGCCGACGGCGGCGGTGGCCAGCAGGGCGACGACGGCCTGGGGGACGTTGGGCAGGTAGCCGCTGACCCGGTCGCCGGGGCGGACGCCGAGGGCGCGCAGCTCGTGGGCGAGGGAGGCGACCTGGCGGCGCAGCTCGGCCCAGCTGGTGGCGCCGATCTCGTGCCGCTCGTCGAGGTGGAGCAGGGCGGGCTCACCGGCCCGGGCGGCGTCGCCGGCGGGACGCAGGGCGTGCTCGGCGTAGTTGAGCGTGGCCCCGGGGAACCACTTCGCTCCGGGCATGGCGGCGTCGGCGAGGACGGTCTCGTACGGGGAGGAGAAGCGCACGTCGAACCACTCGACGACCGACCGCCAGAAGGTCCCGGGCTCGCGCACCGACCAGGCGTGCAGCGCGTGGTAGCCGGCGACGGGGTCGGCGGTGTCGGGGGCGGGCGCGCCATGGTGCTCGGCGGCCCAGGCCTGGAAGCGCGTCACCTGGGCACCGGAGACTCGGTCCGGGCCGGGCTGCCACAGGGGCTGCTCGGGCGCCGGGTCGGCGGTGGGCTCAGGTGTGGTGCTCATGGGGCGGCTCCCGGACGGTACGCGACGCTGCGTGATGTGCGGCTGGACCCCGGCCGGGCGGAATGTCCCCGGTCGCGGCTGGGCAGGACGATGCCACGTGATCGTCTCCGGCGCCAGGGCACACCCCACACATTCGGAGGTGGAAGCATGTGCCGGGCCGCCAGGTGGAAGGTGGCCGGCCGGCGGCGGGGCGGGCGGGAACGGTGAAAGGGTGGGCCTTATGGATGCTCGGGACCTGGTGCGACAGGTACTGCAGGTCGGATCGGCGAACGGGCTGAGGGCGGTGCGCGCGGCGTGGCGCCGGCAACGCGCCGACGCGCGGGACCTCCCGCGGCGGGGGCCGGAGCGGGCGCGGGTGCCGGGGTCCGCCGAGGGCGCGGATCCGCTGCCGGGCGGCGGGGTGGTCCGCTTCGCCCGGTCGACCCTGCGGGTGCGGGTCGCGGCGGGCGGCGCGGTGTTCTGCGGCTGGGACGGTGCCGAGCCGGAGCCGTCGTACGCGCTGGACGGCGGCTGCCCCGACGCCGACACCCGGGCGGTCATCGAGCCCGACAAGGACGGCTGGCGGGTGGTGTCGGAGCGGATCACGGTGCTGGTCTCCCGGCACGGGGCGGTGGAGTTCCGCACGCCGGGAGGTCTGCTGCTCCGTCGTGACCTGCCGCCGCGCTGGTGGGACCCGGTGAACGCGGCGGAGGGCACGGAACCGCGCTGGGTGCAGCGCTCGGAGACGCCGGCGGACGCGGACGTGTTCGGGCTCGGCGGGCGGGCCTCGGGGCCGCGGCTGGGCGAGGGCGCGTACCGGCTGTGGAACACCGACCCCGGCGGCGCCTTCGAGCCGGAGACCGATCCGCTGTACATCACCATGCCGCTGCAGCTGGTCGTCGCCGACGCGGGCAGCCATCTGGTCTTCCACGACAACACCTGGGACGGCCGGGTGACCCTGCGCGACGGCGAGGAGGGCGCGGGATCGGGCCACGACCGCCCCGGCGGCTGCGAGACGCGGATGGACGGCGGCCCGCTGCGCTACTGGGTGATCCCCGGCACGCCCGCGCGGATCCTGGCCTCCTGGACCGCGCTGACCGGCCGGCCCGCGCTGCCGCCGCGCTGGGCGCTGGGGTACCAGCACTCGCGGTGGGGCTTCGGCACGGCGGCGGAGGTGCGGCGGGTCGCGGCGGGTTACCGAGAGCGCGGACTGCCGCTGTCGGCGCTGCACCTGGACATCGACCACTACGACGGCCACCGGGTCTTCACCGTCGACCGCGAGCACTTCCCCGACCTGCCCGCGCTCGCCGAGGAGTTGCGCGGGCACGGGGTGCGCCTGGTGTCGATCGTGGACCCGGCGGTCAAGCTGGAGCCGGGCAACCCGGTCCACGACAGCGGGGCCGCGGCCGACGCCTTCGTGCGCGACGCGCAGGGGCGGCCGGTGCGCGGCGTGGTGTGGCCGGGCGACGCGGTCTTCCCCGACTTCACCGACCCCCGGGTGCGCAAGTGGTGGGGCGGGCTCTACGCGGAACGGCTCACGCAGGGCTTCGCCGGGGTGTGGCACGACATGAACGAACCGGTGTCCTTCGCCGCGTTCGGCGACACCACCCTCCCCCGCTCCGCCCGGCACGCCCTGGAGGGCCGCGGCGGCGACCACCGCGAGGCGCACAACGTGTACGGGCTGACCATGGCCCGGGCCGGACACGAGGGGCTGCGCGAACTGCGCCCCGGATCCCGGCCGTTCCTGTTCTCGCGTTCCGGCTGGGCGGGCATGCAGCGGTACGGCGGCACCTGGTCGGGCGACGTGTCGACGGGGTGGCCGGGGCTGCGTTCCTCGTTGTCGCTGGTACTGGGGCTCGGCCTGTGCGGGGTGCCGTACTCGGGGCCGGACGTGGGCGGGTTCACCGGGAACCCGTCGCCGGAGCTGTACCTGCGCTGGTTCCAGATGGCCGCGTACTTCCCGTTCTTCCGCACGCACTCGGCGATCCACGCCGGTCACCGCGAGCCGTGGGGGTTCGGGCCGCGGGTGCTGGAGGCGGCCGGGACGGCGATGCGCGGGCGGGAGCGGCTGATGCCGTACCTGTACACGCTGGCGCACACCGCGCGGCGTTCGGGCGCACCCTATGTGCGGCCGCTGTGGTGGGGCGATCCGGAGGACCGCAAGCTGCGTGCCTGCGGGGACGCCTTCCTGCTGGGGGACGCGCTGCTGGTGGCGCCGGTGCTGGAGCAGGGGGCGACGGAACGGGCGGTGCGGCTGCCGCGGGGCCTGTGGTACGACACCGCGACCGGGGAGGCGTACCAGGGGCCCGGGCAGGTGCTGTTGCCCGCGCCGCCGGAGCGCATCCCGGTGCTGGCCAGGGCCGGTGCCGTGGTGCCGGTGGCGGAGGAGGACGGCACCGTGACGCTGGAGGTGTGGACGCCCGCGCCCGGGCGCACCGGGGGCGGCATGCTGATCACCGACGCCGGGGACGGCTGGGCCGACCCGCGGGTGGAGCGCTTCGGCTCGCGGGTGGCGGACGGCGAGGTCGTCGTCGAGCGTGAGGAGCACGACGAAGTGGGGTACCGGGTGCGGGTGCGCGGCACGGCGGTTCAGTAGCGGCCGTCGAACCAGTTGCGCACCGCCTCTGTGTGCAGCGGGAAGGCCAGTTCCGCGGGGGCGAGGAGGAGTTCCCGGCCGTCGGTCTCGTCGGTGACGACGGCGGGCGGGAGGTCTTCGGCGGCACGCTCGGGCAGGAGGCCGAAGACCAGCAGGTGCCCCGTGTCGCCGCTGAGGGCGTCGGCGAGCCGTACCTCGCCCGCGGCCGCCTTGATGCCGGTCTCCTCGTCGAGTTCGCGGACCACGGCCTCCTGCCACGTCTCGCCGAGGTCCACGAAGCCGCCGGGAAGGGCGAGCAGTCCGCGCCGCGGCTCGATGGCCCGGCGCACGAGGAGCAGACCGGTGCCCTCCGGGGTGCGCACGGGCAGCAGGGCGACGGCGACCGGGAGCGGATTGCGGTACGTGATGCCGCCGCAGGCCGCGCAGGTGCGCGGCCAGCCCGCGCCGGGGGCGAACTCCGCACCGCAGCAGGAGCAGTGGCTGTCCTTCTGACGAGTGGTCACGCGCGGACTGTAGCGGACCGCGTCCCGGGGACCGGCCGGTTCCCTACGCGCTGTCGGGCACGGGTGTCGTGCGGAGCCCTGTCCGTCGCGGCGGGTGAGAGGGCACACTGGCGTCCGTGACACCCGAATCCCTCGGAAAAGGCGCCAATCTGCCGGTTCCCGTGCCCGCCGTGCGGGCCGTGCTCGACTGGACCGCGGGTCCCGGCGTGCCCGACGTCGACGCCTCGGCGCTGCTGCTGAGCGGCGACGGGCGCGTGCGCTCGGACGCCGACCTCGTGTTCTACAACCAGCCCGCGCACGCCTCCGGCGCCGTGCGGCACGCCGGTAAGCAGGCGGGGCCCGGACAGGCCTCGGACGCCCTCGACGTGGACCTGGCCCGTGTGGAGCCGGCGGTCGAACGGATCGTGCTGTGCGCCTCCGCGGACGGCGGCACCTTCGGTCAGGTGCCGGGGTTGCGGCTGCGGCTGCTGGACGCGCGCAACGGGGCCGAGATCGCGCGGTTCGACATGGGGGCGACGACCGAGACGGCGTTCCTCGGCGGTGAGCTGTACCGGCGCGAGGGGGTCTGGAAGTTCCGCGCCGTCGGGCAGGGCTGGAACTCCGGACTGGCCGGGCTCGCCACGGACTTCGGGATCACCGTGGACGCGCCTCAGCCGCCCGCGGCGCCGGCCGCACCGGCGCCCGCTCCGCCTCCCCCTGCGCCGCCGCTCCACCCGCGGCCCGCGCTGCCCGTGACGGTGCCCCCGCCGCCGCCCTTCCCGGCCGCGGCCGCTCCCCCGCCGCCGGCCGTCCGGCTCACCAAGGGCGAGGAGCACCTTCCTCCCGACATGCGCAAACGGCTCAGCCTGCGCAAGGAGCAGGTGGCCGTCAGCCTGCGCAAGCACGGCGCGGCGGGTGTCGTGGCGCGGGTGATCCTCGTGCTGGACGCGTCGGGCTCGATGAGCGGCCTGTACGCGCGCGGGGTCGTCGCCGACGTGGTCGAGCGCATGGCGGCGGTCGCGGCGCAACTGGACGACGACGGCGAGATGCAGGCGTGGACCTTCGCCTCGCACCCGGCACGGCTGCCGGACCTGCGGATCGCGGAACTGCCGCTGTGGCTGCGGCTGCACGTCCGGGTGGGCGAGCTGAGCCTGTTCGGCCGGCCCAAGAAACCCCGGCACGGACTGCAGCCGGGCCAGGTCGACATGCGGTTCGTCGGCATCCAGAACGAGGAGCAGAAGGTCATCGCCGAGGTCCGGGCGTTCGTGCGGGCGTACCCGACGGCGGCGCCGACGCTCGTGCTGTTCTTCTCCGACGGCGGTGTCTACCGCAACGCCCAGATCGAGCAGCAGTTGCGGGAGGCGGTGGAGGAGCCGGTGTTCTGGCAGTTCGTCGGCCTGGGCCGGGCCAACTACGGGGTGCTGGAGCGTTTCGACACCCTGCCGGGCCGGCGTGTGGACAACGTCGGGTTCTTCGCCGTGGACGACATCGCCACCGTGCCGGACGCGGAGCTCTACGACCGGCTCCTCTCGGAATTCCCCTCCTGGATGACGGCCGCGCGGCAGGCGGGGATCCTGCGCTGAACCTCCCGTTTGTCGGCGGCCGTCGGGCCGTGGGACTCCAGGACGACCGGCGCGCCGAGTGCCTCCCCCACCGCCTCCGACCAGGCGGCCGGATCGGGGCCGGGCACGTCCCAGCGTGCCGGACGCGCCGTCAGCAGCCGTTCGGTGAGGGCGGCCCGACGGCCGAGGTCCCCGGGCGGGGCGGTGGGCAGCCGCGTCTGCCCGGTGTCGTACGCGCGCACCAGCCGCAGCTGCGGGCAGCGGCGGGGCGCGTCGAGGTGGGTGACGGCGAGGGCGTCCACGCCGCCGCAGGCCTCGACGGCGTAGCGGTGGGCGACGGCGTCGAAGTGGCCGGTGCGGAAGGCTCCCTGCCAGGGGCCGTGGCCGTTGTGCGGTTCGGGCAGCAGCGGGGCGAGTTCGGGGTCCTCGGTGACGTGCGGTCCGGGGCCGTGGCGGGTGGTGTACGTCCGTACGACGCCGAGCCGGCGGGCCTCCTGACCGGCTTCCGCCAGCAGGGCCTCGGCGCCCGCGAACGTGGTCGTGGACCAGGTGGTGTAGGGGTGGAAACCGTGCCACTCGTCCAGGAGCACCCCCTGGGCGCCCTCGAGGACGACCCTGCCCTCGCGCAGGACGCGGGCGAGGTGGCCGTCGCCGGTGAGGGTGACGGCGCGGGCGAAGGCGGTGAAGGCGTCGGCGCAGTCCTCGGGCGGCGGGGCGGGCAGCCGGCGGCCGAACTCGTCGGCCAGGCGGTCGCGCAGCAGGCGCAGCTTGCGCAGCAGACGGGGGCGTGAGGCGCAGTCCCCCGCGGTGGGGGCGTCCTGCGGGTGGGCGAGGGCGTAGGCGGCGGTCTCGCCGATGCCCATGCCGCACGAACCGTGGCGGGCCGCGCCGCGGGCCTGCTCCCGCAGCCGGTTGGCGGCGGCGTGGTACGGGGTGGTGAGGCGGGCCGCGCGGTCGACGCTGAGCAGGGCGTACGGCGCGCGGACCCCGAGGGCGGCGAGGTGGTCGGCCTCGGCGGCCAGCGCGAGCGGGTCCACCATCATGAAGCGGGACAGGTGGGTGGCAACGCCCTGGAGGGTGCCGGAGCCGAACTGGGCGAAGGTGTGGTGGCGTCCGTCGGTGGTGACGACGTTGTGCGCCGCTTGGGCTCCGCCGTTGAAGCGGACCACCGCGCGGACCGGCCCGCTCGCGCAGAGCCGGTCCACGACGGTGCCCTTGCCGGCGTCGCCGTAGCCGAGGTCGACGACGATGGTGTGCACGGGGTCCTCCAGGGTCCTCCGGGAAGGGCCTACAGGCGGGTGGTGCCGGTGGCAGTGCCGTCGCCGTCGCCGGTGACGTCGATCAGGGGCGTGTCCGTCACCGCGACGGCCGCGCGGTCGCGGTCGAGGGCGGCGAGGGCCTTGCCGACGGAGCCGGTGGCGGCGGAGCCCAGGTCGGCGAGGTCTTCGAGGCCCTCGGCGAGGTCGATGGCCTCCTCGCCGAGCCCGATGGTGAGGGCGATGGTCTCGCAGACGGCGTCGAGGTCGTCGAGCTCGATGACGTTCTGGCCGAGGAGCCCCCGCCAGGTGCCGAGGACTTCGGTGTTGCCGACGTAGGAGGAGCCCGCCGGGAGGATGTAGTAGACGTCGAACTTCCGCTGCAGCTCGGCGACGATCCGCGTGACCGGGATGTCCTCGGCGAGGTCCTCGCCGAGGACGTCGCGCACCTCGCGCGCCTTGACCTTGCCGTAGGGCAGCTCGTCGCCGATCAGGAAGAGGTAGCCGCGGCGGCCGCGCTTGTCGTGGCAGTCGAGCGAGGTGTGCCGGGCCATCGCGTACATGGCGAGCTCGTAGGACTCGGTCATCTGGCCGCCGCCCCCGCCCTCCAGCAGGATGTTGCCGAGGTCGTCGTCCATGCGGTTGTCCGACTCGAACTGCCCCAGCTGGAGCGGGACCCGGTCGCAGGTGGCGTCGCCGACCGCGCCGAAGAGGATCTGCGGGTGCTCGGTGTAGCCCTTGCGCAGGAGCAGGCCGAAGAGCTCGGGGAGCTTGGTCTGCAGGACCTGCGGGACGGTGCGCATGGATCCGGTGACGTCGAACAGGACGGCGATGGCGAGCGAGGTGGGGTGCTCGTCGGAGTCGCGGCTCTCGCGGACGCCGATGTCCTTCGGGTCGAGCGAGGGGTACGCGGTCCAGGAACCGCGCGGCGCGGACGAGGTGACGCGGTCGCTGTAGGCGAAGGCGCCGGTGCCGCTGGCGGCGCGGTAGCGCGCGGCGGCGTCGTAGACGTTGGTGGACCAGCTTCCGCTGCCCATGGTGTTCCCCCTTGGTGTGTCGGGTGTGTCAGGTGTGTCGGGTGTCGCCGCCCGGCATGGTGAACGGGCGGAAGGTGCGCGGGCCGTAGAGACCTTCCAGGACGTCGTCGAGCTCCGCGAGCAGCCGCCACGCGTCGTGCGGGCGGCGGGCCTCGGCAGGGAGCGTGCAGCCGCGGAGGAAGGCGCGCAGCGGTCGCGGCGCGCGGTCCCCCATCAGCTGCTCGACGCAGCGCGAGGCGAGGTGGATGTCGGTGGCCTCGGTGGCGGGACGCCGGCCGGTGACCTCGGGTGGGTAGAGGGCGCGGTGCCGCTCGACGAGGGCGGGGACGGTAGCGCCGCGTTCGGTGGAGTAGCACCAGTCGACCAGCACGAGGCCGTGCTGTGCGGGGTGGATGAGGACGTGCTCGGGCAGGACGGCGCCGTGGACGAGGCCGGCCCGGTGCGCCCAGCCGAGGGCGACCAGCAGCCGGCGCCACATCCAGGCGGCGTCGCGAGGGTCGAGGCCGCCGGGGTGGACGGCGCGGACCTCGGCGAGGGTGTGGAAGCCGTGCAGCCGCTGGAGCGCGTTGACGCGGCGTTCGGTGCCGTCGGGGCCGCGGTGGCGGAAGGACTCGGCCAGGCGGGGTGCGTAGGCACGGTGGCGGGCGTCGGCGACGCGGTGCAGCCGGGTGAGGGCGTCGGCCTCCCGCTCCATCAGGTCGTTGTCGGCGGGCCGCCGGGGGATCTTCAAGGCGGTGCCGGGCCCGGCGGCCCGCAGCACCGCGAGGTCGCCCTCGGCGAGGACGGGCCCCAGCGGGTACACGCCGCGGGCGGTGGTGAGGGCCGGGCCGTCGCCAGTGTGCCGCCGCCACAGGGCGGTGAGGCGGACGAAGGCGGCCTCGGCCTCGTCAGCGCGCCCGGGCGGGGCCGTGTCGGGGTGGAGCAGCCGGGCGAGCCGGCGGTAGTGCCGGGCGGCCTCGCCGGCGTCCATCGGGAAGGGCCGGCCGAGGGCGGCCAGGGCGTCGTCGAAGGTGCGGACGCGATGTGCGGACGCGGAGCGCGTCGTGGCGGTCATCGGACACTGTCCTCACGGTCGGGGCGGAGCAGTGCGGGGTGCAGGAGGCGGGCGTCACCGGCACGGTAGAGGCGGGCCCGGGGGCCGCCCTTGGAGCCGCCGCGGCCGGCGGTGGTGCCGGTGGACTCGACGAAGCCCGGCACCGACAGGACCTTGCGGTGGAAGTTCCCTGCGTGCAGGGTGCGGCCCCAGACCGCCTCGTAGACCGAGCGGAGCTCGGTGACGGTGAACTCCTCGCCGAGGAAGGCGGTGGCCAGCGGGGTGTACTCGATCTTGGCGCGGGCCCGGTCGAGGCCTTCGGCGAGGATCGTGCCGTGGTCGAAGGCGAGGTCGGCGGCGAGGCCTTGTGCCTGGCCGGACCGGCGGCCGGAACCACCCCCGTGGATCCCGGCCGGCCGGTCCTGCTCCTTGGGACGCGCGGTGGCGGCGTCCGGTTTCGCCTGCGCTGCGAGTGCCTCGACCGGCACCCACTCGGCCGCCGCGGCGTCGCTGCCGGCCCGCGCCTCGGGGAGGTCCGGGGCGAAGGCGAGGTAGGCGACGGAGACGACGTGCATGCGCGGGTCGCGGTCGGGGCGGCCGTAGGAGCCGAGCTGTTCGAGGTGGACGCGGCCGAGGCCGCGTGCCGCGTCGAGCCCGGTCTCCTCGGCCAGTTCACGGGCCGCGGCCTCGTCCAGGGACTCGCGTCCGGCCTGGACGAATCCGCCGGGCAGTGCCCAGGCACCTTCGTACAGCGGGCCGCCGCGGCGCACCAGCAGGACGTGCAGGGCACCTTGACGCAGCGTCAGGGCGACGACGTCGACGGTCACGGCGATGGGCTCGAAGGCTCGCGGGTCATAGGCGGCGAGGAACGCGTCCTCACCCTGCCGGTCCGCCATCGTGCGCCACCCCTCGCCTGTTGTTCTCACTTCGAGTATTTCTCGCTTCGAGAAGAACTTAGCACCGGGCACCGACACGGTCCACCCCGTTCCGCCGTACGGCCCGTCCGTGGGACACTTCTGACGATCCGTCAGTTCGAATGGGGAGGGGGCCGGACGTGGCACGGTCGCGGAAACCCGTGGTGACGGGCTGGTTCACACACGACACGGCGGACCAGGACGGCTTCCGGCTGCTCGGCACCCGTTGCCGCGGCTGCGGCGCGGTGTTCTTCCCCCGCGAGGACCACACCTGCCGCAACCCGGCCTGCGACGGCGCCGAAGGGGACCTGGAGGAGGTCCCGCTGTCGCGGCGGGGCCGCGTCTGGTCGTACACCGACGCCCGCTACCGGCCGCCCGCCCCGTACCTCTCCGACCCCTCACGCGCCTGGGAACCCCGCGCCCTGGTGGCGGTGGAACTGACGGCGGAACGGATGATCGTGCTCGGGCAGGCCGCGCCCGGGACGGGCGTGGCCGATCTGGCCGTCGGCATGGAGGTCGAGCTGGTGCCCGGCGTGCTCTACGAGGACGCGGAGCACACCTGGACCACCTGGCACTGGCGTCCCGTGGGAGGCGGACGATGAGCCATGACGTGGCCGTGCTCGGCGTCGGCATGCACCCCTGGGGCAAGTGGGGCCGCCCCTTCACCCGGTACGGGGTCGCGGCGGCGCGCGCCGCGCTCGCCGACGCCGGGCTGGACTGGCGGGACGTCGGACTGGTCGTCGGTGCGGACACGGTGCGCGGCGGCTACCCCGGCTACGTGGCCGGGGCGGCCTTCGCCCAGGCGCTGGGCTGGCAGGGCGCCCGCGTGGCCAGCGTCTACGCCGCCTGCGCCTCCGGGGCCCAGGCGCTCGACGCCGCCCGGGCCCGTATCCTCGCCGGCCTGGTGGACACCGCCCTGGTCGTCGGCGCGGACGCGGCCCCCAAGGGCTTCTTCGCACCCGCCGGGGGAGACCGGCCCGACGACCCGGACTGGCTGCGCTTCCGCGTGCTCGGGGCCACCAACCCCACCTACTTCGGGCTGTACGCGCGCCGCCGCATGGCCCTGCACGGCGACACTCCCGAGGACTTCGCGCAGGTCAAGGTGAAGAACGCGGCCGCCGGCGCGGCCAACCCGCTCGCCCGCTACCGGACGCCGGTCACGGCCGCGGAAGTGGCGGCCTCCCCCGTCGTCGCCGACCCGCTGCGGCTGCTCGACATCTGCGCCACCTCCGACGGGGGCGCCGCCGTCGTCCTGTCCAGCCTGGACTTCGCCCGGCGCCGCGCGACGGCGGATCCGGTGCGGATCCGCGCGGTCTCCACCGTCACCCCGGTCTATCCGCGCACCGTGCCCGACCTCCCCGACATCGCCACCGACTCCGCCCTCGCCGCCGCGCCCCGGGACCCGGCCGGCGGTTTCCGGGCGGCCGTCGCCCGCGCAGCGTACGAGGAGGCCGGCATCGGTCCCGAGGACCTGGACATGGCGGAGGTGTACGACCTGTCGACGGCGCTGGAGCTGGACTGGTACGAGGACCTCGGCCTGTGCCCGCCGGGCGGGGCGGTGAAGCTGCTGCGCGACGGGGCCACGTCGCTCGGGGGGCGGATTCCGGTCAATCCCAGCGGCGGTCTGGCCTCCTTCGGGGAGGCCGTGCCCGCCCAGGCGCTCGCCCAGGTGTGCGAGCTGACCTGGCAGTTGCGCGGCCGGTCGGGGCCCCGGCAGGTCACCGGGGCCCGCGTGGGGGTGACGGCGAACCAAGGCCTGTTCGGGCACGGCTCGTCGGTGGTCGTAATCAGGTGATCTGTCCGATACCTTGACGCTCCATCACCCCGCGACAACACTTCCGGGTGGCGCGGAGGCCGGGCGGGAGGCGGGACCCTCCGTACCCGGGTCTCCGTGCGCCATTCTCTGGCGGCGCATGCCCGACACGTGCGCCTGCACGAAGGAGCCGTCATGTATTCCAACGGAGACGTCTTTGTCGGCGAGATCATCGGAACGGCGATCCTGATCCTGTTCGGCGCCGGCGTGGTGGCCGGGGTGCTCCTCCACCACTCGAAGGCCCGGGCATCCGGGTGGATCGTCATCTCGTTCGGCTGGGGCCTCGGGGTCCTGGCCGGCGCGTACACCGCCGGCCCGCTGTCCGGCGGGCAGCTGAACCCCGCCGTGACCTTCGGCGTCGCCATCAGCTCGGGCAAGTGGAGCCAGGTGCCGGTCTACCTCGCCGGGCAGATCATCGGCGCGATGCTGGGCGCCGTCCTGTGCTGGCTGGTGTACTACGGCCAGTTCGCGGCGAACCGCGCAGAGGAGACCCGTCAGCCCACGCTCGCCGTCTTCTCCACCGTCCCCGAGATCCGCGTCTGGTGGCAGAATTTGATCACGGAGGCGATCGCCACCATGAGTCTCGTCCTGCCGATCCTGGCCTTCGGCCTCAGCAAGGGCCTCGGCGAGACCGGCACCGGCACCCTGATCGTGGCGCTGCTCGTGACCGGCATCGGGCTCTCCCTGGGCGGTCCCACCGGCTACGCCATCAACCCGGCCCGCGACCTCGGGCCGCGCATCGTCCACTCCGTCCTGCCGATCCCGTTCAAGGGCACCTCCGACTGGGCGTACGCCTGGATCCCGGTGGCCGGCCCGCTGATCGGCGGTGCACTGTCCGGTCTCATCTACAACGTCGCGTTCAAGTGAGGCGGTCATGACCGAAACCTCCGACCAGGCGACCCGATACGTGGCCGCCATCGACCAGGGAACGACCTCCAGCCGCTGCATCATCTTCGACTCCGGCGGGTCGATCGTGGCGCTCGACCAGCGCGAGCACCGCCAGATCTTCCCCAAGCCGGGCTGGGTGGAGCACGACGCCACCGAGATCTGGTCCAAGGTGCAGGCCGTGGTGGCGGGTGCGCTGGCCAAGGCCCGGCTGCGCGCGGACCAGCTCAGCGCGCTCGGCATCACCAACCAGCGCGAGACGACCGTGCTGTGGGACCGCACCACCGGCCGCCCGGTGCACAACGCGATCGTGTGGCAGGACACCCGCACCGCCGCGCTGTGCGACCGGCTCGGCGGCCAGGACGGCCAGGACCGCTTCCGCGAGTCCACCGGACTGCCGCTGGCCAGCTACTTCTCCGGTCCCAAGGCGGCCTGGCTGCTGGACAACGTGCCGGGGCTGCGCCGCCGCGCGGAGAACGGCGAGATCGCCTTCGGCACCATCGACTCCTGGCTGATCTGGAACCTGACGGGCGGCACGGAGGGCGGCGTCCACGTCACGGACGTCACCAACGCGAGCCGCACGATGCTGATGAACCTGGAGTCGCTGGAGTGGGACCCGGCGATCCTCGCCGCGATGAACGTCCCCGAGGCCCTCCTCCCGGAGATCCGCTCCTCCTCCGAGGTGTACGGCACGGCGGTCGGCCAGCTGGGCGGAGTGCCCGTGGCCTCGGCCCTCGGCGACCAGCAGGCCGCGATCTTCGGCCAGGCCTGCTACGGGACGGGCGACGCCAAGAACACCTACGGGACGGGCAGCTTCCTGCTGCTCAACACCGGGAACCGGCCCGTGCCGTCGAAGAACGGACTGCTCACCACGATGGGCTACCGGCTGGGCGGACAGGCGCCGGTCTACTGCCTGGAGGGGTCGATCGCCATCACCGGCGCCCTGGTGCAGTGGTTCCGCGACAGCCTCGGCATCATCACCGCGGCGGACGAGATCGAGGCGCTCGCGGCGAGCGTGCCGGACAACGGGGGCGCGTACATCGTCCCCGCCTTCTCCGGGCTCTTCGCCCCGTACTGGCGCTCCGACGCCCGCGGCGTGATCACCGGCCTGACCCGGTACGTCACCAAGGCGCACCTGGCGCGGGCGGTACTGGAGGCGACCAGCTGGCAGACCCGCGAGGTCGTCGACGCGATGTACCAGGACTCCGGTGTGCACATCACCGGGCTCAAGGTCGACGGCGGCATGACGTCCAACAACCTGCTGATGCAGCACCAGGCGGACGTGCTGGGCGTCCCGGTGGTACGGCCGCGGATCTCGGAGACCACGGCGCTGGGCGCGGCCTACGCCGCGGGGCTCGCCACCGGCGTGTGGGACGGGCTGGACACGCTCAAGGCGCACTGGCAGAAGGACGCCGAGTGGCAGCCGCGGATGGACGAGAAGACCCGCGAGAAGGAGTACCGCCGCTGGAAGAAGGCGGTCGAGCGGAGCTTCGGCTGGCAGGACGAGGACGAGGACGACGGCCCCGCGCCGGTGGCGGGGGGCTGACCGGCCCGCCCGCCCGCAGCCGCAGCGCCCGGCTCAGTTGGCGGCGGCCGCCCGGCGGTCGCCGGCCACCTGGGCCGCGTGCTCGACCACGGTGATGAGCACCTTCTTCGCCGAGGCGCGGTCCCGCGCGTCGCACGTCACCAGCGGCACCTCGGGGTCGAGGTCGAGTGCGTCGCGCACCGTCTCGGCAGGGTGCCGCTCGGCCCCGTCGAAGGCGTTGACGGCCACGGCGAAGGGGATGCCGCGGCGCTCGAAGTAGTCGATCGCGGAGAAGCAGTCCTCCAGGCGCCGGGTGTCCGCGAGGACGACCGCCCCCAGGGCGCCCTGCGCCAGCTCGTCCCACAGGAACCAGAAGCGGTCCTGGCCCGGCGTGCCGAAGAGGTAGAGCACGAGGTCGTCGCGGAGGGTGATCCGGCCGAAGTCCATGGCCACGGTCGTGGTGCGCTTGGCCTCGACGCCCGCGGTGTCGTCGACGGGCCGGCCGACCTCGCTCAGCGTCTCCTCGGTGCGCAGCGGGCGGATCTCGCTGACCGCGCCCACGAGCGTGGTCTTGCCCACGCCGAAGCCGCCCGCCACCAGGATCTTCAGCGTGACGGGCTCGACGGGGGAGGGACGGCGTTCAGAGCGTCCGAAGGCCATGGCTCACTCCTCCGGTCGTGCCGTTTACACAGGTCAGAGGCATCCTGGGTCCTAGGGACTGCGTCGGGCGATCAGCTGTGGCAGTGGAACAGTACTACGATCCGACCGGACAACTACCAGCGGTCCCGGGGCCGTTACCCGCCCGCGGGCCCACCCGGCGGCCGCGGGACCCCTCGTGGCGGACCCTCAGGCCGTGCACCGGGGGCGCCGCGAGCGCCGGGTGACGGTCCCCGCCGCGGCGCCCCCGGACGGGTTCAGAGCGCGCGCAGGCGGTCGATCACGTCGCGGAGCAGCCCCGCGTCGGGCAGCTCTGCCGGTGGGACGGGCCGGCTGACGTGGACCAGCCCGGACTCCAGGACGTCGCCGATGAGCACCCTGACGACGCCCACGGGCAGGTCGAGGTCGGCCGCCAGCTCGGCGACCGACATCGGCTGCTCCCGGCAGAGTTCGACGATGTCGAGGTGCTCGGGCGACAGGGTGCGGTCGACGTCGGCGTCGTCGTCCGCGCTACGCGACTCGGCGACCACCAGGGCGATCAGGTCGAGCCGGGCTTCCGCGGTGTGGCTGGTACGGCCGCGTGTCATGGCGTACGGCCGCACCACGGGCCCGGCGTCGTCGTCGTACCAGCGGTCCGCTTCGGAAGTCATGACGTCCTCGTCACACCGCCCGCGCCGCGTCATCGTCGTCGTCGGTCCGCGGGGCGGTCGCGAGGTGCACGCCGACCCGCTTCACCAGCAGCGCCATCTCGTAGGCGACCTGACCGACGTCGGAGTCGGCGTCGGCGAGCACGGCCAGGCAGCTGCCGTCACCCGCGGCGGTGACGAACAGGAAGGCCTCGTCCAGCTCCACGAGGGTCTGCCGGACCTTGCCGGCCTCGAAGTGCCGACCGACGCCCTTGGCGAGGCTGTGGAAGCCGGAGGCGACGGCGGCGAGGTGCTCGGCGTCCTCACGGGTCAGGCCCTCGGACGCGCCGGTGGCCAGCCCGTCGCTGGAGAGCACCAGCGCCTTGCGGATGCTGGCCACGCGGCCGACGAGTTCGTCGAGAAGCCAGCTGAGCTCGCGGGTCGGGCTCGATGGTGCGGTCATGGACCGTTCCCCTCCGTGGTGGATCTGGTTGCGCTGTCGCCCCCTGGCTCCGCCGGGGTGGTTCCCGGGCGGTCGGTGGGGCGGACGTCGTCGGTGCCGTCGGTGCCGAGGTCGTCGGCGGTGTCCGCGCGGCCACGCAGCCATCCTCGCTGCAGTGAGGCCATGCGGTCGCGCACCTCCTCGGGCGAGCGCTCGTCCCCGCCGTCGTCGTCCGCGCCGCGGGTGGCGGCGCTACGGGTCCGGGTGGTGGAGTCGCTGCGCAGCTGCGGGGCGAGGCTGGCCTGGCGGACCCGGCGGGGCAGTCCCGCGCCGACGGGCTCCTCCTGCGGTGCGGGGTCGGCGGGCCGCGGCGCCTCACCGACCGGCCGGCCGTTCTCGGCGACCAGGACCGGGGTGCGGCGGCGCCGCGGCAGGACCGTGGGCGCGTCGCCCGGTACCGCGTCGGGTGCGGCCGTCGGCGCCGGCGTCCCCACGGCCTCCGGCACGTGCGGCCGGTGCTCGCGCGGCTCGTCGTCCGGCTCCGGGACCAGGCCCCACTGACGGAAGCTGTGCTCGGTGGCGGCCGACATCGGCGCGACCCGCGGCTCGCCCGGCGCCCGGGCCTCCACGACGGCCGCCACGGCGGCCTCTTCGAGGGGCTCGTCCAGGGGCTCGTCCGGCTGGTCCTCGCCGGGCTCGGTGAGGAGCGACGCCGGGACGAACACCACGGCCGTGGTGCCGCCGTACGGGGACTGGCGCAGCGAGACGCGGACGCCCTGGCGCTGGGCCAGCCGGCTGACGACGAACAGCCCGAGCCGGTCGGTGTCGGAGAGCTCGAACTCGGGGGTCTCGGCGAGGCGGAGGTTCGCCTCCAGCATGGCGTCGGGGGTGAGCCCGAGGCCGCGGTCGTCGATCTCCAGGACGAAGCCGTTGGCGACGGACTCGCCGTGCACCTGGACGCTGGTGTGCGGCGGCGAGAACACGGTGGCGTTCTCGATGAGCTCGGCGATGAGGTGGGTGAGGTCGGCGACGCCGTGGCCGGTGACGGCGAGCCGCGGCAGCCGGCGCACGTCGACCCGCTCGTAGTCCTCGACCTCGGCGACGGCCGCCCGGACCACGTCCATCAGCTGCACCGGCTTGCGCCACTGCCGGGACGGCACGGCGCCGGAGAGGATCACCAGGCCCTCGGCGTGGCGGCGCATGCGGGTGGTCATGTGGTCGAGGCGGAAGAGGTCGGCGAGTTCCTGCGGGTCCTCGGTGCGCCGCTCCATGGCGTCCAGCAGGGTGAGCTGGCGGTGCAGCAGCACCTGGCTGCGACGGGCGAGGTTGACGAAGACCTCGGAGACGCCGTGGCGCATCTCGGACTGGCGCACGGCGGCCTCGACGGCCGCCCGTTGAAGGGTGTTGACGGCCTTGCCGACCTGGCCGACCTCGTCGTCGGAGTAGTCCAGCCGCGGCGCCTCGGTCTCCACGTCGACCTCCTCGCCCGCGGCGAGACGGCGCATGACGCGCGGCAGCCGGGTGCCGGAGACCTCCTGGGCCTCCTTGCGGAGCCGGGACAGGTCGCGGATCAGGCTGCGGCCGACGCGTATGGAGACGATGACGGAGGCGATGACGGCGATCAGGCCGAGGCCGCCGGCGACCGCGGCGGTGGCGACCAGCCGCATGCCGATCGGTTCGGCGCGCTTCTTGTGCAGGTCGCCCGCCTCGACGCCCATGCGGTCCAGGTCGGTCAGCGCGGTGGTGGCCGTGGTCTGCCAGGACGCGCGGTCGGCGGCCTGGGGCGCGCCGGACGCGCCCGCGGAGATGACCGCGTCCTCGGCGGCGCGCAGGGCGCGGCCGGAAGGCCCCGCCCAGTACGCGTCGTAGAGGGCGCGCTCGTCGGCGGTCAGCAGGTGGAGGTTGTCGGCGTAGTAGGCACGCTGCTCGGCGACGGCGAAGGTGAAGGAGCGCATCTCGGCGGCGCTCATGCGGCCCGCCGCGATGGCCGCCACCATGAGGGCGTCCTCCTGGCTGATCGCCTCGCGGGCCCGGGTGACCTGGATGAGGGCGCGGCCCTGCTTGTCGATGGCGACGTTGTTGAGCGGGTTCAGCGAGTCCAGGAACGCGTAGGCCGGGCCGAAGAGGCCGCTGTACGCGGCGAAGGCGTCGTTGCGGCCGATGGTGCCCTTGCCGACCTTGTCGCGCAGCGTCTCCAGCCCGCCGAACTCGCGGACGACCAGGTCGAGCCGGCGCAGTGCGTCGGGGGCCAGCCGGTCCCGGTTGGCGCCGGAGGCCGCGTTGCCGCGCAGCCGGGCGATCACCTTGTCCGTCTCGCGCTCGCGGGCGAGCAGGGTCCCACGGGCGTCGGAACGGCGAGGATCGGCCAAGTAGAGCATGGCCGAACGACGTTCCTGCTGGAGCGCCTGGATGCTGTCCTCGACGGGGTAGCCGAGTGCGTTGACGGTCTGCTCGACGCCGAAGAGGCCCCAGACCTGACGTCCCGTCAGGGTTGCGGCGAAGGCCCAGATGGCCGTGAGGGACACCAGCGGAATGAGCAGCAGTGCCACGATCTTCCGCCGGATCGTCGTACCGCGAAAGCGCATGGCCTCCCCAACGTCAAACCCGGTCAAGGGCTGTCGTGTTCCGACTGCAAACGGCGCGAGCCTACTACTGCCGGATGACCAATCCGAAAGCCGTGCTTCCGCTCTTGCCCCGGGACGACCCGATTCGTACGGATGAACAGGGGGCGCGGCTGGCCGAAATGCACCGCACAGGGAACCCGAGGCGCCTTTCCGTCGTATGACAGGAGGGGAGGGGCGCTCCGGAATGCGGGGGCATTCATCGGCGGAAACCGGGCAGCCACTCTGGAGTCGGACATCGGGGATCCGGCACCGCAACACCGGTATCCCGCAGGGGAGCAGATTTCATGGACGACCTCGTCGAGGACGCACTGGATCGCGACATTCCGCCGCGGAAGACCCGGCGGCCGTTGTGGGTCGATGAGCCCGTCGGGCGGCCACGCATGCCCGACCCGGTACGCCGGGCGGCCGTGCGGGCCGTGCTCGTCGTCGCACTGACCCTGATCGCCGCGGTGATCGCCATGCTGGGGGCGGCCGGCGAGTCCTGGCTCGCGGCGCCGGCGATGCTCACCGCCATAGCCTTCACCGTCGTCGCCACCTGGGCGGTGCTGGACGTGTGGATCACCCGCCAGGTCTGGAACCAGCGCAACGGCGTGGTGTCCAGCCCGAGCAGCGCGGCCCGCAGGCTGCGCCGCGAGCGCCGGCGGGAACGGCGTCGGGCCCGGGCCGGGGCCCGCGGCGCCGCACGGCGCCGGCACCATCCCGGTACCGGCGCGCGTACCGCCTGAGGAAGGCGCACCGTCCCGAAGGGCCCGGACGGCCTTCGGGACGGGCCGCCCGGGGTCAGCCGGCCTGCGGGGCCGGCTGGTCCGCCGGGCGGCGGAACATCCGCGTCGCCGTGATCTCGCCGTGCACCGGCTCGGACTCCGGGTCCGCGACCGGCAGTCCGGGCCGCAGGTGCTCCTCGACGCTGATGTACTTCAGTCCCGCGCGCAGGTCCGCGTCATTGCGCAGCCGTACGACCAGCGGGAACTCGGCCAGTGCCGTGGTGTCGAACAGACCCGTGGTGTAGATCAGCTGGACGCCCAGCGCGTCGGCGACCGCGCGCTGCAGCTCCAGCAGATAGGTGGCGTTGGCGCGGCCGATCGGATTGTCGAGGAACAGCGTGCCCGCGTGCCGGTGCCGGTCCCTGCCGCGGTCGTTGCTGCGCAGCGCGGCCATCGTGCAGTACAGCGCGATGGCCGCGGTGAGCAGCTGGCCGCCGGAGAAGACGTCTCCCATCTGCCCGACGGGGACGCGCTCGGCGCGCAGCACGGCGTCCGGCTTGAGGATCTCGACGGCCACCCCACGGGGTTCGAGGGCGGCCGCGACCCCGCGCAGCAGCAGCGACATGCCGTCCCGGCGCAGGTCGGAGTTCTTGCGGACGGCCGCCCGGGTCGCCTCGTCGATCACGGCGCCGAGCCGCTCGTCGAGCGCCGCGTGGTCCGGGTCGTCGAAGCGGATCCGCAGGAACTCCTGCCCCGACCACTCCCCCAGCCCCTCCGGCAGGCGGGACAGCCGTTGCGCCGACCGCAAGGTGGTCAGCGAGGACTCCGCCATGCCGCGCAGCCGGTCCACGATGCTGTCGCGGTTGCGCTCCAGCTGTTCCAACTCGTCGGTCAGAACGCGCAGCCGCGGCTCGAAGGCGGCGTGCCAGGCCGCCGCGTGCTCGGGCAGCGCGGACGCGGGCAGTTCGCGGATCTGCTGGCGGGCCGGGGTGCGCACCTGCTCGTAGCGGGCGGCGTTGGCGTGCCGCACGAGGACGTCGCAGGCCTCGCGCAGCTGCGACTCGGCCGCCGACAGGTCGGCGGCACAGCCGCGCAGGCCGCGGCGGGTCTCCGCGACGGCGGTCCTGGCCTCCTCCAGGGAGCCGGAGTGCGGCTCGGGCTCCTCCTCGCCGTCCTCGGGCTGCCGGTCGCCGTCGCGGAGCAGGTCCCGCAGCGCTGCGGCGAGTTCGTCGAAGCCGCTCGCGGCGTCCTCGGCGGCGCGGTGCGCGCGCACCAGGTCGCCGTGGCCGTCGCGGGCGTGGGCCAGCGCATCGGTGCGGGTGGCCAGTTCGCCGTTGGCGCCGCGCAGCAGCTCCTGGGCGTGCTCGGCGTCGCGGGGCAGCAGTCCCCCGGGGAGCTCGGTGTGCGTCTCGCCGTCCGCCGGGGCGTGCCGCTCGGCCTCGCCGCGCAGCCGGCCGAGCTGCTCGCTCGCGGCCGCGGAGCGGGAGTCCAGGGTGGCCACCAGTTGTTCCGCGCGGGCGGCCGCGGCCTGCCGCGACGGGCCGTCGGCGCCGTCCGGGCCTTCCAGCAGCTGCGCGGCGCGGGTGCGCACCTTGTTGGTGAGGCGCTCCAGTTCGGCGAGCGCGGACTGCTCGGTGCTCTCGGCGCGGGCCTGCTCGGCCCGCAGGTCGGCGCCGACGCCCACCTTCTCGTAGACCTGGGAGGCCGCGCGGTAGGCCTCGCGCAGGGCGGGCAGCGAGCCGGCCGGCTGCCCGGCGCCGTCCTCGTCCTCCAGGGCCTCGTCGGGGGCGCCGGTGATCTCCGAGCGCTCGGCGCGGAGCACGCGCGCGGTACGGCGCGCGTCGTCCGCGGCGCGCTGGGCCGCACGGCGGTCCTCGTCGGCGGCGCGCGCCAGGGTCAGGCAGGCCTCGGCGCGGGTCTCGGCCTCGACGGCGTCCTCGGCCAGCTCCCGCGTCCTGCGCTGCCAGTTGGCCCGCTCCCGCAGCCGGAAGGCGAGGCCGGCGAGCGCGTCGGCGGCCCGCCGGGCCTGCTGCGCCACCTCCTGGCGCTCGTCGCGCAGGGCGGTCGCCTCGGCGGCGGCCTCGTCGGCCTCGACCCGTACGGAGCGTGCCTCGGCGAGCTCCTCGCGGGCCGCCCCCGCGGTCTCCCGGGCGGTCTCCACGGCTGCGGCGAGTTCGGCGAGCCGGCCGCTCGGGCAGCCGGAACGCCACGAGGAGAGGCGGGCGGCCAGCGTGCGGTCCTCGGCCAGGCGGCCGGCGAGCCCGCGGATGTCCTCCTCGCGGGCGGTCGCGCGGGCGCGCAGCGCCTGGCGCTCGCCGTCGGCGGCCAGTTCGTCGTGCATGGCCGGGTTGGGCGGGACGAGGAAGAGTTCGGGCCCGGTGCCCGCCGGGGGCGGCGGGGCGAGCAGCGCCGCCGCCGTGCCGACCGTGACGGTCGACCGCGGCAGCAGGGCCGCCTGCGCCAGCACCTCGCGGGCCCGCAGGTAGCTCTGGGGGTCGGTGACGACCACGCCGTCCACCAGCTCCGGGCGCGCGGCCAGCACGGCGGCGTGGTCGGCCGGGTCGACGGCCTGGGCCAGGTACCGCCAGCCGGGGAGCGCGGGGATGCCGTGCTCGCCGAGGTACTCGACGGTGGCGAGGACGTCGGGGCCCGGCGGCAGCAGCCCGCCGTCGCCGAGCGCGGCCAGGATGCGGGCGTCGTCGGCGGCGGCGGTGCGCAGGTCGAACAACTGCCGCTCGGCGGAGGCCACCGCGCCGTCCAGCATCTCCTGCAGCGGCTCCGCGAAGGTGTCGAGTTCGGCCGCGGTCAGCGGGCCCTGCTCGGCGGGACGCCGCCCGGCCCCCTGCGCGGCGCGCCGGGCCGCGGAGGTCTGCGCGGGGATGGCGGGGCCGCGGTCCGCGGCGGTGTCGGCCGCGGTGTCGGCCGCCGGGACGGTGCCGGGGGCCTCCGCGGGCGGCAGGCTGAGCAGTTCGGCCAGGCGGGGCTCGGCCGCGAGGGCGTCCGCGACGCGTGACTCGGCGGAGTGGGCGGCCTCGGCCGCGGCGAGGGCGTCGGCCGCGCGGGCGGCGGACAGCTCGGCGCGCGCGTCGGCGGCGGCGGCCTCCCGGGCCCGGTCACCGGCCCGGCGGGCGGCGTCACGGGCGGCCTCCGCGGCGGTCGCGGCGGCCTTCTCCGCGTCCGAGGCCTCCAGGGCGGCGCGGGCCGGGTCGGCGTCGGGGGCGGAGTCGTCCAGCCAGCCCGCCCGGACCGCCTCGGCGGTCTCCTGCTCGACCTCCGCCAGCCGCTGCACCAGGTGCCCGGACTCGCTGCGCGCGCGCTGCGCCTCCGTCGCGGCGGCGGTGGCGTCGCGGTGCGCCGCCTCGGACCGTGCCTGGAGTCCTGCGGACCGCTCCTCCTCCGCGTCCGCCTGCTCGTCGGCGGTGTCCGCGGCGGCCCGCAGCACGCGGACGAGATCGCCCGCGGCCTTCGTACGGGCAGCGAGTGCGGGCGCGGCGTCCCGTTCCGCCTCGCGGATGGCGGCGGTGACCCGGGCCATGCGGTCGGCTGCGGCCCGGTGCCGCAGCACGATCTCCGCGGCGTGCCAGGCGGACTGCAGCGTCCGGGCGTCGTTGAGTTCGCGGCGCAGCGCGGTGGCGCTCTTCTCGCCGGCTGCCAGGGCCAGCGAGGCGTGCCGGTAGGCGAGTTCGGCGGCGACGAGGGCGCTACGGCCGCGGGCGGCCTCGGCGTCGGTGACGGTGTGCGCGGCACGGGCCGTCTCCTGCGCCAGTTCGGCGGCGCGGCCCCGCTCCTCGCGGGCGCGCGCGGACAGCCTGCGGGCCAGGGCGCGGCTGCGGCGCTCGGACTGGGCGTGGACGCCGCGTGCCCGGTCGCGGGCGGCGGTGGTGTCGACGATGCGGCCGAGCAGTTCGAGGGAGCCCGCCGTGAAGTCGCGTTCCGCGGTGAGTTCGGCCCGGCGGCCCAGCTTGCCCGCGAAGCCGTGCACGAGGTCGGCGAGGCCGTCGGTGTCCCGGGTGTCGGTGACCGCGCGCAGCAGGAGGTCGGTGAAGTCGGAGTCCTTCTTCACCGCGAAGAGACCGGCCGCCTCGCCCTCGTCGGCGTTCATCTCCCGCTGGTAGCGGAAGAGTTCGGGGTCGAGGCCGAGCTCGCCGAGGTGCTCGTTCCACCGGTCGTGGATCTCCTCCCACACCACTTCCAGGTGCGGGTAGTAGCGTGCGGCGTCGGTCACGGCGTCGCGGAAGCCCTTCATGGTGCGGCGGCGCCCGCGGGCACCCGAGGTGCCCTCGGCGGGTGTCCGTACCGCGGTGGACTCGGCGACCGGCAGCGAGTCCAGGCTGAGCCCCGGACCGGGCCGGAAGGAGTACCAGGCCTCGGCGAACTTGCGCGGGTCGGAGGAGACCTGGCGTCCGCGCCACTCGCTGACCTTGCCGACGACGACCAGCTCGCCGGTGACCGTGTGCTGCCACTCCAGGGCGACGTGGCCGCAGTCGTCGGCCAGCAGGAACTTGCGGAGCACTCCGGAGCTCGCGCCGCCCAGGGTGTTGCGGTGACCGGGCAGCATGACCGAGAAGATCAGCTTGAGCAGGACGGACTTGCCGCCGCCGTTCTCCAGGAACAGCACCCCGGCCGGCGCCGGACGGCGCGGCGGGCCGGTCGGCTCGTCCTCGAAGAACTCCGCCTGTGCGGGGGCGGGTTGCGGCACGGGCTCGCCGACTCCGCGCAGGTCCAGCACGGTGTCGGCGTAGCGCGCACCGGCGGGCCCGATGGAGTAGAGGCGGACCCGGGACAGCTCGTACATGGGGGGCTCTCGTCGTGGTGGTCTGTGGTCGGCGGGTTCGGGTGGATCGGCAGGATCCGGGAGGCGGGTGCGGCGGCGGTGCGCCGCTTCAGGAGTGGAAGGGCAGGCCGGCTCCGGTCACGAGGTCGAGGTCGTCGCCGTCCGCCGCCGGCATCAGGGCCGCCGAGTCACCGGCCCGGGGCACGATCCCGAGGTCGAGGAGTTCGGCCATGGCGGCGCTGCCCGCCATGTCGCGCACCTGGAGCTGGTAGCGGGCGGTGGTGCGGTAGGTGCCGCCCGACTCGTCACCCGTGCGCTGCAGGAACCCCGAGTCGACGAGGAAGGAGACGGCCTTGCCGACGATGCCGGTGGTGGAGCCCGCCAGGCGCCGGGCGTCCTTGGTGGCGCCGGTGGAGCTGCGGCGCACGTAGACCCGCCAGGCGGCCTCCAGGCCGGGGGCGTCGCTGGCCGGGTCGGTGTTCTCGCCCTGCTCCTCGGCCCGTTCCTCCAGCCTGCGGCAGGCCTGGCGCAGGAAGCCGTCGATGCCGTTGACGGTGACCCGGCCGATGTACGCGTCGTCGGCGAGGTCCTCCGGGCGGGGGAAGGCCATGGCGGCGGTGGCGAGGTGGGCGAGGCCGTGCAGGAAGCGGTCGCCCGCGTCGGACGCGGCACGGCGTGAGTAGTCGCCCATGCGGACGGCGAAGACCGAGTCCTCGCCGGCGGCCAGCGCCATGCCGGCCCGGGGCGAGACCTCCAGCACGACCAGGCCGAGCCCGGCGGCCACGGCGTCGGCCAGCCGCGAGAACAGCGGGTCCTCGCGGTAGCGGCGGATCAGCTCGGCGTACTCGACGTCGCGCGCGGGCAGCAGCTTCGGCTGGAGACCGAAGGAGACGAGACGGGCGGCGTCCGCGGCGTCGCCCGGCGTGACGGCAGCCGGGCCGGGGGCCGCTGCGGGCGGCTGCGTGCTCTCGCCGTCGCGGTGGTCGCTCACGGGGTCGTCTCCTCGGTACGGATGGTCGGTTCGCTCATCGTCACGCCACCTCGGACCGCTCGGCGGCCATCCCGGCGGCGTCCAGCCGGGCCGTGCCCACGATCAGGTCGGCGCCGCCGAACTCGGGGTCGTCCAGCCCGGTGCCGTCGTCCACGGCGAACAGCAGCCGCTCCTCGCCCTGGCGGTAGGCGGTGCCGACCGGCGGGCTGGCGGCGTGCACCGCCAGCAGGGCGACCAGGTAGGGCAGTTCGGGATCGAGGCGGCGGGCCTCGGCGAGCAGCCCGGACAGCCGGCGGGGGGCGTCGTGCGGCAGGTCGAGGAGTTCCAGGGCGGTCTCCAGCTGCTCCTCGCTGAACCGGCTGTCGTCCGGGGTGGCGACGAGGTCGGGCTCGGGCATCTCGGCACCGAGGTGCTCGCGCTCCAGCGGCGGGGTGAGCAGGGCGTCCACGAGGTCCGTGACGCGTACCGAGGCGGGGGTGCGCAGGCCCGTGCCGCGGGCGAACCAGGCGTCGGTGACCCGGGTGGCCTGCTCCACCGGGAGCGGCAGGACCGGCGCGACCAGCTGCCCGTACAGGTCGAGCATGCCGACGAGGGCGCCGCCGCGCGGTGCGGCGAAGGCCTGCCGGTCCTGCTCGGCGCGGAAGATGGGCCCGGCCTCCAGCAGCCGGGACTGCAGCTGGGTGTGGCGGCGGATGCAGTCCTTGACGATGTCGACGAGCTCGGCGGCGCGGCGCTTGTGCTCCGGGTCCTCCGACTCGTCCCTGGCCTTGCGGATGTTGGTCAGGATGGCGTTCTCGTGCCGGTAGCGGTCGGCGACGTGGTCGAGCGCCTCGTCGATCATGTCGGGGACGGTGCGGATCCAGTCGACCGCCCGGACGTTGCGGCGGGTGGCGTCCAGGGCGCGGCGCAGCGTCTCGGCGTACTGCACCGTGCGGTAGCGGGCCTGTTCCGCGGCGAGCTGGGCGTCGGCGAGGCGGCCCCGGTTGATCAGCACCTCGAGCTTGACCTCGGCGGCGATCTGGGCGCTGGTCACGTCGGTGTCGAGGGCACCGACGAGCACGTTGACGGCCTCGTCGGTGGTGCGCAGGTAGACGGTGCCGTCGCGGCCCGGGACCTCCTCGATCAGCTTGAAGTCGTAGTCGCGGCGGACGTACGCCCCGTCGGGGCCGAAGGTGCCGTAGACGGCGCGGAAGCCGCGGTCGACGCTGCCGACGTTGATCAGGTTCTCCAGGACCCAGCGGCCCACCCGCTCGTGCTCGGCGGCGGGACGGCCGGGGGCCTGGGCGGCGATGCGCGGCAGCAGGCGGGAGATTATCTGGTCGTGGTCGGCACCGGTGTCGAAGTCCATGTTGAGCGTGACCAGGTCGATGGCGGCCAGGGCCACCTCCGCCATCGCGTACACCGAGTACTCGCCCGCGAGGTTGGCCTTGCGCACGTCGAGGTCGTGCAGCGGCGCGGTGCAGGCCAGGGCCTTGAGCCGGCGGGCCAGGCCCTCGTCCGCCGCCGGCCCCGGCGCGGGCCGGACACCGCCGCTGAGCTGGTGCGGAACGGTCGTGGTCACGACGCACAGACTAGGCGCTCGGACCGACATCATCCCAAACGGCGCGGTCCGGGCAGCCCCGCGCCCGGGACCCTCGGCCGCCGGCGGCCCCGTAGCCGCCCCCGCCGGGCGTCGCGACGACCAGGACGTCACCGGGCCCGACGTCGGCGGAGTCGACGCCGCCGAGCGGGGTGACGGAGCCGTCGGCGCGCTCGATCCGGTTCTCGCCCAGGGCGCCGGGCCCGCCGCCGGCCAGGCCGTACGGGGCGACCCGCCGGTGGCCGGACAGCACGGCGACCGTCATGGGTTCCAGGAAGCGGATGCGGCGGACGGCCCCCCGGCCCCCGTGCCACCGGCCGTCGCCGCCGCTGTCCTCGCGCAGGGCGAAGCCCTCGACGCGGACGGGGTAGCGCCACTCGAGGATCTCGGGGTCGGTGAGCCGGGAGTTCGTCATGTGGGTCTGGACGGCGTCGGCGCCGTCGAAGCCCTCACCCGCCCCGGAACCACTGGCGACGGTCTCGTAGTACTGCACCCGGTCGTTGCCGAAGGTGACGTTGTTCATCGTGCCGGAGCCCTCGGCCTGCACGCCGAGCGCGGCGTACAGGGCCCCCGTGACGGCCTGGGAGGTCTCCACGTTGCCGGCGACGGTGGCCGCAGGGTATTCCGGGGCCAGCATCGAGCCCTCCGGGACGCGGACGTCCAGCGGCTTCAGGCAGCCGCTGTTGAGCGGGATGTCGTCGGCGACGAGGGTGCGGAAGACGTAGAGCACGGCGGCCATGACCACGGACCGCGGCGCGTTGAAGTTGCCCTCCTGCTGCGGCGAGGTGCCGTTGAAGTCCAGGACGGCGGAGCGCGCCGCGCGGTCGACGCGGACGGCGACGCGGACCACCGCGCCGTTGTCGGTCTCGTACGCGCAGTCGCCGTCGTCCAGGCCCGCGACGATGCGCCGCACGGACTCCTCGGCGTTGTCCTGCACGTGCCGCATGTAGGCGTGCACGACGTCGAGGCCGAACTGCGCGGTCATGCGCCGCAGCTCGGCGATGCCCTTCTCGTTCGCGGCGACCTGGGCGCGCAGGTCGGCGATGTTGGTGTCCGGGTCGCGCGAGGGGTGGGTGGCGCCGGTGAGCAGGGCGCGGGTCTCCTCCTCGCGCAGGCGGCCGTCGCGCACCAGGAGCCAGTTGTCGAAGAGGACGCCCTCCTCGTGCACGGTGCGGCTGAAGGCGGGCATGGAGCCGGGGGTGAGGCCGCCGATCTCGGCGTGGTGGCCGCGCGAGGCGACGAGGAAGAGCGGCGACCGCCCCTCCTCGTCGAAGACGGGGGTGACGACGGTGACGTCGGGCAGGTGGGTGCCCCCGTGGTACGGGTCGTTGACGGCGTAGGCGTCGCCCGGACGCATGGTGCCCTCGTTCCGCCGCAGCACCTCCTTGATGGACTCGCCCATGGAGCCGAGGTGGACGGGGATGTGGGGGGCGTTGGCGATCAGGTTGCCCTCGGGGTCGAACAGGGCGCAGGAGAAGTCCAGGCGTTCCTTGATGTTGACGGAGTGGGCGGTGTTCTCCAGGCGCACCCCCATCTGCTCGGCGATCGACATGAAGAGGTTGTTGAAGATCTCCAGCATCACCGGGTCGACCTCGGTGCCGACCGCCACCCGGCCGGGCCGCGGCCGCACCCGGGTGAGCAGGAGGTGGCCGTGCTCGCCCACCGCGGCCCGCCAGCCGGGGTCGACCACGGTCGTCGCGTCGGCCTCGGCGATCACGGCGGGCCCGTCCACGGTGTCGCCCGGGCGCATCCCGTCCCGGCGGAACAGCGGGCCGGCCTGCCGCCGGCCCTCCGTGTACAGCGACACCTCGGCGGCCGGTCGCAGGGGGCCCTCGCGGGCCGGCGGCTCCACGTGGTGACGTCCGGGCGCGCCCGCGGAGCCGACGGCCTCGACCGAGACCGCCTCGACGACCAGGGGCTTGTCCATGGTGAAGGCGTACCGGGCGCGGTGGTCGGCGGTGAACGCCTCGCGCATGGCGTCGACCGTGCCCATCGGCACCGGGAGCGCCGCGTCGGTGCCCGCGTAGCGGACGTGGACGCGGGTGACGGTCTCGACGGTGTCGTCGGGGACCCCGTCCTCGCGCAGTTGCGCGCGGGCCAGGCCGTCGAGCTCGTCGCGGGCGTTGCGCAGGGCGGGCAGCCCGTCCTCGCCGAGTCCGGTCTCCACGGAGCGCTCGCGCATGGCGGTGGCGTCGGCCAGGCCGATCCCGTACGCGGACAGCACACCGGCCAGCGGGGGCACGATGACCGTGTCGACGGACAGGGCGTCGGCGACCGCGCAGGCGTGCTGGCCGCCGGCTCCGCCGAAGCTGGTGAGGGCGTAGCGCGTGATGTCGTGGCCGCGCTGCACGGAGATCTTCTTGACGGCGTTGGCCATGTTCAGGACGGCGATCTCCAGGAAGCCCGCGGCGACCTCCTCCGGGGTGCGGCGGTCGCCGGTCGCGGCCGCGGACTCCTCGGCGAGGCGCGCGAAGCCGGCGCGGACGGCCTCGGTGTCCAGCGGCTGGTCGCCGTCGGGGCCGAACACGGCCGGGAAGTGCTCCGCCTGGACACGGCCGAGCATCACATTGGCGTCGGTCACGGTCAGCGGACCGCCGCGGCGGTAGCAGGCGGGGCCCGGGTCGGCACCCGCGGAGTCGGGGCCGACCCGGTAGCGCTGCCCGTCGAAGTGGAGGACGGAGCCGCCGCCCGCCGCCACCGTGTGGATGTTCATCATGGGCGCGCGCATCCGTACGCCCGCCACCTGGGTGCCGAGGACGCGTTCCAGCTCGCCCGCCCAGTGGGAGACGTCGGTGGAGGTTCCGCCCATGTCGAAGCCGACGACCCGGTCGAACCCGGCCTGCCGGGACGTACGGGCCATGCCGACCACTCCCCCGGCCGGGCCGGACAGCACGGCGTCCTTGCCCCGGAAGTGACCGGCCTCGCGGAGCCCGCCGTTGGACTGCATGAACATCAGCCGGACGCCCCGCAGTTCGGCGGCCACCTCGTCAACGTAACGGCGCAGGATCGGCGACAGGTAGGCGTCCACCACGGTGGTGTCGCCGCGCGGGACCAGCTTGATCAGCGGGCTCACCTCGTGCGAGCAGCTGATCTGGTCGAACCCGGCCTCGCGGGCCGCCCGCGCGACGGCCTGCTCGTGGGCGGGATGGCGGTAGCCGTGCAGCAGGACGACGGCGACGCTCGTCAGGCCGTCCCGGCGCGCCTGACGCAGGGCCGCTTTGGTGGCGGCCGGGTCGAGGGGGCGGATGACCTCGCCGTGCGCGCCGATGCGTTCGGGGACCTCGATGACGCGCTCGTAGAGCGCCTCGGGGAGGACGATCTGGCGGTCGAAGAGCCGCGGCCGGTTCTGGTACGCGATGCGCAGCGCGTCACGGAAGCCCTCGGTGACGACGAGGACGGTCGGCTCTCCCTTGCGTTCCAGGAGGGCGTTGGTGGCGACCGTGGTGCCCATCTTGACGGCGGAGATCCGGTCGGCGGGCACGGGTTCGCCGGGGTCCAGGCCCAGCATGCGCCGGATGCCCTCGACGGGGGCGTCCCGGTAGTGCCCGGGGTCGTGGGAGAGCAGCTTGCACGTCTCCAGGCCGCCGTCCGGCCGTCTGGCGACGACGTCGGTGAAGGTGCCGCCCCGGTCGATCCAGAACTCCCAGCGTCCGGTCACGCCCTCATTGTCCCAGGGACGTCCCTTCCAGGCGGGCCAGCGCACCGGCGGTGGCGTCGCGGGAGCGCAGGTCCAGCAGCCCGTCGGTGCCGGCCAGCCGGTGCCGGGTCTCCCGGCCGGCGAGCCGCAGGAGATCGGGCAGCAGATCGGTGCAGCGGTCGGCGACCCAGCGCGTGCCCTTGGTCGCCATCCACCAGACGCTCGCCGCGGCGCCCGGTCCCGGGCCGCCGGGGGTCGTGGACGGCGGTTCACCCTCCGACAGGCCGCGCGAGACCAGGAGGTCGTGGAACTCCCGGGCCAGCAGCCGGTGACCGAGTTCGCTGGGGTGCAGCCGGTCCGCGCTCCAGGAGGCGCGGTCGGCCGCCCACGGATGGCGGCCGGCGTGCAGGTGCACGGCCTCGTACCGCTCGGAGAGCACGTGCACGACCTGGTTCAGCGCGGCCATCCGGCGGCCCAGCGGGCGGGCGAGCGGCCACGGCAGACCCAGCATGCGGCCGGGGTCGGGCAGGCAGGCGGTGAGCACCTCAGCGCCTTGGGCGCGCAGTTGGGCCAGGACGGTGTCCAGGCGGCGGGCGACGGTATCGATGTCGAAGCTGCCGCGGAGCGTGTCGTTGGCGCCGATCACCACCGAGGCCAGGTGCGGCCGGTGGTCCAGGGCGCGCGGCAGCTGCTCCTCGACGACGTCCTTGGTGAGGGCGCCGCTGCGGGCGCAGTTGAGCAGGCGCACGGCCGAGGGCTCGGCGGCCAGCCCGTGCGCCAGGAGCGGCGCCCAGCCGCGCCATCCGCCGGCGACGGGGTCGCCGAGGCCCTCGGTGAGCGAGTCGCCGAGGGCGGCGAAACGTATCTCCCTCGTGCCGGCGGACCCGGCGGCGGCCTGGACCGACGCCGGGGACGGAACAGGGGCGGGCACAGGGGCGGGCATCCGGGCGGTCACCTGGGCCTGGACGGGTCCCGCGACCCCGGTGGGTACGTGGGCCGCGGGTCTGGCACGTCCGGGCACGGTGGGCGTCTGCGTGCCCGTCGTCATGGCGTGACCTCCGGCGCGGTGAGCCGGGGCGCGGCGTCGTGGGCGGCGAGGAAGGCGCTCACGGCGGTCGGCCAGCCGTAGCGCTCGGCCTGGGCGCGGGCGATGGCGCGGCGCATGGGCTCCGGGCGGGTCAGCAGGTGGCCGACGGCGTCGGCGAAGGCCGGGCCGTCGTCGGTGGCGGCGGCACCGGCCGGGCCGAGGATGTCGGGCAGCGCGGACAGCGCGCTGGCGACGACCGGCGTGCCGCAGGCGAGGGCCTCCAGGGCGGACAGGCCGAACGTCTCCACCGGGCCCGGGGCCAGGACCACGTCGGCGGTGGCCTGGAGGGCGGACAGGGCGCGACGGACGGGGACGTGCCCGACGAAGGTGACCGGCAGGCGGGCCTCCCGGGCCCGGGCCTCCAGGCGGGCGCGCATCGGCCCCTCCCCCGCGACGACGAGGACGGCGTCCACGCCCTGGCGACGCATGTGGGCGAGGGCCTCCAGGGCGCGTCCCGGCCGCTTCTCGGGCGACAGGCGGGAACACATCACCAGCAGCACCTCGGCGTTGCCGGCGTACCGGGCGCGCAACTCCGGGTCGTGGTGCGCCGGGTGGCATGCCTCCAGGTCGACGCCGAGCGGCGCCCGTACGACGTTGCGGGCCCCGATCCGCTCGAACTCCGCGGCCGCCCAGGCCGTCGTGCAGACGATGCGCGAGTACACGTGCGCGCTGCGGCGGTTGAGCCGGTCGGCGGCGCCCTGGGCGAGGCCGCTGGGCACACCCCAGGTGCGCAGCACCCCGTCGACGCTCTCGTGGGACACCATGACGGACGGCACCCGGCGGCGGCGCGCCCACTCCCCGGTCCAGCGCAGCGTCGTGCGGTCGGAGACCTCCAGCCGGTCCGGGCGGAGGCCGTCCAGCACCGCCTCCAGCCGGGCCCGGCCGGTCAGGACGCGGTAGCCGCCGGTACCGGCGACCAGGGGGCCGGGGAGGGTGATGACGCGGCCCTGGGGGGTGGTCTCGTCCTTGGCGGCGGGGCCGGGGACGACCAGGACCGGGTCGTGGCCGGCCGCGAGGTAGCCCTCGCCGAGGTGGCGCAGCGCGGTGCGCAGGCCTCCGGAGGTGGGCGTGACGAAGTTCGCCAGCCTGACGATGCGCAGCGGGCCGGTCATGCCGCCACCGCCGTGCGGGCGTCGAGCACCTGCGCGTAGTGCTCCAGGAGCAGGTCGCCGACGGCCTCCCAGGTGCGCGCGGCCACGTCGGCGCGCCCCTCGGCGCCGAATTGGTCACGCATGGCCGGGGCACTGGCCAGCAGCCGTACGGCGCCGGTGACGGCGTCCACGTCGCCGGGCGGCACGAGCAGCCCGGTGCGGCCGTGGTCGACGAGGTCGAGCGGACCGCCGGCGGCGGGGGCGACCACGGGCAGCCCGCTGGCCATCGCCTCCTGGACGGTCTGGCAGAACGTCTCGAACGGCCCGGTGTGGACGAAGACGTCGAGGGAGGCGTAGATCCGCGCCAGGTCGTGGCCGGTGCGGCGGCCGAGGAACACCGCGTCCGGCAGCGCCTCGCGCAGCCCGGGGGCGCTCGGGCCGTCCCCGACGACGACCACCTTCACCCCGGACAGCCGGCCCGCGCCGGCCAGCAGCTCCACGTGCTTCTCCGGGGCGAGGCGGCCGATGTAACCCACCAGGACCTCACCGTTCGGGGCGAGTTCACGGCGCAGCGCCTCGTCGCGGTGGGCCGCGTCGAAGCGTACGGAGTCCACGCCGCGCGGCCACAGGTGCACGCGCGGGACGCCGTGCGCCTCCAAGTCGCGCTGGGAGGCGCTGGACGGGGCGAGCGTGCGGTCGGCGGCCGTGTGCACGGCGCGGATGCGGCGCCACGCGGTGCTCTCGCCGCGGCTCAGGTAGGTGCGGGCGTACCCCGCGAGGTCGGTCTGGTACACGGCGACCGCGGGGATGTGCTGCCGGGTGGCCGCCGCCATGCCGCGCACCCCGAGGATGAACGGGCTGGCCAGGTGGACGAGTTCGGCGCGGTGCGCGGCGATCGCCGCCGCGGTCCTGCGACCGGGGAGCGCCACCCTGACCTGCGGGTAGCCGGGCAGTGGCAGCGACGGCACACGCACGACGGGGCACGGTTCGTCCCCCGGCGCGGACTCCTGCGGGCCGGCCGGCGCGATCACCAGCGGCTCGTGGCCCCTGCGGACCAGATGTTCGGCCGTGCGCAGCGCGCAGTGGGCCACTCCGTTGACGTCGGGTGGGAAGGACTCTGTGACGATGGCTACTCGCATACGGACGTTGTCGGCTCCCCGGGCGTTGTCCGGGTCACGTGGATCTTTCACCTTGGGGAACGTGCCGTGAGCGTTGGCTCCGGATCGGGCCTTCCGGCCGCGGCGGCGGCCCCCGGTCTCCCCCGGACGCCGGGCAGGGAGGCGTCGGGCGCCGCTCGCGGGTCCGGGCACGAGTCCGGCGACGGGCACGGGGCCGGCGGTCGGGTCGGCGTGCGGGAGGCCGACGCCGCGTCCTTCGGCGAGGCGGTGGAACGGGCCGCGCGGCCACGGGGGGCCCGTGGTCCTCGTCCTCGGGTACGGCTCCCAGGGCACGCGGGGCGGGGGTGAACCGCCGGGGACCGCGGCCGGTGTGGTGGTCCGGGTGGTGGCCCAGCAGGGTGTTGGTGCCGTCGGCGTGCAGCGCCCGCGTCCCCGCCGATACGTCGAGGACCGGCCGCTCGTCCTCGGCGCACCGCCGACCGCCGTGCTCCCAGGCCCAGGCCCACTCCGGAACCGGCCGGCGTCGACGCCCGCGGCGGGATGCCGCGGGCGAAGGCCGGACTCAGCAGCGGCAGGTCACACCCGTACATCAGGTCCGACCCCGCCCGCGGCCGGGGGGCCGGGGCCTACCGCGCGGGGTCGCCGGAGCTGAGGCGGCCGCGGACCGCGGTCTGGACCTCGGCCTCCTCCGCGGGATCGGCGGCGAGGCTGCGCAGGCGGGCCAGGACCCGGACGTCCGAGGTCGTGGCCGTGCGGGCGGCGAGTTCGCGGGTGGTCTCCTCGCAGTCCCACAGGCACTCGACGGCGAGGCCGGCGCCGAAGCTCGGGTCGGTGCGGGCGAGGGCGTGGGCGGCGACGCCGCGCAGCTGTGAGGAGCTCGTCTCGCGGTAGACGTGGCGCAGGACGGGGGCGGCGCACTCGATGGAGAGGCGGCCGGCCCCTTCCACGAGCACGGCGAGGCCCTCGGCGTCGGCGCCCTCGCGCTGGACGAGGCGGCGCAGGGCGCAAAGGACGCGGTCGGCGTCCTGCTCGCCGCCGCGGCAGGCGAGCATGCGGGCGGCGGTCGCGCCGAGCACGTCCTCACGGCGTGACCAGGCGCGGGCCCGGGTGAGGGCGGCGATGCTGCGCATCCGCTCGAAGGACTCGACGGCGGCGCGGGCGACGAGCTCGGACTCGCTGAGGGCGGCGGCCTCGATGAGGTCGAGGGCCTCGCGGTCCTGGCGGTCGGAGAGGTGGCGGAGTGCGGCCGCGCGCGCCGCCTCGGGACCGCCGCGGGCCGCCCGGACGAGCTCCTCGCGGTCCTCGGGGCCGGCGACGGCGGCGAGGCAGCGGGCGGCGGAGGCGTCGCGTTGCTGCGGTGGGTGGGCGGCCAGGCCTTCCTGGGCCCATTCGAGGACGGCGCCCACGCTCCAGCCCGGTGTCGGCCCGGCGGGCCGCATCTGGCGCTGCCAGCGGTCGAAGGCGGTCTGTTCCGATGCCTTGCGCACCCGTTCGGAGACGGCGGGGTCCGGATCCTCGGCCCACAACCGCCAGGGCCGTGGCTCGTACGCCTCGCGGAGCGCGGCGGCGAGCTGGGCGTCACCCTCCGTGGTGAGCGGGAAGCGGGCGAGCACGGCCGGGCCGAGCGCACGCAGCGCGTCGTCCTCGTCACGTACGGCGAGCTCGTCCAGGGCCCACTCCCAGTTGCCGCCGGTGGCGGCGTAGCGGCGCAGCAGCAGGGCCGCGTCCCGGCGGCCGTAACCGGCGAGGTGACCGAGGACGGACAGGGCGAGGCCGCAGCGGTGCTCGTCGGGGCTGATGATGTCGTCGGGGTGGAAGAGGTGCTGTTCGATCCCGTCGAGCGAGCCCTCGAGCTCCGAGTAGAGGCGCGCGTAATAGAGGGAGCGGGACTCCACGCGCCAGTCGTGACGGGGGTCGCGCAGGACGCACTGCTCCAGCGCGGCGAGCGCGTCGGCTCGCTGCGCCGCGAGGGCGTGCAGGGTCCCGTCCCCGCGTCCTCTCTGGAGGAGGCCGAGAAGGGTACCGCTGGGCGCTATGTCGGGGTCGAACATGAGGTCAGCATCCGGTGCGGGGAGTTGGTTGGCAACGGGATTTCCCGTTACCGGCTGCGAGGTATCTTCGCAGATCGTCCCGGGTTCAAACCCTTTGCGCGGCACCCGGGCGGCTCGCGGGCACGCTCGGGGCCGGAGTCCCGCAGCTTACCCGGACCGAGGCATTCCGCCGAGTTCTCCGAGCGTGGCGGCACTCCAGGCTCCTGGCATATGCCGGTAGCACCACCGGATCGGGTATTGCAGAAACCCTTACGGGCCATCACTCCTTGTGCAAGAGTCGTGACTGGCCCATCCGTACGGCCCCGTTGAGGCCGGCGCCCGGTTCGGAGACATGTTCGGAGAGCGTCATGCCGCCCCATTTGCATGAGGACCGCGCCACCGCGAAGCCTGAGCCCGGCACCGTGGACGCGCTCATCTCCCAGACCCGCCAGCTGCGCGGCAAGGTCGACGCCGTTCGCCGTGACGCCGCCGCCGAGGACGAGGAGGACCCGCAGCTGCGCTGGCAGCGCGCGCTGTGCGACCTCGCCGTCCACCAGCTCGACGACCTGGGTGCGCACCTCGGGCAGCTGCGGGACGGCATCCCCGTCCTCGGCGACCGGGAGACGGGCAGCGAGCCCGGCGGCGCCGCCTACGCGGGCCGGTCCGCCCGGGAGGTCCCCGTCCCCGCGCCGGTCGCCGGTACCGTGCAGGCCCTGGGGCGGGCCGGCAGCGCAGAGTGGGACCTGGTCACGGACGGTGTCCAGTGGTCGGAGGAGCTCTACCGCATCTTCGGGCGCACCCGCGAGGACGGGCCGCTGACCCTGGACGAGCTGCCCTCCTGGCTGTTCGCCGAGGACCAGCAGACCCTCACCGCGGCCGTGACCGGCTGCCTGGTGGACGCCCGGCCGATCGACTGCGAGTTCCGCATCGTCCGCCCGGACGGTGCCGTGCGTACGGTGCACATGGTGGGCGAGCCGGTGCTCGACGCCATCGGCGCCACCGCCTCCATGTGGGCGGTGCTCCGCGACGTCAGCGAACTGCGCCGCAGCCAGCGGACGCTGCGCGAGACCCGTGACTCGCTGCAGCGCGAGCGGCAGATCGCGCAGACCGAGCGCCGGCTGGCGGTCGAGCTGCAGGAGGCCGTACTGCCGCCGTGGCGCGGCTCCCTGCGGTTCCCGCAGGACGGCGGCCCCACCACGGTCGACCTCGCCGCCCACTACCTCCCGTCCTCCACCGGCGCGCTCGTCGGCGGCGACTGGTACGACGCGCTGCACCTGCCCGACGGCTCCGCGCTGCTCACCGTGGGCGACCTCACCGGGCACGGGGTCTCCGCCACCTCCGGCATGGCCATGCTGCTCGGCGCGCTGCGCGGCATGGCGATGACGGGGCTGGACCCGGCCCCGCTGCTGGGCGGGCTCAACCAGTTGCTGGACAGCTCCGCGCAGCCCGCCCTGGGCAGCGCCCTGTGCTGCCGCTACCGCCCTGAAGACCGCTCTTTGGTGTGGGCTCAGGCCGGACACCCCGCCCCGCTGCTGTTCCGCGACGGGACGGGGCGACCGCTCGACGCGCCCGAGGGCGTGCTGCTGGGCGCCACCTCGGGTGCCCAGTACGGCCAGGCCGCCGAGCGCTTGCTCCCCGGCGACCTGCTGGTGCTGCACACCGACGGCCTGCTGCCGCGCCGCGCCGGTGCCAGGGCGGCCGCGGACTCGGCCACCGCGGTGCGACGCCTGCTGGAGCTCGGGCCGAGGTTCGCCCAGGCCCGCACCCCGCAGGAGTGCGTGCGCATCGTGGTGGAGGAACTCGGCGCCCCCGAGCGCGAGGACGACGCCTGCGTGCTCATCGCCAAGTTCCACTGAGGTCCATGGGCCCACTGGCCCACTGGTCCGCTGATCCACGGGCCCGCCGGTCCACTGTCGACGTGTTCCCATGTCGATGTGTCGACATGGGAACGACATCCGGGAGAGCCGGCTCATTCGGCGTCGAGTCGGCTGGTCCCGCTCATCGATGTCCACGTCCTCCGCATGGGTCTCCGCTCAGATCGCGGGGCCCCTGCGCTTGGGGCCGCTCGGCAGCGCGATCTCGATCTCCTCACGCAGGTCCTGGATCCTGGTGAAGTCGGAGTAGCGGGCCGTCAACCGGTACATCTCCCGCAGCCGGTCCCAGGTCCGCAGCGACGAGTTCTGCCTTATGGTCAGCAGCGCCAGTCGCGCGTAGCGGTCCGCCTGCTCCGGGTCGTCGGCGATGAAGCAGGCCGAGGCCAGCGAGATGTAGTCGAAGATGTTGGACCGGTCGCGGCCCTTGCCCCGCAGCTCCAGCGCGTGCTTGGCGTGCTGCTGCGCCGTCCGCGCCGCCAGCGGCTCGTACTCGGCGAGGGTGCGGTACGCCAGCGCCTGCATGCCGTGCAGATCGGCCTCGTCGAACATCTGCATCCAGCTCGGCGGCGGAACGTCGCCGCGGTCGGTGGCGAAGAGGTCCTCGGCCTTGCCCAGGGTGCGGCGCATCGCCTGGCCGTGGCCCATGGAGGCCTGTGCCCAGGCCTCGATGGTGCAGAGCATGGCGCGGGTGCGCGGCAGGGCCTCCTGCCCGGAGCCGGACTGCGCCAGCTTCATCAGGTCCAGTGCGTCGTCCGGCCGTCCCAGGTGGACCATCTGCCGGGCGGCGCGGGAGAGCGCCTCGCCGGCCCTGGGCCGGTCCCCGCCCTCCCGCGCGGCGTGCGCCGCGATGACGAAGTACTTCTGGGCGGTGGGCTCCAGGCCCACGTCGTGGGACATCCAGCCCGCCAGGACGGCGAGGTTGGCGGCCACGCCCCAGAGCCTGCGCTTGAGGTGCTCGGGGTGGTGGTAGGCGAGCATGCCGCCCACCTCGTTGAGCTGTCCGACGACCGCCTTGCGCTGCAGTCCGCCGCCGCGGGAGGCGTCCCAGGCGCGGAACACCTCGACCGAGCGCTCCAGCGCCTCGATCTCATGGGAGCCGACCGGAGCGGCCTCGTAGCGGTCGTAGGAGACGGCGTCGGCGTCGAAGGGGTCGTTGGTGGTGGGGGCGTCGGCCGCGAGCGCCGGATCGGTGTGCAGCCAGTCGTACATGGCGCTGCTGAGTGCGGAACCCGCGGCAAGCGCGGCTCCCGCGCCCACCAGACCGCGTCGGTTGAGCATGAGGTCCATTCCCGTGAATTCGGTGAGGACCGCGGCTGTTCGCTCCGGTGGCCAGGGCAGTCCGTCGGCGCTGACGGCCTGCTTCCTTCCCGTACGCCGATGCCGGCCGAACCCGAGATCCTCGATGGTTACGACACGGCCGAGACGCTCGGTGAACAGGGCGGCCAGCACGGTGGGGACGGGTTCGCGGGGGGATTCCCCGGTCTCGATCCAGCGGCGCACGCGCGAGGTGTCCGTCGCCAGCTGCGGGTGGCCCATGGCCGCCGCCTGCCGGTTGACGAGTCTCGCGAGCTCTCCCTTGGACCATCCGGTGAGTGCGAACAGGTCCGCTAGCCGTGTGTTGGCTTCCTTGTCCATCCAAGCCCCCAGGTTCCTCGGCACTGTTGACACTAACGGCCGGTCAGCGCCCCCGCGAGCATTCGCCATGGTTCGCCAGGGTGCGCCAGATGGTCTGCCACCCGCATGCGGTGGTCAGGTAGGAACGCGCCACCCGGCCCGGCAACCGCCGGCTCGCGAACGGTCGCATATGAACAACTTTCGAAAAACGCCGATCAGCGTTGAACAACTCGAGAGGCATGTGCGTACTGGTACGCGAGGGGCGTACGGCGCGTGGACAGTTCGGACCGCCGGCCCGGACCCGCATTCCCCAGGGTGCGGGACCGGACGCCGACTCCGGCTCCGGATCCGTCCACGCGCCGGCCCCGCCACCTCGTCAAGAGCTCGTTGGCACACGAAGGGATCTGTCTCCCCATATGTATTCAGCATCGTCCTCCGTGTCCGCACCGCCCCGGCCGACCCAGCTCCCGGGGTTCACCGGGACAGGGACCGCCATACGTCCTCGTCCGGTGCTGCCCGCTCCGCGCAGGGGCGCGCCGGGAACCTCCCACCCGCTCAGCGGGAGGCTCGACTTGACCGGTCCCCAAGGCGCGCAGCTGCGCTCGGCCATCGCCTCGGTGCAGCGCATCTGTCCCGAGTTCACGCCCGTCCAGATGCTGCGGCGCAGCGGCCGCTCGGTGCTGCTGGTCGGCACCTCCGGCCGTGCCCCCGCGGTCGCCAAGTGCCTGCTGGACCACTCCCCCGCCTGGGTGGAGCGGTACCGGCACGAGATCGGCGCGTACCGGGCGTTCGTACGGCACCGGCCGCCGGTCAGGGCGCCGCGGCTGATCGCCGCCGACCCCGAGAGCTGCACGCTCGTGCTGGAGCGCATGCCCGGACGGGTCGCGGCCCTGCAGCGGCACCCCTCGGAGGCTCCGCCGCGGGCCGACGTGCGGATGGCGCTCAGCGCGATCTCCCGGGTCAACATGTGGCGTCCGCCGGCCGGGATCTTCGACGCCCCCGTCGACTACGCGGCGCGGCTGTCCCGTTACCACGAGCTGGGACTGCTCACCGACCGGGACATGGGCGACCTGCAGAAGCTGCTGCACGGACTGGCGCACGCGCAGGGCCAGTTCAACCACGGCGACGCCCTGCTCTCCAACATCCTGCTCTCCCCGGCCGGCCCGGTGCTGGTCGACTGGGAGCACGCCGGCTGGTACCTGCCCGGCTACGACCTGGCGGTGCTCTGGATGATCCTGGGCGACGACCCGGTCACCCGGCGGCAGATCAGCCAGATGGCGCAGGCCGCCGGACCGATCGCGCGTGACGCCTTCCTGGTGAACCTGATGCTGGTGGTCACCCGCGAGATCCGCACCTACGAGACGGCCGTGCAGCGCACGATGCGCAGCACCATCCCGGCAGGTCCGGGCGCGGCCGAGGCCGGCGAGGAGCAGCGCCTGCTGCTGCGCCGGCTGCACGACGACGCGGGCCTCGCCCGGCGGGCCGTCAGGGCCGCCGTCGGTACGAGGTGACCTTCCGGCCGGTTCCCGGGCGGAAGAGGAGGAACCGGTGCGTGGTGGACGGCGGAGCACCGCGGTCGCGGACCCGGGGACCAGGGGAGGGTCCTCCGGTGCCGTCGCGGTGCCGCCCGGGCGGCCTCACGGCCGGGACGGCACCGCCGGTGGTCCAGTCCACTGACGCACCGCAGGCCATGGCGCCCGTGCGGGGAAAGCTCCCGGCACGGGCGCTGACATGCGTAAACAGCCTTCACAGCGCCTAGTTGACGGATCGTCGACCAACGGATACCTCTGTGGTGCCGAACGGCCCCGTGCGTCACCACAGGAGGCTGCAGTGCGAGGAACCCCCCACAACGCGAGACGCCCGCGCAAGGTCGTCACCGCCGCAACGGTCACCGTGGCCGTCGGCGCCCTGCTCTCCGCGCTGTCGCCGCTGCCCGCGGCCGGCGCGGCCCCGCAGGAGCGGGACGCGCCGCTCCGGCAGGCCTTCCAGGACGCCGCGGAACGTCATCACGTCCCGGAGAGCGTGCTGATGGGCGTGGCCTACCTGGAGTCGCGCTGGGACACCCACCGCGGACTGCCCAGCGTCACCGCCGGATACGGCCCCATGCACCTCACGGACGCCCGGACGGCGCTCACCGATGTGCCCCGGCGGGGTGATGGCGGTGACGACCCGCGCGGCGACGTGGGACGTCCCCTCGCCGACGTGGGGCTGCCCGCCGCGGACACCCGTGCGCTGCCCTCGACGCTCACCACGCTGGACCGCGCCGCCGGGCTGACCGGGCTGAGCGCCGAGGAGCTGCGCGAGGACCCGGCGGCCAACGTCGAGGGGGGCGCGGCGCTGCTGGCCCAGGCCCAGAAGTCGCTGGGCGCACCCCTGAGTTCGGACCCGGCCCGCTGGTACGGCGCGGTGGCGCGCTACTCGGGCGCCGACGACACCGCCACGGCGTCGGTCTTCGCCGACGACGTCTTCCAGGTCATCCGTGAGGGTGTCAAGCGCACAACGGACGACGGGGAGGGCCTCGCCCTCGCCGCGCACCCCGGGCTCGCGCCGGAGACCGCCCAGCTCCGCTCCCTGGGTCTGCGCACCGTCGCCGCGGACGGGACGGAGTGCCCGCGCACGATCGCGTGCGAATGGCTCCCGGCCCCGTACGAGGAGTACGGCACGGGCGACTACGGCAACCACGACCTCGCCGACCGCCCGCACGACCAGAAGATCGACTACATCGTCGTCCACGACACCGAGGCCACCTGGGACACCACGCTCCAGCTGGTGCAGAAGCCGGACTACCTGGCGTGGCACTACTCGATCCGCTCCGCGGACGGCCACGTCGACCAGCACGTGAGGACCAAGGACGTCGGCTGGCACGCGGGCAACTGGTACGTCAACGCCAAGTCCGTCGGCATCGAGCACGAGGGCTTCCTCACCGATCCCGGCGCCTGGTACACCGAGGCCATGTACCGGGCGTCGGCCCGGCTGGTCCGCTACCTGGCCGGGCGTTACGGCATCCCGCTGGACCGGCAGCACATCCTGGGCCACGACAACGTCCCGGGACCGACCCCCGCGAACATCCCGGGGATGCACACCGACCCCGGCCCGTACTGGGACTGGGCGCACTACTTCCAGCTCCTGGGAGCGCCCTTCCGGCAGACCGCCAGGCCGGGCAGCGCCCTGGTGACGATCGACCCGGACTACGTCTCCAACCGGCCCGTCTACACGGGGTGCGCGAGCGCCGGTGACACCTGCCCGTCCCACGGTTCCACGGCCGTCCGGCTCCACACCGAGCCCCGCGAGGACGCCCCGCTCGTCAAGGACGTCGGTCTGCACGGGGAGGCCCCCTCCACGACCGGGGTGAACGACACCGGCGCCCGTGCCTCGACCGGCCAGCAGTTCGCGGTGGCCGGGCGGCGCGGGGACTGGACGGCGATCTGGTACCTGGGCCAGAAGGCCTGGTTCCACGACCCCAGGGCGCACCGGACCGCCCTGCCGGCCACGGGCCGGCTGGTCACGCCGAAGGAGGGCCGAGCCGAGGTCCCGGTGTACGGGCGCGCCTACCCGGAGGCGTCCGCCTACCCCGCGGGCGTCCCGGTGCAGCCGGACTCCCCGCTGCCGTACAAGCTGCTCGCGGGCCAGAGCTACGCGGTGGGCCTGGCGACGCACGGCGAGTACTACCGGGCGGTCACCTTCGACGCCTCCCAGCACGTGGTGGTGCGCGGGGAGCAGCTCTACTACGAGATCCAGTTCGGCCACCGGGTGGCCTGGGTCAAGGCCGAGGACGTGACCCTGCGGCCCTCCTGGGCCCCGCTCAGCCCTGCTGGAACATCTCCGCGGGGAGGGGCTTGAGCAACTGGTAGAGGTCGTCGGTGATCGGGCGGTCCCAGGTCGCGATGGTGACCTGGACGCCGTCGCTGCGGTCGAACTGCGTGCAGGCGATGCGCCCCTCGGAGAGCTTCACCTTGCGCACGATCAGCAGGTTGTCACCGTGCATGACCGGGGTGTCCTCGGTGCCGACGACCTCGACCGGCTCGTCGTTGCCGAGGGCCAGCAGCAGCTGGGCGACCTCGAAGGGGATCTGGCCCTCTTCGAGGTCGCGGGCGGGCGAGCCCTCGGGGAGGTTGCCGATCAGCATGGCGGGCCCGCGCCCGCCGAAGAGGTCGTAGCGCAGGAAGATGCCCTGGCAACTACCGTCCTCCCCGGGCAGCAGCCCGGCGCCGAGTTCGCCCGGCCAGTCGCCCGGGTCCATGGCCAGGACGTCGAATTCCGGCCCTGTGGGCGTTGCGGCGCTGCGGCGGCGGAGGAACGACATGCGCCCATCGTACGGTCCCCGGGCCGCCCGTGTGCCCGGGGTCGCGTCGCTACGGGGTCAGCGCCCGGGACAGGCCCGCCCGGTCGGTGCCGATCTTGCGGTAGACGGCGGAGAGCAGACGGGTGACGCCCTCCACGTCGGTGTCCAGACCTGCGGCGATCTGCTCGTCGTCCTCACCGCGGGCGGCCCGCGAGGCGGCCACCCGTTCCTGGGCGGTGAGGGCGTCGGTCTCCGTCGTACGGAGCCTGCGTGGGCGCAGTCCGGCGGCGGCGAGTTCGTCGCGGGCGCGCTCGGCCAGTTGGTCGGCTCCGCAGTGGACGGCGGTCTCCAGGCCCCGGTAGAGCTGCTCGGCCGCCTCGTGGAGCCGGGCCTCGCGGCGCAGGGCGGCACCGTGGTCGACCAGGGCCCGGGCCAGCTCGTAGCCGGCCGGTGAGCGCTCCAGGTGCGTGACCGCCTCCTGCAGCAGCTTGAGCCGGTCGGATTCCGCGGCCACCTCGGCGGAGACCCGCAGCGCCTGGCCGATCGACGAAGCGGTGCCGTACTGGCGGGCGCGTTCGACGGCGTCGGCGGCGGTGGCACGGGCCCGCTCCGGGGTGTCCCGGGCCTCGGCGAGCGCGAGGTGGAGCTTCCACGGGGACCAGGCGGGATTGCGGATGCCCCGCGGGTCGAGCCGGCGGCCGCACGACTCGAGCTGGGCGATGGCCTCGTTGACCATGCCCCGGGCGAGCAGCAGTTCGCCGTAGACGGTCTGGGCGTCGGGGAAGGTGACGGCCGCCGGGAAGGGCTCGCAGAAGTCGTACTCCTCGGCGAGGGCCGCGGCCTCGCGGAGCCGGCCCCGGGCGAGCAGGATCTCGACGAGGATCGCCACGGTGTACCAGACGACCGGGGTGCCGCGGCCGACGCGGTCGGCGAGCCGCAGGCCGTCGCGGGCGAAGTCCTCGGCCTCGGCGAGGCGTCCGCGGCGGTAACGCACGTACCCGAGCAGGGAGTAGCCGAAGGCGAGGTGGGCGCCGCGCCATCCCTGGCGCTCGTAGTCGCCGATGCCGGCGGCGAAGAGCTCCTCGGCGCGGCCGGGCCGGTCGGCGTACATGTACGTCATCGCGACGAGGACCGGGACCTCGAAGCCGAAGTCCTCGCTGGCCCAGGGCAGTCCGCCGTCCAGGGCGCGGTCGGAGTGCCGCAGCGCGGTATCGGCGGGCTCGCCGCGAAGGGTGGCGTCCCAGGCGCGCAGGCCGATGATGTAGCGCTCGGTCAGGTCGCGTCCGGTCAGCCGGTCGGCCAGGCGGGCCAGCCGGCGGGAGCGGGCCGGGGAGTCGGGTTCGTCGGAGCGGAAGGCGTCCCACATGAACTGCTCTTCCTGCATCCGCAACCGGGCCCGCGCGTTGGTGGCGGTCCGGGCGGCCTGTCCGACGGTGTCCGCGGCCTCGCCGAGCCGGTCGGAGTGGGCCAGCGCCTGGGAGAGCCGGTAGGTGATCGCGTCGCGCAGCGCCGGGTCGACGACGGGCTCCTCGAGCGCGGCGCGCAGATGGTTGACGGTGGTCGCCGGCTCGGTGAGCAGGGAGGAGCAGCCGAGCTCGAACAGCACGGCGGCCCGGTCCTCGAACGGGGGCGGCTCGCGCAGGGCCCGCGCGAGGTAGCGGCGGGCCGCGTCGGGGGCGCCGGCCCGGGCGGTGTCCCGGGCGGCCTGGCGCAGCTGGCCGACGACCCAGGGGTCGCCCTCGGGGTGGGTCTCCAGCAGGTGGCGGGCGGCGGCGGAGGGTCCGAGCCCGGCGTCCACGACGGACCAGGCGGCCTGTCCGTGCAGGGCGACCCGGACGGCGTCGGGGATCGCCCGGTACACGGCGGTGGCGATGAGGGGGTGGACGAACTCCAGGACGTCGCTGCCGGTGAGGATGCGGGCCTTGCGGAGCCGGTCCGCGGCGTCGGCGGCCTCCTCGCCGCCCAGGCCCGCCACGCTCGCGGCGATCGCCGGCGAGATGGACGTGCCGAGGACGGCCGCGGCCCACGCCATGCGGACGGTGGAGGTGCCCAGGCGTTCCAGGCGGGCGATGAGTCCGCTGCCCTTGGCGGCGGCGGCGAGGTCGCGCAGGAGGTGCGCGCTGGACTCGTCGGGGCGCAGCGCCCGGTCGAGGACCTTGGCGGTGAGTTCCACGGCCTCGAAGGGGTTGCCGGCGGTGACGGCCCAGGCCTCGCGGCAGAACGCGTCGTCGGCGTGGTCGCCCACGGCGTCGCGGATGAGCCGGCCGATGGCGGCGGCGCTGAGCGGTTCCAGGCCGAGCGGGCGGGTGCCGGAGCGGTCGGGCAGGCCGCGGAACGCCTCGGCGTGGGCGGGGAGTTCGTCGGGGCGGTAGGCCACGACGACGAGCATGGGGAGTTCCTCGGCGCGCGGTGCGAAGGCGGCCAGCCAGCCCAGGGACTCGGGGTCGGCCCAGTGGGCGTCGTCGAGCACGAGGACCACGGGGGCACGCCGGACGGCGATGTGGGTGAGGACCCAGTCGAGTCCGTCCGCGAGGCCCTGCGGGTCCGGGGGCGCGCCCTCGCCGTCGGTGCACAGCCCCAGGGCGGGGCCGACGATGCCGTACCAGCTGCCGAGGGTGGTGCGGAGCACCCCGTCACCGGCTCCGGCGAGCTGCGGCTGCAGCAGCTGGCGGGCGACGTGGAAGGCGACGCCCTGTTCCTGGTCGCCGCCGCGGGCGTACAGGACGGTGCAGCCGAGGGCGGAGGCCCGGCGCCGGGTCTCCGCGAGCAGGGTCGTCTTGCCGAGGCCCGCGGGGGCCGCGAAGGCGAGCACGCCGCCGCGCCGTGTGCCGGCGCGGGGGTGGTCCCCCTCGGCCCGTATGCCCGTGAGTTCGGCCAGCGCCTCGTCGACGGCCACGAGCTCGACCTCGCGTTCGAGGAGCGGTCGCCGGGACTTCGGTGTGCGCCGCGCCATAGTGCACCCCCTGCCCCTGATCCGGCGCGCGCCGGGGCGCGCCGGTGATGCTCGGACACCTGTCCGATGGCACCTCAGCGTACGCCACCAGGGACCCTGCGTGAGTACATAAATGCGAAGTGGTGACGGCTGTTCACAATCGTCCGCGGAATGATCGACCCTGCTCGATCAGGTGCGCCCACGTGCGGGAACGCGTCACCGTGATGCCCCCGGTACATGCCGGACCGGTAGCCATACGACGACCTGTCAGGTGCATTCCCCGGGGACCTACCGCGGGCGCGGAACCGGGGACACCAAGGCCTCCGGGGCGCGCCGGGCCGGGTGCGCCGGCAGCCCGTCGTCGTGGACGGGACGGGCTGCCGGACACGCCCGTGAGCTTCCGTCAGGTGAGGTCGAACTCGCCGTCGCGGGCACCGAGGACGAAGGCCCGCCATTCCGCCGGGGTGAAGATCAGCGAGGGCCCCTCGGGGCTCCGGCCGTCCCTCATGGCGATGTAGCCCTCGACGAAGGCGATCTGGACGTCTCCTGTGCCCTGGCTGCTCGACTGCCATGTTGCGTTGGCCAGATCAAGCTGCGGCTTCTTCCCGTTGGCCAACGGCGATCCGATCGTGCTCTCGGCCACGTCCGCTCTCCTCCCGACTCCGTCGTCCGGGCCAGCCTAGCGACCGTGCCGGGGCCCGGACAGGTCATGGAAGAACCTGCCCGGACCCGGTACCGGTTCATGCCCGCTTCACTCTCCGGGGTGTCCCGATCCGACCACCCACATGGAGAAGAACTGCGAACCCCCGCCGTAGGCGTGGCCCAGCGCCAGCCGTGCCCCGTCCACCTGGTGCCCGCCCGCCGTGCCGCGCACCTGGAGGGCCGCCTCGGCGAAGCGGATCATCCCCGAGGCGCCGATCGGATTGGTGGACAGCACACCACCCGAAGGGTTGACGGGCAGGTCGCCGTCGAGCTCCGTCACCCCCGACTCGGTGAGCTTCCAGCCCTCGCCCTCCTGGGCGAAGCCGAGGTTCTCCAGCCACATCGGCTCGTACCAGGAGAAGGGCACGTACATCTCCACGGCGTCGATCTGCCGCCGCGGATCGGTGATGCCCGCCTGCCGGTAGACGTCGGCCGCGCAGTCGCGTCCGGCCCGGGGGCTGACGAAGTCCTTGCCCGCGAACATCGTGGGCTCGCTGCGCATCGCCCCGCCGTGCACCCAGGCCACCGGTCCGGGGGCGCGGCGCCCGCCCGCCCCGTCGGTGAGCACCATCGCGCAGGCGCCGTCGGAGGACGGGCACGTCTCGGAGTAGCGGATCGGGTCCCAGAGCATGGGCGAGGAACGCACCTTCTCCAGGGTGATGTCCTTCTCGTGCAGATGGGCGTACGGGTTCCTCAGCGCGTTGCGCCGGTCCTTGTACGCGACGAGGACGCCCACGGTGTCGGGCGCGCCGGTGCGCCGCATGTAGGCGCGCACGTGCGGCGCGAAGAACCCGCCCGCCCCGGCCAGCAGGGGCTGCTGGAAGGGGACGGGCAGCGACAGCCCCCACATCGCGTTGGACTCGGACTGCTTCTCGAAGGCGAGCGTCAGGACGGTGCGGTGCACCCGCGCGGCCACCAGGCTGGTCGCGACGAGCGCGGTGGAGCCGCCCACGGAACCCGCGGTGTGCACCCGCATCATGGGCTTGCCGACCGCGCCGAGGGCGTCGGCGAGGTACAGCTCGGGCATCATCACGCCCTCGAAGAAGTCCGGGGCCTTGCCGATGACGACCGCGTCGACGTCCGCCCAGGTCATCGAGGCGTCCACCAGGGCACGCTGCGCCGCCTCGCGGACGAGTCCCGCGATGGAGACGTCGTGCCGCGCCGAGGTGTGGTGGGTCTGGCCGACGCCGACGACCGCGACGGGTTCCTTGCCGGTCACCGCGCTCATCGGTCCTCCCCTTCCAGGACGGCGACCAGGTTCTGCTGCAGGCAGGGCCCGGACGTGGCGTGGGCGAGCGCGCGGCGGGACTCGCCGCGGTGGATGCGGGCGGCGGCCTCGCCGAGCCGGATCAGGCCGGCGGCCATCACGGGGTTCGCGGTGAGCGGGCCGCCCGAGGGGTTGACCGTGACGTCGTCCCCCAGGCCGAGTGCCTTGCGGAGCACGACCTCCTGGGAGGTGAAGGGGGCGTGCAGCTCCGCGGTGTCGACGGGTGCGTCGAAGGCCCCGGCGCGTTCCGCGGCCAGCCGGGCGGAGGGTGAGTCGGTGAGGTCGCGGACGCCGAGCGCGTGGGCCTCGATGCGGTGGTCCATGCCGCGGATCCAGGCGGGGCGCTCACACAGCCGCCGGGCGGTGTCCCCGGCGGCCAGCACCACCGCGGCCGCGCCGTCGCCGACCGGCGGGCAGTCGCCCCGGCGCAGCGGCCGCACCACGTACGCGCCCTGCGGCCGGTCGCCGGACTCCTGGGCGTACGGATTGCTCCCGGCGGCGGTCCGGCTGCGGCCGGCGACGGCGGCGAGCGCGGTTTCGTCCGTGTCGCCCGCGTCGATCAGCGCCTGGGCCTGGAGCGCGGCCAGGGCGACGGAGTCGGGCCACAGCGGCGCCAGGTAGTAGGGGTCGAGCTGGCGGGTCAGCACGTCCCGCAGCCGCCCCGGCGAGGACTTGCCGTAGGAGTAGACCAGGGCGGTGTCGGCCTCGCCGGTGAGGAGCTTGACCCAGGCCTCGTACAGCGCCCAGGCTCCGTCGGTCTCCACGTGCGACTCGGAGATCGGCGGCCAGGCCCCGACCCCGTCGAGCGCCATGGTGAAGGAGAAGGCCCGGCCCGCCAGGTAGTCGCAGGAGCCCGAGCAGGTGAAGCCGATCTCCCCCGCGGTGAGGCCGACCTGGTCCAGCACCTCGTGCAGCACCGGCATCAGCATCTCGACCTCGGAGAGGGTTGCGCTGTCGCGCACGTGGCGGGTCTGGGCGAAGGCCACGATGGCCACCTCCCGGCGCGCCTGCGGACTGGTCGCCGTGGTCACAGCAGCTCCTTGTAGGCGTCGTAGTCGGCGTCGGGCTCGCCGGTGGGCCGGTAGTGGTCGGGGTAGCGTCCGTCGCCGGTCCAGACGGGCTCCACGCGCAGGCCCATGCGCACCTGGTCGTACGGGATGCCGCCGATGCGTCCGTGCAGGGCGAGGCCGGCGCCGTCGAGGGCGATGTGGGCGTAGACGTAGGGCACCTCGATGTCGGCGCCCTTGGCCTTGATGTTGACGATGCAGAAGGTGGTGACCGTGCCGCGCGGGCCGACCTCGACCTGTTCGTTCGTGGCGACGCCGCAGGTGGGGCATGCCCCCCGGGGCGGGACGTAGACCTTGCGGCAGGAGGGGCACCGCTCGCCGACGGTGCGGTGCCCGGCGAGGGCGGCGAGGTAGCGGCTCTGGGCCCGGCCCGGGGCGTAGGTGTACTCCAGCCGGGCGGGCACGATGATGCCGGTGACGGGTTCGGCGAAGGCGCCGGTGTGCGCGGTCGCCACGGTCTCCCCGGCGGCGGCGTCGTCCGCGGCGGGTTCGAAGCACGCGATGTCGGTGACGGCGCCGGTGCGCCGTCCGGCCCAGCGGACGCGGACGCGCATGCCGGTGCGCACCGCCTCCGGGCCGGGTGCGTCCAGGACGTGCAGCAGCGCGGTGTCGGCGCCGTCGAGGCGGACCAGCACCCAGGCGAAGGGGGTGGCCAGCGGCTGCTGCGGCCGCGGCGACGGGTTCCAGGCCCAGGTCGTGACGGTGCCGGTGGTGCCGACCTCGACGAGGTCGCGCAGTTCCTCGGCGGTGACCGGGTCGTACTCGACGGGCGGCACGAGCACCCGCCCGTCCCCGGTGCGCACACCGAGGACGGTCCGCTCGCGCAACCCGGTGAGGAAGGCGCTCTGCACCGGGCCGAGGGAGCGGGTGAAGGGGAACTCGACGACGAGGGGCGCGGTGAGCGGTTCGGGCATGGCGGTGATGACCTCCCGTGTCAGGCGCGGCGGTAGACGGGCGGGCGCTTCTCGCCGAAGGCCCTGGCGCCCTCCTTGGCGTCGGCGGTGGCGAAGACGGGCCCGCCGCGCTCCAGTTCGGACCTCAGTCCCTCGGCCTCGGTCATCTCCGCGGTCTCGTAGACCGAGGCCTTGACGGCCTCGACGGCCAGCGGGCCGTTGGCGTTGACCAGTGCGGCGATCTCCAGCGCCTTGTCCAGGGCGGTGCCGTCGGGGACCACGTGGCCGATCAGCCCGATCCGCTCGGCCTCGGCGGCGGTGTAGGGACGGCCGGTGAGCAGCATCTCCAGGGCGTGCGTGCGCGGTATCTGGCGGGCGAGGCGGACGGTGGAGCCGCCGATGGGGAAGAGGCCGCGGCGCACCTCGAACAGGCCGAAGACCGCGCTCTCGCCCGCGACGCGGATGTCGGTGCCCTGGAGGATCTCGGTGCCGCCGGCCACGCAGGGCCCCTCGACGGCGGCGATCACCGGCTTGCGGGGGCGGTGGTGGCGCAGCATCGCCTTCCAGTGCAGGTCGGGGTCGGCGGTGAGCCGCTCCCGGTACTGCTGCCCCGCCATGCCGCCGTTCGCGGCGAGTGCCTTGAGGTCCATGCCGGAGCAGAAGGCTCCGCCGGCGCCGGTGAGGACCACGGAGCGGATCGCGTCGTCCTGGTCGGCCTCCAGCCAGCCGTCGTGGAGGCCCACGAGCATCGGCAGGGAGAGCGCGTTGCGCGCCTCCGGCCGGTTGAGGGTCAGTACGAGTGTCGCGCCGACGCGCTCCACCGTGAGGTGTTCGGTGCCGCCCATCGTCGTCCTCCCGCGTCGCGTACCGGACCTAGAACAGGTTGCAGTAGGCGCAGGTCGAGTTCAATACTTTTCTGACTGTCAGTCAGATTCTTGCCGCGGGACCCCTTCACAGCCCCCCTGCGGGGTGCTCTGATGACCGGCTGGGAGCCGGTAGCGCACCCGGTCCCCCGGCCCCGGTGAGGAGGAGCCGTGGAGTACAACCTTGCCGACCTCTTCGAGTCGGTCGCCGACACCGTGCCCGGCCGCGAGGCGCTGGTGCATCTCGACCACCCCGGCACGGGGGCCGAGCGCCGGCTCACGTACGCGCAGCTCGACGCGGCGGCCAACCGCCTGGCGCACCACCTGGCGGCGCACGGCGTCGCCCCCGGCGAACACGTGGGCCTGCACCTCCTCAACGGCGTCGAGTACCTGCAGACGGCGCTGGCCTGCATGAAGATCCGCGCCGTCCCGGTCAACGTCAACTACCGCTACGTGGCGGACGAGCTCGTCTACCTCTACCGCGACGCCGACCTCACGGCGCTCGTCTTCGACGCCGTGTTCACCGGCCGCGTCGCGGCGGCCCTGCCCCGTACCGATCGGCTGCGCCACCTGATACGGGTCGGCGACGCGCCACCCGACGCGCCCGAACCCGCCGTCGCACCGGTCGGCTTCGCCGACGCCGAGGCCTCCGGATCGCCCGCCCGCGACTTCCCCGCCCGCTCCGCCGACGACCGCTTCGTCATCTACACCGGCGGCACGACCGGCATGCCCAAGGGCGTCATGTGGCGCCACGAGGACCTCTTCTTCTCCGGCATGGGCGGCGGCGCCCCCACCGGCGTCCCCGTCTCCCGCCCCGAGGAACTCGCCGAACGGGTCGCGGCCGGCGGCGAGGGCCTGGTCTTCTTCCCCACCGCGCCGCTGATGCACGGCACCTCCACGCTGACCGCCTTCATCGGCTTCCACTACGGCCAGAAGGTCGTCGTCCACAGCAAGTACGCCCCCGTGGAGGTGCTGCGCACGATCGAGCGCGAGAAGGTCACCAGCGTCTCGCTGGTCGGCGACGCCATGCTGCGCCCCCTCGCCGACGTCCTGGCCGGACCGCTCAAGGACACCGACGTCTCCTCGCTGTTCAGCCTTTCCAGCTCCGGCGCGATCCTCTCCGAGACCGTGCGCGCGCAGTTCCAGGCGCTCGCCCCGAACTGCATGATCCTCAACAACTTCGGCTCGTCCGAGTCCGGCTTCAACGGCACCGCCACGGACGACTCCGGTCCGCGCAGGGGCTTCCGGCTGCGCGTCAGCGCGCACATCGCCGTCGTCGACCCCGCCTCCCTGGGGCCCGTGGCCCCCGGGGAACCCGGGCGCATCGCGCTGCGCGGGCACGTGCCCCTCGGCTACTACAACGACCCCGGCAAGACCGCCCAGACCTTCTTCGAGCGCGACGGCGAGCGCTGGGTGCTGCTCGGCGACATGGCCACCGTCGACGACGAGGGCATCGTCACCGTGCTCGGACGCGGCTCGCAGTGCATCAACACCGGCGGCGAGAAGGTCTACCCGGAGGAGGTCGAGGAGGCGCTGAAGGCCCACCCCGACGTGTACGACGCCCTGGTCGCAGGCGTCCCCGACCCGAAGTGGGGCCACCACGTATCGGCCGTCGTCCAGCTGCGCGAAGGCGCTCCGGCGCCCTCCCTGGAGGAGATCCAGACCCACTGCCGGGCCCGTCTCGCCGGCTACAAGGTGCCGCGCAGCCTCGTCATCACCCCCCTCATCCAGCGCTCCCCCAGCGGCAAGGCCGACTACCGCTGGGCCCGCGAGACGGCCGCGCAGGGAGCGGCCGGCGGCTGAACACCGAGGTGGGCCGAGCGTAGGTGCACCCGATGGCCGCGAGACCCTGCGCACGCGCGGCAGGGTACTTAAGGTGTGCCCATGACGCGTCTCGAGCCCCAGCGCACCGCACTTGTCGTGATCGACCTGATGGAACGCATCGTGGAGCTGCCGTTGGCTCCGCGGTCCGGAAAGGAGGTCGTGCTGGCGACGCTCGGACTCGCGACGGCCTTCCGGGAGGCGGGGGCGCCGGTCGTGCTGGTGCGCGTGGAGCGCCCCGGGGTCGACGAGCAGCCGCCGGGGAGCGAGCTCGTCGAAGGGCTGGAGCGGGAGGGCGACCTGGTGATCGTCAAGCGGACCGTGGGCGCCTTCCACGGCACCGGCCTGGACGGGCAGTTGCGGGAGCGCGGCATCGGCACCCTCGTGATCGCCGGCATCGCGACGAACATGGGCGTCGAGTCCACGGCCCGCGCGGCGGCCGACCACGGGTACGCACTCCACTTCGCCGAGGACGCGATGACCGCGCTGAGCGCGGCGGAGCACGAGGCCGCCGTGACGCTCGCCCTGCCGCGCTTCGGGACCGTGGCCCCGGCCGCCGAGCTGGCGAAGGCCCTGTGGAGCTGATCGGCGCGGGCCGCGACGCCGACGTCTACGCCCTCGACGGCACGCGGGTCCTGCGCCGCTACCGGCACGGCGGTTCGGCCCACGAGGAGGCCCGCCTGATGGCCCACCTCGCCGGCGTGGGGTTCGCGGTGCCCCGGGTGCACGACGCGGACGGCACCGACCTCGTCATGGACCGCCTGACGGGGCCCACCATGGCGCAGGACCTGGCCCGCAGGCCCTGGCGGGCGCACGCCCACGGACGCTTACTGGCCGGGCTGCAGGCGTCCCTGCACGCCGTCCCGGCGCCCGGCTGGCTCGGCGGCCGCTTCACCACCGGGGATCCCGCCCGGGACCGCGTCCTCCACCTGGACCTGCACCCGGAGAACGTCATCCTCACCCCGGACGGGCCGGTGCTGATCGACTGGAGCAACGCCGCCGCGGGCGACCCCGCCGCCGACACCGCGCTGACCGTCGCCATCCTGCGCGGCGTCGGCCTGGGCCCCGTGCGGAACGTCGGCCTGCGCGTCTTCGTCGCCGGGTTCCTCCACGCCGCCCCCGCCGACCCGGCGCCGAGGATGGCCGAGGCGATCGCCGCACGCCTCGCCAACCCCAATCTGCTGCCCGCCGAGGAACACAGACTCCGGCGCTTCGCCCGCCGCACGCCGCCCGGCAATTGACTCGCGGACCGCCCGGCACCGCCCCTTGGCCCTGTCGTCAAAGTCCCTCCCCCAGCCTTCGGCCGGGGATGCCCCCACGCTGCGTTGTCGAATCGTCCGAGTAGCCCACGACGAGGACGACTCTCCGCCTTGCGATGCACCGCACCTGGGGGCACCTCCCAGCGGAGCTGGGGGAACCGCGGGGCCCGCCCTCCGGGCGGCCACCGCTCCGTTGACGACAGGGCCTAGCCTGGCCCGATGGCCCACCACGTGATCGTGCTCAACGGCGGCTCCAGCTCCGGCAAGTCGGGCATCGCGCGCTGCCTGCAGGCGGTGCTCCTGCCGGACCCGTGGCTGACGTTCGGCACCGACACGCTCGTCGACGGCCTGCCCGCCGGGCTGCGGGGCTCCGGGGCCGGCGCGGGCATCGGCTTCGGTGCCGACGGGAGCGTGTCGGTCGGCGACACCTTCCGGGCCCTGGACGAGGCCTGGACGGCCGGCATCGCGGCCATGGCGCGGGCCGGTGCCCGGGTCGTCGTCGACGAGGTGTTCCTCGGCGGCCCCGCCTCGCAGGAGCGCTGGCGGCGCGCCCTGGACGGCCTGGAGGTGCTGTGGGTCGGTGTCCGCTGTGCCCCCGAAGTGGCTGCGGGCCGGGAGATCGCGCGGGGCGACCGGGTGGCGGGCATGGCGGCGGCGCAGGCGGAGGCGGTCCACCGGGGAGTCGTCTACGACATCGAAGTGGACACGACACGCATGGAGTCCATGGAGTGCGCGCGGGCCGTCGCGGCCCATGTGTCACCTGTGTGACGTACACGACGCCGGAGGGGACAGACCGGTGGTCCGTGTGCTTGCATGGGTCCATGCGCACGAACATCTGGAACCTGGGCCCCCTGTGGCCGGGACGCCGTGCGCACCACTTCGACCAGAGCTGTCGCCGGGGCTGACCTCCGTAGCCCCGACCACCCCATGACCTGCCCCCGCCCAGGCGGGGCACGTCGTGTTCCGCTCTGGAGCCCTTCCCATGGCCCTGCACCACCGGGCGAGCGGTCCCACCCCGCTCGTCCTCCCCCAACTGCGCGCGCTCGTCCGCGGCTACGCCGCCGCCGTCGAGGCCGGTGTCCACCTCCCGGTCCACCTGCCCGACCGCCGCTGGTACATCCGGCTGCACCAGGACCCCTACGTGGACGTCTGGCTGATCACCTGGCCGTGCGACACCTCCACCGAACTGCACGACCACGCGGGCTCCCTCGGCGCCCTGACCGTCGTCGGCGGCACGCTCACCGAGCACCGCTGGCTCCACGACGAGCGGGGCCACGGCCGCATCGCGACCCGCGAACTCGCCGCGGGCGGCGGCGCGGCCTTCCCGCTCGGGCACGTCCACGACGTCGTCAACGCCTCCGCCGCGCCCGCGGTGAGCGTGCACGCCTATTCGCCTCCCCTGACGGCGATGTCGTACTACGCGGTCGACGACGCGCGCTCGCTGCGGCGCACGCGTACCGTGCTGACGGACGAGCCGGAGCCCTCCGCGGTACCCCGCGCCGTCCCCCTGTCACGCGCCCTGGCCGTGACCGCGTCCGCGTCCACGACCGCTCCGGAGGCCGTCCGATGAACCCGCCCGCCACCGTCAGGTCCGGCATCGACCGGATGCTCGACCGCGCCCGGGCCCGGCTGGACCGGGTCGGACCCGACGACGCGGCGGCCGAGATCGCCGCGGGTGAGGCACTGCTGGTCGACATCCGCCCGGCGGCGCAGCGGGCCCGGGAGGGCGAGTTCCCGGACGCCCTGGTGATCGAGCGCAACGTCCTCGAATGGCGGCTGGACCCCCTGAGCGACGCCCGCGTCCCCGAGGCCACCGGCCCCGACGTGCGCTGGATCGTGGCGTGCTCCGAGGGCTACACCTCCAGCCTGGCGGCGGCCTCGCTGCTGGACGTCGGCCTGACCCGGGCCACCGACCTGGAGGGCGGTTTCCAGGCGTGGCTGCGGGCCGGGCTGCCGGTCAAGGGCGGGGCGCCGGAAGGAACCCCCTGACCTCGGCGAGGAAGTCCGCCGGGCGCTCCTGGTGGACCAGGTGCCCCGCCTCCACCGTCACCAGTCGCGCCCCCGGCACCCGGGCCGCGACGGCCGCGATGCCGTCCTGGGGGACGTGGCTGGCCGCTCCGCCGGCGAGGACCAGGGTGGGGCAGTCGATCGCCGCCAGCAGGTCCCACCAGCCCGGGTCGGGGGCGTTGCGCCAGCGGTTGACGGCCGCGATGACCCGCCAGTCGCAGGTCTCGTCCCCCTCGGGTCCGGACGGCACGGCCCGCGGCGGCACCTCCGGGTCCGGCGGCACGGGCTCCTCCAGGACGAGGGCGGTCAGCCGGGGCGACGACTCCGCCGCCACCAGGTAGGCGACGACCGCGCCCATCGAGTGCCCGGCCAGCACCACCGGCTCCGGGCCGAGGGCGTCCAGGAACGCCATGACGTCGTCGCGCATGGCCTCGAAGGCGTACTCGCCCGGCCAGTCGCTGGCGCCGTGGCCGCGCAGGTCGGGCGCGTACACCCGGTGGGCCGAGGCCAGCGCGGGCGCGACCGGCTGCCAGTCGGCGCCGTCCGAGCCGCGTCCGTGGAGCAGGACGAGGGGCGGTGCGTCCGCCTCGCCCCAGGTGCGGTAGGCCATCCGGATGCCGTTCACCTGCACGGTGTGGAGATCGCTCACCCGGGCGACGCTACCCGCCGGCGGGAGACGTCACTCGTCCGGGCGTCACCCGTTCGGATGCGCCCACCGCGAACGGCCCGCTCCCGCGGGCGTCAGTGCGGGACGACGGCCACCGGGCAGGCCGCGTGGTGCAGCACCGCGGCCGCCACGGGGCCCAGGTGCGGACCCGCGCCTCCGTGCCGGTTCCGGCACCGTCCGACGACCAGCAGCGAGGCACCGGCCGCCGCGTCCACCAGGGGCTGCGCGGCATTGCCCGCGGCGACCTCCTCCGTGATCTCCACACCGGGCGCCTTCTCCCGCCACGGCGCGAGGGCGGCCTGCACCGCGTGCCGCTCCGCCGCCGAGATCTCCGCGCCGCACGTGGGGTCCATGGCCGCGGGCACGTATCCGTACGTCGGCGGGTACGACCACGCGTGGACCACCCGCAGCTGCACCCCGCGCCGCCGCGCGTCCTCCACCGCGAAGGCCATCACCTCGTCGGCGCCCTGCCGCAGGCTGAAGCCCAGCACCACGGGCCGCCGGTCGTCCCCGGCTCCCTCGTCCTGGCCGGTGCGGACGACCACGACGGGACCTTCGGCGCGGGCCAGCGTCGCCTGCCCCACGGACCCGAGGAGGAAGCCGCTGAGCCCGCTCAGCCCCTGCGAGCCGAGCGCGAGCAACTCGCTGCGGCCCGCCTCCGCGACCAGCAGCTCCGCCGGCGGGCCGTCGGCCACGTCGGTCGTCACGGGCAGGTCCGGATACCGCTCGGCGAGGTCCTGTGCGGCGTCGCGCACCACCGCGTCGCCGTACGGGTGTCCCCCGGCGTGCACCAGGCGCAGCGGCACCGATCTCCGCAGCGCCTCCCCCGCCGCCCAGTGCATGGCGGCGTGGCTTTCCGGCGAGCCGTCCAGGCCCACGGTGACGGGTCGGGTCATCGGATGTGCCTCCCTCGCCTCCACAGTAGGCGCCGCCGCCCCGCCCGGCGCCCCGGCGGACGCGGTCGCCCGGCCGTACGGGGGCCGGGCGGTCCCGTCGTCACACCGGCCGTGCGCGGCCCTCCCAGTACGGGTCGCGGAGCCGGCGCTTGTAGAGCTTGCCGTTGGGGTCACGCGGCATCTCGGCGACGAAGTCCACCGACCGGGGGCGCTTGTAGCCCGCCAGCCGCTCCTCGCAGTGGGCCAGGACGGAGGCGGCGAGTTCCGGCCCGGGCGCGTGGCCGGGGGCGGGCTCGACGACGGCCTTGACCTGCTCGCCCCAGTCGTCGTGGGGGATGCCGAAGGCGGCCGCGTCGGCGACCGCGGGGTGGCTGAGGAGCGCGGCCTCGATCTCGGCGGGGTAGACGTTGACGCCGCCGGAGATGATCATGTCGATCTTGCGGTCGCGGAGGTAGAGGTAGCCGTCCTCGTCCAGGTAGCCCAGGTCCCCGACGGTGAAGAAGTCGCCGATGCGGCTCGCCCGGGTCTTGGCCTCGTCCTTGTGGTAACGGAAGCCGGGGGTGTTCATCTTGATGTAGACGGTGCCGAGTTCACCGGGCGGCAGCCGGTTGCCGTCGTCGTCGTGGACGGCGATCTCGCTGATCGGCCACGCCTTGCCGACCGTGCCGGGCTTCTTCAGCCACTCGGCGGCGGAGGCGAAGGTGCCGCCGCCCTCGCTGGCCGCGTAGTACTCCTCGACGCACGGCCCCCACCACTCCAGCATGGCCCGCTTGATGTGCTCGGGGCAGGGCGCGGCGCCGTGGACGGCGTGCCGCATCGAGGAGACGTCGTGGCGGCTCCTGACCTCCTCCGGGAGGGCCAGCAGCCGGTGGAACTGCGTCGGCACCATGTGGGTGTGCGTGCAGCGGTGGACGTCGATCAGCCGCAGCATCTCCTCGGGCGTCCACTTGTCCATCAGGACGACCGGGTGGCCGATGTGCAGCGCGGCGCCCGCGAACTGCAGCACCGCCGTGTGGTACAGCGGCGAACAGACGAGATGGACGTTCCCGTCGAAGGGGCGGATGCCGAAGATGCCGAGGAAGCCGCCGAGGTGGGTCTCCTCGGGGGGCCTGCCGGACAGGGCGCGCCGGATGCCGCGGGGGCGGCCGGTGGTGCCGGAGGTGTAGTTCATGACCCAGCCGGTGGTGCGCTCCCCGGGCGGGGTGCCGGGCATGCCGGCCTGCAGGTCCGCGTACGGACGGAAGCCCTCGATGCCGGTGGCGCCGACGGCGTAGCGGCGCATCGCGGGCAGTCCCGCCTCGTCGGCGGCGGCGCGTGCCTGGTCGCCGAAGCGCTCGTGGGCGATCAGCACCTTCGCTCCGGAGTCGGCGACGATCCAGGCGATCTCGGGCCCCACCAGGTGGTGGTTGACCGGGACGAGGTAGAACCCGGCCTGGAAGGCGGCGAGGTACGCCGTGAAGAACTCGGCGCCGTTCGGCAGCACGACCGCGAAGGCGTCGCCGGTCCGCAGCCCTGCGGCGCGCAGGCCGTGGACGAGGCGGTTGGACTCCTCGTGCAGCCGCCGGGCGCTCCACCGGTCGCCGTCGGGAGAGGTGAGCACGACCCGTTCCGGGTCGGCGGCGGCCTGGGCCCAGAACCCGTTGGGGGCGTTCGCCGTGGTCGATGTCATGGTGCCGCCTCCTCAGGTGCGTCCGGCGATGCGGTTCATGCGGTCGACGGCCCGCTCGAAGCCGCGGGTCAGATCGTCGAAGACCGCCTGGACGCTGCGCACTTCGCGCATCTGGCCCACGATCTGGCCGACCGGCGTGCCGAGCAGCGGCTCCACCTCGTACTTCTGGATCCGGGTGATCGCGTCGGCGACCAGCAGGCCCTGCAGGGGCATCGGCAGCGCTCCGGGCCCGGCCGGGCCGTCCCAGGCGTCGGTCCACTCGGTGCGCAGCTGGCGGGCCGGTTTGCCGGTCAGGGCGCGCGAGCGGACGGTGTCGCCGGAGCCTGCCGCGAGCAGCTTGACGACCAGGGCGGAGGAGGGGAGCTCCGCCTCCGTGGTGGTCAGCCACACCGAGCCCAGCCACACGCCCTGGGCGCCCAGCGCGAGCCCGGCGGCGGCCTGCTCGCCGGTGCCGATGCCCCCGGCGGCGAGCACGGGCAGCGGGTCCACGGCACGGACGACCTCGGGCACCAGCACCATGCCGGCGATCTCGCCGGTGTGGCCGCCGGCCTCGTAGCCCTGCGCGACGACGATGTCGATGCCCGCCTCCTGGTGGTGCCGGGCGTGCCGGGCGCTGCCGGCGAGGGCGGCGACGGGGACGCCCCGGTCGTGGGCGCGCCGTACGACGTCCGCGGGCGGGGAGCCCAGCGCGTTGGCGAGCAGGCCGATCGGGAAGTCGAAGGCGACGTCGAGCTGCGAGCGGGCCACCTGCTCCATCCAGCCCGTGATGCGCCATCCGATGGGATCGCCCGGTTCCAGCTCGGGCACGCCGTGCTTGGCCAGCACCTCCCGGACGTACTGGCGGTGCCCCTCCGGGATCATCGCCTCGACGTCCGCCTCGGTGACGCCCTCGACCTTCTTGGCCGGCATGACGACGTCCAGCCCGTACGGCCGGCCGTCGGTGTGCGCCTCCATCCACTCCAGGCCCCGGGCCAGCTCGTCGGGCGCGGTGTAGCGCACCGCCCCGAGGACGCCCATGCCCCCGGCCCTGCTGATCGCGGCCGCGACGGCGGGGAACGGCGTGAAGCCGAAGATGGCGTGCTCGATGCCCAGCCTCTTGCTCAGCTCCGTCTCCATGGGGGCAGGATGCCCGAGCGGACCGGCCGGGGGAAGAGATTTTCTGATGCAGCGTCAGATTTTAGGGAAACGCACCTCTCCCCACCCGCCGTCGCGCAGGTCCCGGACGACCACACGGCCGGGCCCCGCGGGCTCCGCGCAGGCGGGCTCGCACGGATCGAGCCGTCCGGGCTCCCGGTGAGGGCGGCCCCCGGCCCGAAGTACCCCTCGTCCAGGGCGAATTCCCACCGGCTCCCGCGCCCGGCGGGCGCCGCCCGCTCCAGCGGCGCCGAAGCGGGCCGGAGCCCCGTCGACTCCTGCCGGAAACCGCGGCCGCCGCACCACATCTCGACCACCGTGCGCGTGGTCAGCGCCGCGGCGGCGGCCGGCAGGAACCACGCGGGGCCGAGCAGCGAACCGAAGTACCCGGCGGCGGGCCCCTCCCGCCCGTCCCAGGAGTGCGGCTCGTCGAGGGTCACCGTGAAGGAGAGGTCACCGGTGATCTCGACGAGCCCGCTCAGGGAATGCGACGGGGCGACCGCGGTCGCCGGGTGCAGGACGTGCCCGGCGACGGCGGACAGCACGGCGGTCGGCAGCCGCGGATCGCCCTGCCCGAACCGGAAGTACCTCCCCGGCCGGGCGCGCACCCCCGCGTCGAACGCCGGGAGGGCGATGCGCGACGCGTCGTACGAGTGCCCGGTCATGGCCGCAGGCTACGCGCCGCCCGCCGCTGCGGGTCAGGCGTCGGACCGGCCGAAGTAGTGGCCCTCCGCCAGGTCCTGGAGCAGCGCGGGGTGCTCCGGGCGCCACCCCAGGAGCTCCCTGGTGCGCGCGTTCGACGTCGGGTTGTCGAGCGTCGCGAAACCGGACAGGAAGCCGAGGTGCTCCTCCGCCCCCTCGCGCGGCACGCTCTTCACCGGGACGTCCAGGCCGCGGCCGATCGCCTCGGCGATCTCCCGGAACGGGATGCCCTCGTCGCCCACCCCGTGCAGCCGCGAGCCCGCCGGCGCCGCTTCCAGGGCCAGACGGAACAGGCGCGCCGCGTCCAGGGTGTGGACGGCGGGCCAGCGGGTGGCACCGTCCTCCACGTACGCCGAGACGCCCTTGTCCCGCGCGATGCCGATCAGCCGCGGGACGAAGCCGTGCCGGTCGGACGGGCCGTGCACGGACGGGGCGAGCCGGACGACCGACGACCGGACCCCGCGCGCGGCAAGTGCGACCGCCGCGTTCTCCGCGGCGCCGCGGGGAGATGCCGGGGCCGCCGCCTCGTCCTCCGTCCCGGGGCGGACCGCGACGGCGGACGCGAGCATCAGCGTGCCGGAGGTGATCACGAAGGGGCGCCCGGAGCCCTCGAGCGCGTCCCCCATCGCCTCGACGGCCCGCAGGTCGGAGGCGACCGCGCCCGCGTAGTCGGAGAAGTCGTGGTCGAAGGCGAGGTGGATGACGCCGTCGGCCTCCGCTGCCCCGCGGCGCAGACCGCCCGGGTCCTCCAGGCTGCCGCGGTGCACCCCGGCGCCCGCGGCCGTCAGCGCGGCGGCGGAACGGTCCGAGCGGGCGAGGCCGACGACCTCGTGCCCGGCCCCGAGGAGTTCGGCGACGACGGCGGTCCCGATGTGTCCGGTGGCGCCGGTGACGAATACATGCATGCTGCGATCCTTCGATGAGGTGGTGTGGTGCCGCCCCCTCGCGCGGTGCCGGCGGCGCGGTCCGGGGCGGTCTCCATCGTGCGGGCCGGGAACACCCGCGGTCCAAGGCCCGTTCTGCACGGCGCAATGCGTTCCGGGCATCACCCCAGGTGGAAGGGGACGAGGCGGACTAGGCTGGCGTCATGTCCGAGTCCTCCTCCGCGCCGCCGGACCTCGACCTGCGGCTCGTGCGCTACTTCACGGCCGTCGCCGAGCACCTTCACTTCGGCCGGGCCGCCGAGGCGCTCCACGTCACCCAGCCGTCCCTGAGCCGGCAGGTCCGCCGCCTCGAGCAGCAACTCGGCGCACGCCTGCTGGACCGCACCCCGCGGGGCACCGTCCTCACCGAGGCCGGGGAGGTCTTCCTGCCCCGCGCCAGGGCGCTGCTGCGCTCCGCCGCGAGCGCCGCGGCCGAGACCCGCGCCGCCGCCCGGCCCAGCCGGATCACCGTGGGCTACACCGCGGGCCTCATCGTCACCCCCGCGGTGCGGGAGCTGCGCCACCGGCATCCCGACGCCGACGTGCGCACCCAGCACGTGCCCTGGAACGAGGCCCGCGCGGCACTGCTGGACCACCGGGTGGACGCGCTGGTCACACGGCTGCCGTTCCCCACCGACGGACTGCACGTGAGCGTGCTGTACGACGAACCCCGGGTGCTGGTGGTGCCGCTGGACCACCGCCTCGCCGGCAAGGAGTCCGTCACGCTCGACGACATCGCCGGCGAACCCCTGCCCCGGGTACGGCAGTCGGACCCGTCGTGGAGCGCGTTCTGGCGGATCGACCCCCGCCCCGACGGCAGCCCGGCGCCGGACGGTCCCCTCATCGACGCCGTCGAGGACAAGTTCGAGGTGGTCGCCGCCGGGCAGGCCGTGACCATCTCGGCGGGCGTCCGCGGCGGCCTGCGCCCCGACCTCACCGCGATCCCCCTCGAAGGCGTCGAGCCGAGCCACGTCGCCGTGGCGACCCGCGCCGGTGACGGCAACCGCCTCGTGGCGGCCTTCCGCAAGGCAGCGCAGTCCCGCCTGACCGGCCGCCCCTGAACCCGGAACCGAAGTGGTGCGGCAGCCACCGCCGAGGCCGCGGCGGCCGGGACGAACTCCACCGCAGGCGCTCACCGCCGCAGCCTCGTCGCGGGCGCGCCCGGAACACGGCCGGCGGGCCCCTCCCCCGGAAGCCCGCAGGTCGGCTCTCGCCCGGACGCCCCGGAATCCGCGGCCCGACGCCGCGACCGGACGCCGCGACCTGATGCTCGGCGCGCCTGCGACCCCGACCAGCGCGGGCGGAACGGCAGCCCGGCACTCGGGGAACCCCATTCCCGCGGCCGCTTCCGCGGAAGCAATGCGGCAGCCACCGCCGAGGCCGCCTCGACAGGCACGACTCCCACCACGGCGCCCACCGCGCCGGCAGGTCGTCCGGTCAGCCGGGCAGGCCCAGCTGTTCGCGGCAGCGGGCCCGGTCCTCGCGGCTGGCCACCGTGTCGGGGTGCTCCGGGCCGAGGGTCCGCTCGCGGGCGTCCGCCACGGCCTCGTGGAGGGCCAGGGCCTCGCGCCAGTCCCCCAGCCAGCCCAGGGCGACGGCGATCTCGCGGCGGCTGACGAGCGTGTCGGGGTGGTCCCCGCCGAGCACGCGGGTGCGGACCGCCGCGACGTCGCGGGCCTCGGCGAGGGCGTCGCGCCAGCGGCCGAGACGGCCGAGGTTGACCCCGAGGCCGTGCCGGGCGCGGAGGGTGTCGGGGTGGGCGGGGCCCGACACACGGGTGCGGAGGGCGACGAGGTCGTTGTAGAGCTCGTGGGCCTCGGCGCCGAGGCCCATCCGGCCCAGGCAGATGCCCAGTTCGTGGCGGGTGGCCAGGGTGTCGGGGTGGTCGGCCCCCAGCAGTCCCGCCCGGGTCGCGGCGACGTGGGCGTAGGTGGCGCGGGCCTCCGGCCAGCGGTCGAGCAGCCCGAGCAGATGGCCGACCTCGCTGCGGGTGGTGAGCGTGTCGGCGTGGGCCGGCCCCAGGACGCGGGTGCGGGAGTCCGCGACCTGCGCCGCCAACGCGTACGCCTCCTGCGTGCGGCCGAGCAGCCCGAGCGTGACGGCGAGGTTGTGCCGGCAGTGCAGGGTGTCGGGATGGTCGGTGCCCTGCCGCCGTTCGCGGGCGGCGAGCACCGCGGTGTACCCCTGACGGGCCTCCTCGTGGCGGCCGAGCCGCCCGAGGGCGTAGGCGGCCTCCTGTCGGGCGGCGAGCGCGGCGGGGTGATCCGCGCCCAGGGCCTGCGCCCGGGCCGCGGCCACCTCCTCGTACGCGCGCAGCGCCTCGGCGTGGCGGCCGCCGCGGCTGAGGCACAGGGCGAGTTCGTAGCGGCTGGTGAGCGTGTCGGGATGGGTGGCGCCGAGCAGCCGCTCGCGCTCCTCGGCGACGGCACGGTGCGACCGTTCGGCCTCGGACCAGCGGCCCAGCCGGGCGAGTCCGACGGCCGCGGTGTGCCGACTGGCCAGGGCCCCGGCGCCGTGCATGCCGGGCGCCCCCGACCGCAGTTCCAGCCGGCGCGCCCAGGAGGGCAGCCCGTGCTCGGGACGGGTGCCGCCGTGCCCGCCGTGCCCTCCGTGCCCTCCGTTCCGGAGCGTCTTGAGCCGGCCGGCCACGTCGGCGGCGCTCTGCGGGCGGTCCTCCGGGTTCTTGGCGAGCAGGTCGAGGACGAGCTGCTCCAATTCCCCGGGCAGGTCGGGCCGGTGCTCGCGCGGCGGCCGGGGCGGGGTGTCGCGGTGGCCGACGAGGACGGCCCAGGTGTCGTCGAGATCGAAGGGCGGGGCGCCGGTGGCGATCTCGTAGAGGACGCAGCCGAGCGAGTAGAGGTCGCTGCGGTGGTCGATCCCGTCCTCGCCGCCGATCTGCTCCGGCGACATGTAGTGCGGGGTGCCCATGGCGACCCCCGTGCCGGTCAGCCGCGAGGTGAAGCCGATGTCGTGGCCGAGGCGGGCGATGCCGAAGTCGCAGATCTTCACGTCGCCGTCGGCGAGCCGCATGACGTTCGCCGGCTTCAGGTCGCGGTGCACGATGCCCCGGGCGTGGGTGTAGGCCAGGGCCGCGGCGATCTGCACGGCGATGTCGGTGACGTCGGGGACGGGCAGCGGACGGCCCTCGTTGTCACCGAGCAACTGCCGCAGGTTGCGGCCCTCGAGCAGCTCCATGACGAGGAAGAGCACGCCCTCGCTCTCGCCGAAGTCGTGGACGACGGTGACGCCGCGGTGCTGGAGCGCCGCCGCGACCCGTGCCTCGCGGCGGAACCGCTCCCGCAGCACCCGGTGCACGGACGGGTCCAGTGAAGGGCTCGTCGGTTTCAGGCACTTGACCGCGACCTCCCGGCCCAGCGACTCGTCCAGCGCCTTCCAGACCTCGCCCATGCCGCCGCGCCCGATCCGCTCCCGCAGCCGGTAGCGGTCGCGCAGCAGTGTTCCCCCGTCGTACCGGCCTGCCGTCATGGTGTGCGCCGCCCCCGGTCGTCCGCCTCTCCCCGCACCCAGTATGGCCGCGGGGGGCACGCTTGGGGACCCGCCGTTATCCCCGGGAACGCGCCTGTTCGCGCAGCCGGTGGGTGGACGGGTGCGTGCCGGGGCCGAGGCGTCCGACCGCCTTGAGGATGTGCCCGGGGGGCAGTTGCCAGCGCACGTAGGAGGGGACCGTACGCAGCAGCAGGCCCGTGCCGCGCAGCCGCCGCCCGGTGACGGGGACGGCCGGGGCGGGCCGCCCGTACAGCTCGTGGGCGAAGGGCGGCAGCGCGGCGTAGGCCAGTGCGGTGGCCCGGCCCCACACGGCGAACCGCAGGGGCAGCAGCGCCCAGGGCACGGGCGGCCCCTGCAGGAAGGCGAAGACCTCCAGGGCCTCGGGGGTGACGGCGAGCTCGGGCCGCACCTTCTCGAAGTAGGCGGCGAGCGACCCGGTGTCGCCGGGGACCTCCGCCGGGTCCAGGCCCACCAGCCGGGCGGCCTCGCGCTGTTCGGCGACGTAGGCGTCGGCCTGGGCGTCGGACAGGGGGAAGCCGGAGCGCCGCGCGACCTCCAGGTAGGAGTCGATCTCCGCGCAGTGCACCCACAGCAGCAGTCCGGGATCGTCGACGGGGAAGCGCTCGCCGCTGTCCGGGTCCGTCGCGGACAGCCGGCGGTGGATGCCGCGCACCTTGGCCCCGGCCCGCTCGGCCTGCAGCGTGGTGCCGTAGGTGATCGTGCCGACGAAGTCCGCGGTGCGCAGCAGGCGGCCCCACGCGTCCCGGCGGAAGTCCGAGTTCTGCGTGACGCCGCGCACCGCGCGCGGGTGCAGTGCCTGCAGGTACAGCGCCCGTACGCCGGCGATCCACATCATGGGGTCGCCGTGCATCTGCCAGGTGACCGAGGCGGGCCCGAAGAGCCCGGGGTCGGCGTCGCGCATCGCAGCCTCCTGTCGCCGTGCGACCACGGCCGGCCCCACCCGCGACCGGGGCGGCGGCCTCCGGCCTGGTGCCCGCAGCGCCGAGCATAGGGCCGCGCGGGGCGCCGGGTCTGCCCGCGCGGCCCTCCCGCGATGGCGCGTCAGGCGGCCGCGGCGTCACCCGGCGGGTGGGAGCGCCGTCGCTCGATCAGGGCCAGGCTGACCGCGCCGAGGACGATCAGGCCCACGCCCGTCACGATCTGGTTGAGGGGCGCGAGACCGGCCCCCGGGTCGTCGAAGTAGCCGAAGACGAACGGCGAGGCGACCAGGCAGGCACCGCACACGATGGTGATGACGTCGCTGCCGGGGCCCCGGGTCCGGGCCGCGCGTGCGATCGCGTTGAGCAGGATGATGGTCGAGAAGACCAGGTCGACGATCCGCACGTTGTTGCCGATGGGCGTGTCGGGATACGCCAGCGCCCATCCGGCGGCGAACAGCCATCCGCCGATCAGCAGCAGGGGTGCCGTGAACAGCGAGTCGCGTATGTCGGCCGGTGGGGTCTGGGCGTGGCCCGCCGTTTGGATCCGGGTGCCGGAACGCTGAGCCAGGGACATGGTGCCCTCCCGCGGTGGGTGCCCCGTCGCCCGGCACGCGGCGCACGCCTCGCGGCGCCTGTCGGCGGGGAACACACCCGCGTCCGCTCCGGGCGACGGGCCGGAGTGTGGACTCCTCTCATTTTAGGTGGGTCGCCGGGAACGTCCTGTTCGGCGGGCTCCGGTGCCGGGCGCGGTTCAGGCCCAGATCGCCTGGGCCACGGCGGCCCCGGTGAAGGCCGCGCCGATCCCGGCGACCACGCTGGCGACGACGTTCGCGACGGCGAAGAACCGCGCCCCGGTCTCCGCCAGCCGCAGGGTCTCGTACGAGAAGGTCGAGTAGGTGGTCAGCGCCCCGCAGAAACCGGTGCCGACCAGGAGCTGGACCGAATGGGAGGCGGCCCCGTAGGTGACCCCGCCGGCCACCAGCCCCAGGACGAGGCAGCCGACGACGTTGACCGTGAACGTGCCCCACGGGAACACGGTGTCGTGCCGGGCCTGCACGGCGCGGTCCGTGAGGTACCGCAGCGGTGCCCCGACCACGGCCCCGGCGATGACGAGCACCCAGTTCACCCGTGGTTCCCCCGTCCCACGTAGCGGATGACCTCGACCTCGTCGAGGGTGACCAGCCCTTCGGTGACCAGCTCGTCGAGCTGCGGCAGGAACGCGCGGACGCGCTCCTCGTGGTCGACGATGACGACGGCCACCGGCAGGTTGTCGCTCAGCGAGAGCAGCCTGCTGGTGTGGATCAGCGAGGAGGCGCCGAAGCCCTCCACGCCGTGGAAGACGCTGGCGCCGGCCAGGCCGGCGTCGTGGGCGCGGCGGGTGATCTCGGAGCACAGCGGCTTGTGGTGCCAGGTGTCGTTGTCGCCGATCAGGATCGTCAACCGCATCGCGGTGCCGTGCAGCCGTGTCATGTCTGCCTCCGAACGATCAGGCGACGGGCCGTGTGCGCCGCGCCCCACACCGCGGCCAGGGCGATCAGCGGTGTGGCGGCGAGGTAGGCCAGCCCGGCTCCGGCGTGACCGCCCTGGACCAGGCCGTGGATGTCGACGGCGTAGGTGGAGAAGGTGGTGAAGCCCCCGAGCACGCCGGTGCCGAAGAACGGGCGCACGAGCCGGTGGACGGACCACATCTCGGTGATGACCACCATGAACACGCCGATCACGGCGCAGCCGAGCGCGTTGACACCGAAGGTGGTCCACGGGAAACCGCCCGGCGCACCGGGCCACAGCAGGCCCGCGCCGTAGCGCGCGCACGCTCCCAGCGCTCCGCCGACCGCGACCACGCCGACGAACGGCGCCTGTTCCCGTATCCGCGCGGATCGCGGCAGGGGCGCCTGCGGCTCGGCATCGGGGGACACGGGCTCGGTCATCGGGGAGAAGGGGGCTGGTGAGGTCATGCGTCTCCTACTCGTGAGGCGCTCTGCTGCGGGCGCGTTCCGTCACAAGTAGGGACCGTTGGCGGCATCCTCACCGCGGTTCGGGTACGGCGGGCCCCACCGCCGCGCGGCGGTCACCAGGGACCACCGCTGCTCCCAGCATACTCCGCGGTTCCCGGCCCCGTGATCCGTTCCGGGGTGGCACCCTGGGGCTTCGAACCGGGCGAGGGGGATGCGGGGATGATGACCGGGCCGGACGTGGTGGAGATCCTGCACCTGCTGCGGAGGGCCGGCGTGGAGGTCTGGGTGGGCGGCGGCTGGGGCGTCGACGCCCTGCTGCGCGGGCAGACCCGCGACCACCGGGACCTGGACCTCATGCACCGCCACGAGCAGGAGGACACCGCGGTCGCGGCGCTGGCCGCGGCCGGCTTCACCCAGACCCTCGACTGGCGGCCGGTGCGCTTCGTCGTCACCGACGGCAGGGGCCGTGAGATCGACCTGCACCCCCTGTCCTTCGCCGCCGACGGGAGCGCGCGGCAGGCGTCGCCGGAGCCGGGGCGGCCCTTCGTCTACCCGGCCGCGTGCTTCGTCACCGGCGAGGTCGAACGGACCGTCGTCCCGTGCCTGTCGGCCGAGCAGCAGGTGTACTTCCACCAGGGGTACGAGCCGACCGACCGGGACCGCCACGACATGCTCCGGCTCCGCGAGGCCTTCGGCATCGCCACCCACTTCTGAGGTCATCCGGACAGCGGCGTCAGGAAGATCCAGACGTGGCCGAAGGGGTCCCGGAGCATCGACTGGCGCGCGCCGTAGGGCATGTCGGCCGGGGCCGTGAGCAGTTCGGCTCCGGCGGCCACGGCCCGGTGGGTGAGGGCGTCCACGTCCGGCACGTAGACGTGCAGGACGACGGACGGCCCGGCCGAGGCGGTCGGGGGCGACGCCGGGGCCTCGGCGTCGCCGAGCATGAGGGTGGAGCTGTGGATCCTGATCTCGGCGTGCACGATCCGCCCGTCGTCGCCTTCGAGACGGAAGGACTCCGTCGCTCCGAACGCGGCGGCGTAGAACGCGATCGCCTCGGCGGCCCCTTCGACCAACGCGTGCGGGATGACGGCGTACTTGTACTGCTCGGGGATCTCCATGCACCGCACCGTAGGCAGACGCCGGGCGGCCGGGCATCGAGCGGAGGTCCGGCTGCGCCTGTGCCGATGGACGTAGGACCGGCGGCGGCCGGGCCGGCTCCCGGCCGCCTCACCTCCGTACGCGCGGCATGCCCAGCCCGATCCAGGAGATGATCTCGCGCTGGATCTCGTTGTTGCCGCCGCCGAAGGTGAAGATGACGGCGCTGCGGTAGCCGCGTTCCAGCTCGCCGTGGAGGAGGGCGCCCGCGGAGCCCTCCTTCATGGGGCCGAGGGCGGCGGTGACCTCCATCAGCCAGGCGTACGCGTCGCGACGGGCCTCGGAGCCGTAGACCTTGACGGCGGAGGCGTCGTGCGGGGTGAGGGTGCCGCGCTGGAGGGCGTCGACCATCTGCCAGTTGAGCAGCTTCATGGCGTCCAGGCGGGCGTGGGTGCGGGCGAGGCGGCCGCGGACCCAGGCGAGGTCGATGACGCGGCGGCCGTCGGCCAGCTTGGTGTCGGCGGCCCAGCGGCGTACGTCGTGGAAGGCGCGGATCGCCATCGTGCCGTGGGCGGCGAGGGTGACGCGCTCGTGGTTGAGCTGGGTGGTGATCAGCCGCCAGCCCTGGTTCTCCTCGCCGACGCGGCGGTCCACGGGGACGCGGACGTCCTCGTAGTAGCTCGCGGTGGTGTCGTGGGAGGCGAGGGTGTTGATGATCGTGCAGGAGTAGCCGGGATCCGTGGTCGGCACCAGGAGGATCGAGATGCCCTTGTGGGGCGGGGCGCCGGGGTCGGTGCGCACGGCGAGCCAGACCCAGTCGGCGGTGTCGCCGTTGGTGGTCCAGATCTTCTGGCCGTTGATGACGTACGCGTCGCCGTCCCGTACGGCGCGGGTGCGCAGCGCGGCCAGGTCGGTGCCGGCGTCCGGTTCGGAGTAGCCGATGGCGAAGTCGATCTCGCCGGCGAGGATGCGCGGCAGGAAGTGGGCCTTCTGCTCCTCGGTGCCGAACTGCATGATCGTGGGGCCGACGGTGTTGAGCGCCATCAGCGGCAGCGGGACGCCCGCCTGGGCGGCCTCGTCGAAGAAGATGAACTGCTCCATGGGGGTCATGCCGCGGCCGCCGTACTCCTCGGGCCAGCCGACGCCGAGCCAGCCGTCGCCGCCGAGCCGGCGGACGGTGTCGCGGTAGAAGCGCTTGGCCGCGGCCCGGTCGAAGTGGCGGGCGTAGGCGTTGTCGGGCACCAGTCCGGCGAAGTACGACCTGAGTTCGGCGCGCAGCCGCTGCTGCTCCGGGGTGTGGTCCAGGTGCACGGCCCCTCCAGAGGTCCGGTCGCGTCCCTGAGCGACGACGGCGCAAGAGTAGAACGCGTTACAGAAATCCGGAAGGGCCGTGACCGGCCTCAGCGTTGGGGCACGAAGCGCACCGGCAGCCCCGGGACGGCCTGCGCGGCCGCGGCCAGGCCGCGCTCGGGGACGACGCCGACGACCGGGTAGCCGCCGGTGGTGGGTGAATCGGCGAGGAAGACCACCGGCCTGCCGTCGGGCGGCACTTGGACGGCGCCCACGACCATGCCCTCGCTGGGCAGCTCCCGGTGGACGGCGCGCTCCAGCACCGGCCCCGTGGTGCGCAGCCCGATGCGGTTGCTGCGGTCCGACACCCGGAAGCGGCCGGCCGCGAGGGTCCGGACGGCCGCGGCCGTGAACCAGTCGTCGCGCGGCCCGAGCCGCAGCGGCAGCACGAGCTCCCGCGGCGGACCGGCGTGCGGGGCCAGGTCGGCGTGGACGGGCAGCCCCGGCCCCGGGCCCAGCGGCAGGACGTCACCGTCCCCGAGCGGGGCGGGCCCGAGCCCGGACAGCAGGTCGGTGGAGCGGCTGCCGAGCACCGCGGGCACGGCCAGACCGCCCCCGACCGCGAGGTAGCTGCGCACGCCCCGCGTGGCGGGCCCGACCTCGAGCACCGCCCCGGCCGGCAGCCGCACGGGGGTGCCCCAGGGGGCGGGACGGCCGTCGAGCAGGACCGGTGCCGGGGCTCCGGTGACCGCGACGACGGCAGGGCGGGTGACCCGCACGGTCACCCCGGTCAGCGTGGTCTCCAGGGTCGCGGCGCCGTCGGCGTTGCCCACCAGGCGGTTGGCCAGCCGGTGCGCCGGCCGGTCCAGGGCCCCGGAGCGGGCGACGCCGAGGGCGGCGTGGCCGTACCGCCCGAGGTCCTGGACGGTGGTCAGCGCGCCGGCCCTGACGACCCGCAGCTCGCCCCCGCTCATGCGCCGGCCCCGGCGGGCACGGGGACGAAGCGCACGCGGGTGCCGGGCGCGAGCAGCGCGGCGGGTTCGCGTTCCAGGTCCCACAGGCGCACGGAGGTGGTGCCGATCAGCTGCCAGCCGCCCGGTGAACTCCTCGGGTAGATCCCGGTGTAGGGGCCGGCGACGGCCACCGAGCCGGCGGGCACCGAGGTGCGCGGCTCACCCCGGCGCGGCACGCCGTACCGTGCGCCGAGACCGGTCATGTAGGCGAAGCCCGGGGCGAACCCGCAGAAGGCGACGCGGTGTTCGGCACCGCTGTGCAGCCCGGCCACGTCCTCCTCCGCGACGCCCCACCGCTCGGCCACCACCGCCAGGTCGGGCCCGTCGTAGCGCACGGGGATCTCCACGAGCGGTCCGCTCCCGGCGGCCCGGGCCGTGACGGACCAGCCGCGCAGCTCGGCGCGGAGCGCGGCGGCGTCCGGCACCCCGTACAGCAGCACGGTCCGCTCGCCGGGGACGATCTCGCGCACCGGCCCGAGGCTGCCCTCGCCACGGCGGCGCAGGAGCTCGGCGTGCCAGGAATGCGCCTCCTCGGCGGTGGCGAGCTCGATCAGGAGCGCGTCCTCCCCGACGTCAAGGACCCTCATGCGAACGCCTCCAGCCGCACGCCCGCGTCCTCGAGCGCGGCCCGCACCCGCAGGGCCGTGCCCACCGCGTCCGGGGAGTCGCCGTGCAGGCACAGCGACCGCGCCCGTACGGTCACCCGCTCGCCGGTCAGGGCGGTGGTGACGCCGTCGCGGGCGAGGGCGACCGCCTGCCGGGTGACCTCGTGGGGGTCGGCGAGGAGCGCGCCCGAGGTGCCGCGCGGGACGAGTGTGCCGGCGGCGGTGTAGGCGCGGTCGGCGAAGGCCTCCCCCACCACGTCCAGCCCGGCTTGCCGGGCCGCGCGCTCCATGGCCGAGCCGGGCAGGCAGAGCACCGGCAGGGCCGGGTCGGCCCGCCGGGTGCCCGCGGCGACGGCGGCGGCCTGCTCGTCGTCGACGACGACCTTGTTGTAGAGGGCCCCGTGCGGCTTCACGTACGCCACCTGGGCCCCGGCGGCGCGGGCGAAGACCTCCAGTGCGCCGATCTGGTACGTGATCTCGTCGGCCAGTTCGTCGGCGGGCACCTCCATCGCCCGCCGGCCGAACCCCGCCAGGTCGCGGTAGGAGACCTGGGCGCCGATGCGCACCCCGCGCCCGGCCGCGGTGTCGCACACCCGGCGCATGATGCCGGGGTCCCCGGCGTGGAAGCCGCAGGCGACGTTGGCGCTGGTCACGACGGAGAGCAGGGCGTCGTCGTCGGTGAGGACCCACCGCCCGTAGCCCTCCCCCAGGTCCGCGTTGAGGTCGATCACGAGGTCTGTCATCGGTACGGCGAGCTCCTCGGGAAGGGTCGCGTCCGGTCGGGCGACGCGAGCTGCGGTGTCCGGCGGGCCGGTGGCGAACGGGTACCCGGCGCTCGATCACCGTAGATTCTTGTTGAACGATCCCACAAGAGTCCTGTTGTCTTGTCCCCCGCTCTCGGATTGACTGGGCCCGCGCCGCGAGCCCGCGGCGGAGCGGAGAGGGGCGGGGGACGATGACAGCCGAGGTGGATCCGGCGGTCCTCGTGGGCGACCGCGCACTGCTGGCACGCTCCAGCACCGCCGACCGCGTCGCCGCCGTGCTGCGCACCCGGATCTCCGAGGGTCACCTGCCGCCGGGCGCCAAGCTCGCCGAGGACGTCGTCGCCGGGGCGCTGGGCGTCTCCCGCAACACCCTCCGCGAGGCCTTCCGGCTGCTGACGCACGAGAGACTGCTGGTGCACGAGCTCAACCGCGGGGTCTTCGTCCGGGTGCTGACCACGGGGGACGTCGTCGACATCTACCGGGTGCGGCGCCTGGTCGAGTGCTCCGTGATCCGCGGCCTCGTGGCCCCGCCGTACGACCTGACCGGGGCGGCGGACGCCGTGGCGGAGGGCGAGCGGGCCGCGTCCGGGGAGCGGTGGGGCCTGCTCGGCACGGCCGACATCCACTTCCACCAGGCGCTGGTCGACCTCGCGGGCAGCGCCCGGCTGACCGGGCTCATGACGGGCGTGCTCGCCGAACTGCGCCTGGCCTTCCACGCGATGGACGACCCACACGAGTTCCACGCGCCCTTCCTGGGCGGCAACCGGGAGATCCTCTCGGCCCTGGAGGCGGCCGACCCCGCGAAGGCGGAACTGCTGCTGGCGTCCTACCTCGACGACGCCGAGGCGCAGCTCGTCCGCCGGTACTCCGGACCCGCCGGGGGCGGGGACGGCCGTCGCTGAGGCCCGGTGCACGGTGCACACGAGACTCGTGCGTCATCAGGACTGCCCACGGCGCGGCTGATCCGTAGGCTGATGTCACAGCGCAGCACCGCCAGACCCAGCCTTTGGACGGAGCCGTTCGATGAAGATGCTGATCAATGTCCCGGAGACCGTCGTGGCCGACGCGCTGCGGGGGTTCGCGGCCGCGCATCCCGAGCTGACCGTGGACGTGGAGAACCGGCTGGTCGTGCGCCGGGACGCGCCGGTCGCGGGGAAGGTCGGGCTGGTCTCCGGCGGCGGGTCGGGGCACGAACCGCTGCACGGCGGGTTCGTGGGACACGGGATGCTCGACGCGGCCTGCCCGGGCGAGGTGTTCACCTCCCCCGTCCCGGACCAGATGGTGCGGGCCGCCGCGGCGGTGGACAGCGGGGCCGGGGTGCTGTTCATCGTGAAGAACTACACCGGTGACGTGCTGAACTTCGACATGGCCGCCGAGCTGGCCGAGGACGAGGGGATCGTGGTCGCCAAGGTCCTGGTCAACGACGACGTCGCGGTGACCGACAGCCTCTACACGGCGGGACGGCGCGGCACCGGCGCCACGCTCTTCGTGGAGAAGATCGCGGGCGCGCTGGCCGAGGAGGGGGCGCCGCTGGAGCGCGTCGAGGCGGTCGCGCGGCGCGTCAACGAGCTCTCGCGGAGCTTCGGCGTGGCGCTGACCGCGGTCAGCACGCCCGCCAAGGGCGCGCCCACCTTCGACCTCCCGGCGGGCGAACTGGAGCTGGGCATCGGCATCCACGGCGAGCCGGGCCGGGAGCGGCGGGCGATGATGACCTCGGGCGAGATCGCCGAGTTCGCCGTCGACGCCGTCCTGGACGACTTCCGCCCGACCGGTCCGGTGCTGCTGCTGGTGAACGGCATGGGCGGGACGCCGCTGCTGGAGCTGTACGGGTTCAACGCCGAGGTGCACCGTGTGCTCGGGGCGCGCGGCGTGACGGTGGCCCGCACACTGGTCGGCAACTACGTGACGTCGCTGGACATGGCGGGCGCGTCGGTGTCGCTGTGCCAGGTGGACGAGGAGCTGCTGCGCCTGTGGGACGCGCCGGTGAGCACGCCGGGCCTGCGCTGGGGCGCCTGAGCGAGCAGAAGGAGAGCGGGAGAGATGAGCGAGGCATCGTCCACCGGAGCGGGCCAGGTGATCGACACGGCTTTCCTCCGCCGTTGGCTCACCGCCGCGGCCTCGGTGATCGAGCGCGAGGCGGACCGGCTGACGGAGCTGGACTCCCCCATCGGCGACGCCGACCACGGCGCGAACATGCGGCGCGGTTTCATCGCGGCGCGCACCGCCGTGGAGAAGGAGCCGCCGGACACCCCGGGCGGCGTGCTGGTGCTGGTCGGCCGACAGCTGATCAGTACGGTCGGCGGGGCCTCGGGGCCGTTGTACGGGACGCTGCTGCGCAAGGCGGGCAAGGCCCTGGGCGACGGCCACCAGGTCGCGCCGGAGGAGTTCGCACAGGCGCTGCGGGAAGGGGTCGACGGCGTGGCGCAACTGGGCGGCGCGGCGCAGGGGGACAAGACGATGCTGGACGCGCTGGCGCCGGCCGTGGAGGCGCTGTCGTTCGCCCTCGACAAGGGCGCGGGGCTCGCCGAGGCGCTGTCGGCGGCCGCGATCGCCGCGGACGAGGGCGCGCTGGCGACCGTGCCGCTGCAGGCCCGCAAGGGGCGGGCGAGCTACCTCGGGGAGCGCAGCATCGGGCACCAGGATCCCGGGGCGACCTCCTCGGCCCTCTTGCTGGGCGCCCTGGCCGGCACCGCGCGGGGCGGTGCGTCATGACGGTCGCGGTGGTGCTGGTGTCGCACAGCGCCGAGGTCGCCGAGTCGGTCGCCCGTATGGCGACCGGCCTCAGCGGCGGCGGGGCCCGGGTGCCGGTGGCCGCCGCCGGCGGCGCGCCGGACGGCGGACTCGGCACGGACGCCGCGAAGATCGCCGCCGCCGCGCACGCGGTGGACCAGGGCGACGGCGTCGCCGTCCTCGCCGACCTGGGCAGCGCGGTCCTGACGGTGAAGACGCTGCTCGCCGACGAGGACGAGCTGCCGCCCGGCACCCGGCTGGTCGACGCGCCGTTCGCCGAGGGCGCGGTGGCCGCGGTGGTCACCGCGTCCGCGGGCGCCGACCTGGACGCCGTGGCCGCGGCGGCCCAGGACGCGTACACGTTCCGCAAGACCTGAGCGGCGCCGCGGCCGCCGGGGTCGTCAGCTCCGGCGGGCGCCGGTCCCGTACCGGCGCTCGAACCGCTCGACGCGTCCGGCGGTGTCCAGGACGCGGGCGTTGCCGGTGTAGAACGGGTGGCTCGCGGAGGAGATCTCCACGTCGACCACCGGGTAGGTGTTCCCGTCCTCCCAGACGACGGTCTTCTCGCTGGTCATCGTGGAGCGGGTGAGGAAGGCGTGGTCAGCGGCGCGGTCGCGGAAGACGACCGGACGGTAGACGGGGTGGATCGTGTGCTGCACGGTGTGCTCCAGTCTGGGGAAGGGACGGGGGACGGTCGGCCTCGCGCCGGTGTCAGCGCTCCTCGCGGAACGGCACGTGACGGCCGACGGCCGGGTCGTACTTGCTCAGGACCATGCGGTCCGGGTCGTTGCGCCGGTTCTTGCGGGTCACGTAGGTCGTGCCGGTACCGGCGGTCGACCGGAGCGTGACCACCGGGCGCTGCTCGCTGCGTGCCATGCGGTGCCCTCTTCTTCCATAATGGTTTTCATTTTCTTCGGACGTGCGGTTCAACACGGGGACCCTCGCGTCCATTCCCGCCGTTCCCCGCCCGCTGCGGCGAAGATGGAGACAGGGGGTCCCGCACGGCGACAGGAGGGCCGGCACCGATGGCCCGAGGCCCGCACCAGCGCACCGCGGCAGCCCCGCTCGCTCTGTCCCGCGGGGCGCTCTGCTTCCTGGCCATGGCCTACCTGCTGATCGCCGCGTGCGTGGTCCTGGACCTGACCAGCGGTCCGCAGACCACCCTGGCCCCCGTGCTGGCGGCCCTTCCGGTGCTCGCCGGTGCGCACTCCCGCCGCGCCCGCGGGCCGCTGGCGGCCGGGGCGCTCGCGATCGGCCTGGTCTTCGTGCTCGCGGCGGCGAACCACGGGGTCCCGGCGCTGGTCCACGTGGCCTCCGCGATCACCGTGCTCGCGGTGACCTTCACCAGCACCGGCGCCGTCGTCCTGATCACCGGGCGGGAACGGGAGCTGGCCCGGGTCCGCGGGGTCGCCGAGGCGGCGCAGAGCGCCCTGCTGCGTCCCGCGCCGCCCCGGATCGGCCGGCTGCGCGTCGCGGTGCGGTACGTGGCGGCGGAGGCGGAGGCCCGTATCGGCGGGGACCTGTACGAGGTGGTGCCGACCGACTACGGGGTGCGGGTGCTGCTCGGCGACGTGCGCGGCAAGGGACTGACCGCCGTGGAGACCGCCGCCGACGTCCTCGGCGTCTTCCGGGAGGCCGCCCGCTCCGAACCGGGCCTGGACGCGGTGGCCGCCCGGCTGGACGGCGCGCTCTCCCGCAGCGGCGGCAGCGAGGACTTCGTCACCGCCGTGCTGCTGACCGTCCCGGAGTCCGACGACGCCGCCGTGCTCGTCAACTGCGGCCACCCCGGGCCTCTGCTGCGGCGCGCCGCCACGGTGACCGAGCTGACGCCGCAGACCCCGGCGCCGCCGCTCGGGCTCCTCGCCCTGACCGGCGACCGCTACCGGCCGCAGACGGTCGCCTTCCACCGCGGCGACCTGCTGCTGTTCTTCACCGACGGCGTGGTCGAGGCCCGCGACCGCCAGGGCCGCTTCTATCCGCTCGCCGACCGCGTGCGGGAGATGCCGGAGCAGGACCCGGACGACCTGCTCGACCGGGTGCTGGCCGATCTGCGGTCCTGGAGCGGCGGCGGTCTCGGCGACGACGCGGCACTGCTGGCCGTGCGCCGCACACGGTGACGGAGGCGGTGACGGACGCGCGCGTCTTGACTTCCCCGGGCACCGGCCGCACATTTCTGACGCAATGTCAGATTCCAGTGCCGGAGGCCCGCCATGCCCGAGTCCGCCTTGGCCGACGACCGCACGGAGCGGCCCTCCCGCCGCCAGGTGCTGCGCGACGCTGCCGCGGGCACCGGCGCGGGGCTGCTGTTCGCCGCCGGGCTCACCGCGGCGGCACCCGCGCGGGGTGCCGACGTCCCGGTGGCCGGCGAGTACGACGTCGTGGTCGTGGGATCGGGCGCCGCCGGGATGACGGCGGCGCTGACGGCCGCGGCGCGCGGGCTGAGCTGCGTCGTGGTGGAGAAGGCCGCCACCTTCGGCGGTTCCGCGGCCCGCTCGGGGGCCGGGATCTGGATCCCGTGCAACCCGGTGCTCCTGGCCGCCGGGGTGCCGGACACCCCGGAGAAGGCCGCTTCCTACCTCGCGGCGGTCGTCGGCGGCGACGTAACCGTCGAGCGGCAGCGGGCGTTCCTGACCCACGGGCCGGCCATGATCGCCCTCGTCATGGCCCACAGCCCCCTGCGTTTCCGCTGGATGGAGGGGTACAGCGACTACTACCCGCACCTGCCGGGCGGGATGCCGAACGGCCGCTCCATCGAACCCGACCAGCTGGACGGGAACGTGCTCGGCCCGGAACTGGACCGTCTCAACCCCCCGTACATACCGGTCCCCGACGGACTGGTCGTCTTCAGTGCCGACTACAAGTGGCTCAACCTGGCCGCGGTCAGCGCCAAGGGCCTGGCCGTCTCCGTCGCGTGCCTCGCGCGCGGCACCGAGGCCGCCCTCAAGGGGCAGAAGCCGCTCACCATGGGCCAGGCGCTGGCCGGCGGGCTCCGCGCCGGACTGCTGCGGGCGGGAGTGCCCGTACGGCTGAACACCCCGCTGGTCGACCTGGACGTCGTGGGCGGGGCGGTCACCGGGGTGGTCGTGGCCCCCGACGGCGGCGCCCCCGCCCTGATCAGGGCGCGGCGCGGTGTGGTGGTCGGTTCCGGCGGCTTCGAGCACGACGCGGCCATGCGCGCGCGGTACCAGCGGCAGCCCATCGGCACCGAGTGGACGGTCGGCGCGAAGGAGAACACCGGCGACGGCATCCGCGCCGGGGAGCGCGCCGGGGCCGCCCTGGACCTGATGGAGGACGCGTGGTGGGGCCCGGCCATCCCGCTGCCCGGCCGGACGTGGTTCTGCCTCGCCGAACGCACGCTGCCCGGCGGGCTGATCGTCGACCAGGCGGGCGAGCGCTTCGTGAACGAGGCCGCGCCCTACAGCGACGTGGTCCACGTGATGTACGACCGGAACGCCGCCGCCCCCGACATACCGGCATGGCTGATCACCGACCAGAACTACCGCAACCGCTACCTGTTCAAGGACGTCGCCCCGGCGCTGCCCTTCCCCGAGGACTGGTACGCCTCCGGCGCCGTCCGCAAGGCCTGGACCCTGAGCGCGCTCGCCGGGGAGATCGGGGTGCCGCCGGCGGCCCTGCGCGCCACCGTCGGACGCTTCAACGGGCAGGCGCTCACCGGCCGCGACCCCGACTTCCATCGGGGGGACAGCGCCTACGACCACTACTACACCGACCCGGCGGTGCTGCCGAACTCCTGCCTGGCCCCGCTCTGGCTGCCGCCCTACCACGCCTTCAAGATCGTCCCCGGGGACCTCGGCACCAAGGGCGGCATGCGCACCGACGCCCGCGCCCGGGTGCTGCGCCCCGACGGGACGGTCATCAGGGGCCTGTACGCCGCGGGCAACGCGAGCGCGGCCGTGATGGGCCACAGCTACGCCGGGGCGGGCTCGACCATCGGCCCCGCGATGACCTTCGGCTACGTCGCCGCCAACGACATCGCCGACCACTGACCCCGGCGGCCGGTCAGGACCGCCCCATCTCCTCGACCTCGGCGACCGCCTCGCCGAGCCACTGCGCCCAGAAGGTCTCCAGCTCGATGCCCGCACGCAGCACCAGGTGCCGCAGCCGGTCCTCGTCGGCGCCGCGCCCCGGCGGGAAGTCGCGCCGCTCGATCTCGGCGTACTGTGCCAACTGCCGCTCGTGCAGCTCCAGATGGCGGCGCAACTCGGCCGCGAGCCCGTCGGTCCCGACGACCGCCGCCGCGCGCAGGCGCAGTAGCAGCGGGTCGCGGATGGGCTTGGGGTCCTCGGTGGCGGCCACCCAGGCGACGAGCTCGGCACGGCCCGCGGGCAGCACCTCGTACTCCTTGCGCTGGCCGCGGGCGGGCTGCGCCGCGGGCAGGGCGCGGATCAGCCCCGCCTCCTCCAGCCGGCCCAGTTCGCGGTAGATCTGCTGGTGCGTCGCGGACCAGAAGTAGCGGATCGAGCGGTCGAAGCGGCGTGCCAGCTCAAGGCCCGAGGACGGCTTCTCCAGCAGGGCGGTGAGGATGGCGTGCGGCAGCGACATGCCCGCATCCTACGGACGGGCCGGGGTCACAGCGCCGCGGCCACTTCGGTGCCCTGGCGGATGGCCCGCTTGGCGTCCAGCTCGGCCGCGACGTCGGCGCCGCCGATGAGGTGCACGGAGTGCCCGGCCGTGCGGAGCGCCTCGTACAGGTCGCGGCGCGGCTCCTGACCGGCGCACAGGACGACGGTGTCGACCGGCACGGTCCGCCGCTCGCCGTCCACGGTGATGTGCAGGCCCTCGTCGTCGATGCGCTCGTAGACGGCGCCCGCGACCATGGTGACGCCGCGGTGCTTGAGCTCGGTGCGGTGGATCCAGCCGGTGGTCTTGCCCAGCCCCGCGCCGACCTTGGTGGTCTTGCGCTGCAGCAGGTGCACGGTGCGCCGCGGCCGCGGCCGCTCGGGCGCCCGCAGCCCGCCGGGCGCGCGGTAGTCGGTGTCGACGCCCCACTGGCGGAAGTAGGTCTCCGGGTCCCGGCTCGCGCCCTCGCCGCCGTCGGTGAGGAACTCGGCGACGTCGAAGCCGATGCCGCCCGCGCCGACGACGGCGACCCGCTCGCCGACCGGGGCGCCGTCGCGCAGCACGTCGAGGTAGTTCAGCACGCTCGGGTGGTCGACGCCGGGGATCTCGGGGGTGCGCGGAGTGACGCCGGTGGCCAGGACGATCTCGTCGAAGCCCCGGTCCGCCAGGGACTCCGCCGTGACGTGGGTGCCCAGGCGCAGTTGCACGTCCTCCTCCGCGAGCCGGGTGCGGAAGTACCGCAGCGTCTCGTCGAACTCCTCCTTGCCCGGCACCTTGCGGGCGACGTTCAGCTGTCCGCCGATCCGGTCGGCGGCGTCGAAGAGGGTGACGGCGTGGCCGCGTTCGGCCGCGGAGACGGCGCAGGCGAGCCCGGCGGGCCCGGCTCCGACGACGGCGACGTTCTTGCGCAGGCGGGTGGGGAGGAGGACGAGCTCGGTCTCGTGGCAGGCCCGGGGGTTGACCAGGCAGGAGGTGAGCTTGCCGCTGAAGGTGTGGTCCAGGCAGGCCTGGTTGCAGCCGATGCACGTGTTGATGGCGTCCGCGCGATCCTCGCGGGCCTTGGCGACGAAGTCCGGGTCGGCGAGCATCGGGCGGGCCATCGACACCATGTCCGCGGCGCCCTCGGCGAGCAACCGCTCCGCCACCTCGGGGGTGTTGATGCGGTTGCTGGTGACCAGCGGCACGGAGACCGCGCCCATCAGCTTCTTCGTCACCCAGGTGTACGCGCCGCGCGGGACGGAGGTGGCGATGGTGGGGATGCGCGCCTCGTGCCAGCCGATGCCGGTGTTGATGATCGTCGCGCCGGCCGCCTCGATCTCCTTGGCGAGGGAGACGACCTCCTCCAGGGTGGACCCGCCGGGCACCAGGTCCAGCATGGACAGCCGGTAGACGATGATGAAATCGGGTCCGACCCGCTCGCGGGTGCGGCGGACGATCTCCAGCGGGAAGCGGGTCCGGTTCTCGTAGGAGCCGCCCCAGCGGTCGTCGCGGTGGTTGGTGGCGGAGGCGATGAACTCGTTGATCAGGTAGCCCTCGGAGCCCATGATCTCGACGCCGTCGTACCCCGCCCGCTGCGCGAGCGCGGCCGCCCGCACGAAGTCATCGACGGTCTCCTCGACCTCCTCGTCGGTGAGGGCGTGCGGGACGTAGGGGCTGATCGGTGCCTGCAGCGCGCTCGGGGCGACCAGGTCGGGGTGGTACGCGTACCGGCCGAAGTGCAGGATCTGCATCGCGATGCGGCCGCCGGCGCGGTGCACGGCGTCCGTGACGACGGCGTGCTGCGCGGCCTCGGCCTCGGTGGTCATCCGGGCCCCGCCCGGGTAGGGGCGGCCCCGGTCGTTGGGGGCGATGCCGCCGGTCACGATGAGGCCGACGCCACCGCGGGCCCGGGCGGCGTAGAACGCGGCCATCCGCTCGAAGCCGCGCTCGGCCTCCTCGAGACCGATGTGCATCGAGCCCATGAGCACCCGGTTCGGCAGGGTGGTGAAGCCGAGGTCGAGCGGGCTCAGCAGGTGCGGGTACGGGCTCATCGCGGGGTCTCCTCGGGCGGCGGCGCGCGGTGTCTTCGCGACTTTTGTAGACCACCCGGAGGCGATTATGCAACCAGTTGCAAAAGTGTTCCGCGCTACTCCGCACCGCGCGGCGCTACGCCGCCGGGCGGCTCCAGCGCGGATCGCGGCCCGTGCCCGCCAGCAGCGCCTCGAAGGCGGAGGCCCCGGCGGGCATGGGTGCCGGCTCGCCGAAGACCCCCATCTTCCGGGCGGTCGGCCCCATCGCGGCCACCAGTTCCTCCAGCGCCCGCAGCCCCTCGGCGTCCGGCGAGTAGGGCAGCCCGGTGGCACGGGCGAGGTCCCAGGGGTGCACCGTCAGGTCGAGCAGCGCCATGGCGCCGACGGTGCGCGCGGGCAGGTTCATCGCCCCGGCCACGCCCTCGTCGGCGCCCGGTACCGCCCAGGCGCTCACCAGCAGTTCCGTCTCCTCCTCGAAGCGCGCCCGCCAGCCGTCGCCGTACGCGGCGAGACGGTCGGGGGTGACGGAGAAGTCGGCCTCCTCACGCGCCGCGAGGGCCTGGAAGCCGACGACCACGTGGAAGAGGTGGTTGAGCAGGTTCCGCACGTCGTACTCGGCGCAGGGCGTCGGCGCGTCCAGGGCGTCGTCGGGCAGCGCACGCACCAGGGGCAGGGCCCGGTCGCGGGCCGCCGCGAGCAGTTCACCGGTTCTCGTCGTCATGGGTCCGAGGCTAGGACCGCCAGGGCATCGGCGGCTTGAAGAAATGCGACAGGGCGCCCCGTAGGATCGCCGGTATGGCAGGTCCGGACAGCCCGCGCCGCGACACCCGGGGCATCGTCGACGCCCCGGAGCTCTTCGCCCGCGTCCGCTTCCGGCGCCGGGCGCCCGCGCCCGCGCTGCGGCCGTACCTGGAGCACTACTGGCTGATCGACTGGGACCTCGCCGAGCCGTACGCCTCGCACGTCGTGCCGCACCCCTCGGTCAACATCGTCTTCCAGCGCCACGGCACCAGCCCGGACTTCGGCGAGGTCGCGGGCATCGGGCTCGAGCTGTTCACACAGAAGCTGGAGGCCGCCGGACGCGTCTGCGGCGTCCAGTTCCGGCCCGGCGGCTTCCGGCCGTTCGCGCCCGCGGTGCCGGTGTCGCACTGGACGGGCCGGCGCGTCCTCCTGGACGAGGCGCTGCCCGGTCACGAGGCCGTGCCGGGCACGGTGCTCGGCCCGCAGGACGAGGACGCCCGCGTGGCCGCCCTCGACGCCTTCCTGCTGTCGCTGTCCCCCGCGCCCGACCCGCAGGCGGCCCTCGCGGCGGCGCTGGCCGACCGCATCCGCCACGACCGGTCCATCCTGCGGGTCGAGGACTTCGCCCGCGCCGAGGGCATGTCGGCCCGCTCGCTGCAGCGGCTGTTCGCGGCGTACGTCGGCGTCAGCCCGAAGTGGGTCATCCTCCGCTACCGCATCCACGAGGCCCTGGAGCGCGCCGAGTCCGAGGCGTCCGTCGACTGGGCCGCCCTCGCCGCGGAGCTCGGCTACAGCGACCAGGCCCATCTGGTGCGGGACTTCACCGCGACCGTGGGCGTGCCGCCGACCGCCTACGCGAGCTGACCGGCGCCCCGCCGGGGGGCGCACGACCGGACCGGCCCGATTCCACCCGCGGGCCCAGCCGAGCCAGGCGTCTCCCCCCGCGAAGGGCCACCACCGCCGCGCCGGACACCGCCGTGCAGCGGCCCCGCAGGCGCAGCACCACCGGCTCAACCCGCCCCGGGGCCCGAGACCGGCCCGACGGCACAGCTCCCCCACGGGGCCACAGCGCAGCAGTCCGGCGCCGGCCGCCACCAGGGCCCGGCGCCCCGCGGGCACCGCACGACCGGCCCGGCCCCACCCCGGGGCTCCCGGCACGCCGGACGGCGCAGCGGCCACCGGACCGGGCCGGCGCTCCGGAGGGCACTCGCGCCGCGGCCTCCCGACGGGCCAGCCCGGTCAGTCCCCGGCCTCGGGGCCCGCTTCCAGAACGGCCTGCAGCTCGGCGAAACGCCGGACCTGCGACGTGCCCGCGGCCAACTCGCTGAGCGCGTACGGCGTGGTCTTGAAGCCGTCCCCGTGATGGAACTCCGCACCCCAGGCACCGAGCCGCACCGAAGCCACCTCGTCCAGCCCCAGGCGATGGGTGCCCCACGGATTGACCGCCACGATCCCGGCCGGGCCGGCCTCGAGCCGGACCCTGAGGACGAACCACCAGAAGAACAACGCGGCGCCGACGGCGAATCCCGACGACAGCCCGGCCGACCGGGCCGTCGCCGCTTCCGGCGAGGAGATCCAGCCGGCCCAGCCGACGAGCGCCTTCACGCCCAGGACCGCCGGGAGCAGGAAGCCGGCCGCGCGAGCCGCCCCGCCCACCCGCCACACCGCTACGGGAGCCGCACCCTGGTCGTCCATGCCCGCATTGTGGCCGCCTCCCCCGCCCCCGGGAGGCAGGGTTACCAACTCCTGACCCTCACACATGCGTCGGAGGCGGCCACGACGGGGCATACCGACATCGAGTGCGCACAAGCGGCTCATCCCCCCACACGCACACAGGTCACGTCGCGTCACGCGGCAGAGGAGGCCTGCCCCATGACCGGTCCCATCACGCCCCGGCTCACCCCGATCCCCGTCGACGGCATGACGCCGTGCGGCCGCGTCGCGACCGGCGCGGCGCAGCCGTGCGGGGAGCCCGCACGGTGGCACATCCAATGGCTGCCCGGGCACGGCTCGTTCGCGTGCCCTGGCCACATGGCGGAGGCGCGGAGGCTGTTCGCCTACGTCGACCGCCACCAGGTCGGCCCGGACTGCAACATGCCCGGGGCGCTGTGGTCGGCGGGGCGGTGCGCCGTGCCCCGGGACCAGGCACGGGCGGCCTGAGCCCAAGGGTCTGCGGGCTCAGCCCGAGAAGGCGTCGAGGATGCGCGCGGCGGCCAGGGTGGGCGTCAGCGTGCCCTCGCGGACCTGCCGTTCGATCTCCGGGGTCAGCCTGCGCACCTCGGGGTGACCGCGCAGGCGGCCCAGCAGTTCCTCGCGGACCATGCTCCAGGCCCACTCCATCTGCTGGTCGCGCCGTTTGGCGGCCAGCCGGCCCGTGGACTCCAGCAGCGTGCGGTGCTGCTCCAGCCGCTCCCAGAGGGTGTCGAGGCCGGTCCCCTCGCGGGCGCTGCAGGTCAGCACGGGTGGGGTCCACGCGGCGTCCACCGGGGTCATCATCCGCAGGGCGCCGGACAGTTCACGCGCGGCGGCGCGGGCGTCGCGCTCGTGCGGGCCGTCGGCCTTGTTGACGGTGATGACGTCGGCGAGTTCCAGCACGCCCTTCTTGATGCCCTGGAGCTGGTCGCCGGTACGGGCCAGCGTGAGCAGCAGGAAGGTGTCGACCATGCTCGCGACCGCGGTCTCGGACTGGCCGACGCCCACGGTCTCCACGAGCACCACGTCGTAGCCGGCCGCCTCCACCACGACCATGGACTCCCGGGTCGCCTTGGCCACGCCGCCGAGCGTCCCGGCCGAAGGCGAGGGCCGCACGAAGGCCGAGCGGTCCACCGACAGCCGCTCCATCCGGGTCTTGTCGCCCAGGATGGAGCCGCCGGTCAGCGTGGACGACGGGTCGACGGCGAGCACCGCGACCCGGTGGCCGAGGCCGGTGAGCAGGGTGCCGAAGGCGTCGATGAAGGTGGACTTGCCCACCCCCGGCACCCCGCTGACGCCGATCCTGCGGGCCTTGCCCGCATGCGGCAGCAGCTCGGTCAGGAGCCGCTGGGCGAGCTCCCGGTGATCGGGCCGCGACGACTCCACCAGGGTGATGGCGCGCGCGATCCAGGCCCGGGAGCCGTCCAGCACGCCTTTGACGTATGCGTCCAGGTCGATGGTGGGAGGCATGGGCTCACAGTTCGTGGCCGAGCGCGGCGGCCAGCCGCGTGACCAGGTCGTACGCCGAGTCGGGGATGACGGTGCCGGGCGGGAAGACCGCGGCCGCGCCCATGCCGAGCAGTTCGGGGACGTCCTGCGGCGGGATGACGCCGCCGACCACGATCATGATGTCCTCCCGGCCCTCGGCCGCCAGTTCCTCGCGCAGCGCGGGCACCAGCGTGAGGTGGCCGGCGGCGAGCGAGGAGACACCGACGATGTGCACGTCGGCCTCCACCGCCTGCCGGGCGACCTCGGCGGGGGTCTGGAAGAGCGGCCCGACGTCCACCGTGAAGCCCAGGTCGGCGAAGGCGGTGGCGATCACCTTCTGCCCGCGGTCGTGACCGTCCTGGCCCATCTTGGCGACGAGGATGCGCGGACGGCGGCCCTCCGCCTCCTCGAAGCGGTCGACCAGCGCGCGGGTGCGGTCCACGGACGGCGACTCCCCTGCCTCGTTCCGGTACACACCGGAGATCGTGCGGATCTGCCCGGCGTGCCGGCCGTACACCTTCTCCAGGGCGTCGGAGATCTCGCCCACGGTGGCCTTGGCGCGGGCCGCGTCCACCGCGAGCGCCAGCAGGTTGCCCTCCAGGCCCTGACCCGCGCCGCGCTCGGCGGCGGTGGTCAGCGCGGCGAGCGCGTCCTGGCAGACGGCCTCGTCGCGCTCCTCGCGCAGCCGGCGCAGCTTGGCGATCTGCCGGCCGCGCACGGAGGAGTTGTCGACCTTGAGGACCTCGATCTTCTCGTCGCTGTCCACCCGGTACTTGTTGACGCCGATGACCGGCTGCCGGCCGGAGTCGATGCGCGCCTGGGTGCGGGCCGCGGCCTCCTCGACGCGCATCTTGGGGATGCCCGCGTCGATCGCCTGCGCCATGCCCCCGGCGGCCTCGACCTCCTGGATGTGCTGCCATGCGCGCCGCGCCAGGTCGTACGTCAGCTTCTCCACGTACGCGGAGCCGCCCCAGGGGTCGATGACCCGGTTGGTGCCCGACTCCTGCTGCAGCAGCAGCTGGGTGTTGCGGGCGATGCGCGCGGAGAAGTCGGTGGGCAGCGCCAGCGCCTCGTCGAGGGCGTTGGTGTGCAGCGACTGGGTGTGGCCCTGGGTGGCGGCCATCGCCTCCACGCAGGTGCGCGTGACGTTGTTGAAGACGTCCTGCGCGGTCAGCGACCAGCCGGAGGTCTGCGAATGGGTGCGCAGCGAGAGGGACTTCACGTTCGCCGGCTCGAACTGCTTGACCAGCTTGGCCCACAGCAGACGGGCCGCGCGCAGCTTGGCGACCTCCATGAAGAAGTTCATGCCGATCGCCCAGAAGAACGACAGCCGCGGCGCGAAGGCGTCGACGTCCAGGCCCGCACCGAGCCCGGCGCGCAGGTACTCCACGCCGTCGGCGAGGGTGTAGGCGAGCTCCAGGTCGGCCGTGGCCCCGGCCTCCTGGATGTGGTAGCCGGAGATGGAGATCGAGTTGTAGCGCGGCATCTTCTGCGAGGTGTACGCGAAGATGTCGGAGATGATCCGCATCGAGGGCTTCGGCGGGTAGATGTAGGTGTTGCGGACCATGAACTCCTTGAGGATGTCGTTCTGGATGGTCCCCGCCAGCTTCTCGGGCGGTACGCCCTGCTCCTCCGCGGCCACGATGTAGAGCGCCAGCACCGGCAGCACGGCGCCGTTCATCGTCATCGACACGGTCATCCGGTCCAGCGGGATGCCGTCGAAGAGCTGCCGCATGTCGTAGATGGAGTCGATGGCGACGCCCGCCATGCCGACGTCGCCGGTGACGCGCGGGTGGTCGCTGTCGTAGCCGCGGTGGGTCGGCAGGTCGAAGGCGACCGACAGCCCCTTCTGGCCGGCGGCGAGGTTGCGCCGGTAGAAGGCGTTGGACTCCTCGGCGGTGGAGAAGCCCGCGTACTGCCGGATCGTCCAGGGCTGGTTGACGTACATCGTCGGGTACGGGCCGCGCAGGTACGGCGCGATGCCCGGGTAGGTGCCCAGGAAGTCCAGGCCCTCCAGGTCGCGGCCGGTGTAGAGCGGCTGGACGCCGATGCCCTCGGGCGTCTCCCACACCAGGTCCTCGGCGCCGCGGCCGGTGGTCTCCTTGACCGCGGCGCGCCACTGCTCCTCGGTGGCGCCGTTCCCGGCGCCCGGTCCCAGCTCGATCTCCGAGAAGTCCGGGATCCGCATCACGCCACTCCCATCCGGTCGAGAACGGAGGTCAGGACGGCGACCGCGTCGCCGCCCGCGAAGACGAAGCCGTCGACGCCGGCCGCCGTGTAGGCCTGTTCGTGCTCGCCCGGACGCCCGGCCAGGAACACCCGGCCCGCGCCCGCGGCCTTCAGCGCCGCGGCGACGTCCGCGGCCCGCTCCTCGTACAGCGCGTCGCTGGAGCACAGGCACGCGATCTGCGCACCACTGCGGGCGAAGGCCTCGGCCGCCGTCGCGGCGTCGACCGTCACCGGGTCGTGGACGGGCTCGACGCCGCCGGCCTGGAAGAGGTTGGCGGCGAAGGTGACGCGGCCGGTGTGCGCGGCGGCGGGACCGAGGGCGGCCAGGAAGACCTTCGGGCGGGACCCGGTCGCGGCCAGGTGGGCGTCCGAGCGGGCGCGCAGGTTCTCGTAGGCCTCGTCGCGGCGGACCTTCGGCAGGCCTCCGGAGGGCGCCGCCGGGGCCGGGTCGCGCACGACGGGTGCCTCGGACAGCAGCGGGAACTCGCTGACGCCGGTGATCGGCTCACGGCGCTTGGCCAGCGCCTGGGCGCGCTTGGCCCAGGTCGCGGCCAGGCGGTCGGCGACCAGGCCGGAGGCGAGGGCCGCGGCCTGTCCGCCGGAGCGCTCCAGCTCCTGGAACCAGGCCCAGGCGGCCCCGGCGAGCTCGTCGGTGAGGCGCTCCACGTACCAGGAGCCGCCGGCGGGGTCGACGACCCGGGCCAGGTGGGACTCCTCCAGGAGGATGGTGGAGGTGTTGCGGGCGATGCGGCGCGCGAAGGCGTCGGGCAGGCCCAGCGCGTGGTCGAAGGGCAGCACCGTGACCGAGTCCGCGCCGCCGACACCGGCGCCGAGCGTGGCGACGGTGGTGCGCAGCATGTTCACCCACGGGTCGCGGCGGGTCATCATCACCGGCGAGGTGACGACGTGCTGGCGCTGCCCCGCCGCGGTCGCGGTCGCGCCGCAAACCTGCGCGACGCGGGCCCACAGCCGGCGCGCGGCGCGCAGCTTGGCGATCGTCAGGAACTGGTCGGCGGTGGCGGCGTAGCGGAACTCCAGCTGACCGCAGGCCGCGTCGACCGGCAGGCCGGCCTCGGTGAGCGCCCGCAGGTAGGCCACACCGGTGGCCAGGGAGGCGCCGAGTTCCTCGGCGGCCGAGCCGCCCGCCTCGTGGTACGGCAGGGCGTCCACGGTCAGGGCGCGCAGCCCTGGGTACCGCTCGTGGGCCCGGCGGGCCAGCCCCGCGGCGGCGGCGGTCCGCGCGGCGAGCGCGTCCGCGTCACCGGTGCGGGCGACATGGCCGAGGGGGTCGGCGCCGAGGTTGCCGCGCGCCGCCTGACGGGACACGCCGCGTTCGTCGTACAGCGCGAACAGCGCCTGCCCGGCGGCCTCGAAGTCCGCGCCCGCGTCGAGCACGACCGGGGCGAGGTCGAGGTAGACGCCGTCCAGGGCCGCGCCGAGCGCGGACACCGGGAGCCCGGCGTCGCCCAGCACGAGCCAGAGGGAGGTGACGCCGTTCTCCAGGTCGGCGAGCACCGCCTCGTTCGCGCGGGCCGCGTCGGGCCGCGCGTGGCGCTGGCGCACGTCCCAGCCGCCGAGGACGCCGCCCGCCGGGGCGCCGCCCCGGGTGAAGGGCGCGAAGCCGGGGAGGCCGACGCGGTCGCCGAAGGCGTCGGGCGCGTCGGGCGCGGTGTACAGCGGGCGCGTGGTCAGCCCGTCTTCGAGGGTGGTGGACAGCGCGTCCTCCGCCGCCTGACCCGAGACGTCCTTGCCCGCCTTGCGCAGGACGCCCTCTACGAGGCGCCGCCACTGCTCGTGGGTCGCATCCGGGAATTCGGCGGCCAGAGAAAGCCCGTCATCAGGCAGGACCGTCATGCTCAGAGGTTAGTGCCCGTGAGCAGGTGAGCAGCAGGGGGCACACCTGTGACCTAGCCCATTCCCGTGCGCCCTTGATCCGTTCGGACGCGATGCTCTATTCGACGCTCTGTTCGACGGCGCTGTTCGACACGCCTCCGGACGCCCCGGCGCGGGCGGCGGCCGTGGCCTGTGTGAGGTCGGCCACCTGGCGGCGCAGCTCACGGACCTCCCGCAGCAGTTCCTCCGTGACCTCCTGCACGCGCCGGTTCTCCTCCTCGTCCTCCTGGAAGCGGGCCAGGAACCAGGCCGCGATGTTGGCGGTGACCACACCGAGCAGGGCGATGCCCGAGAGCATCAGCCCGACGGCGATCAGCCGGCCGACGCCGGTGGTGGGGGCGTGGTCCCCGTAGCCCACGGTCGTCATCGTGGTGAAGGACCACCACAGGGCGTCGCCGATGGTGCGGATGTTGCCGTGCGGGGAGTTGCGCTCGACCTCGAGGACGGCGACCGACCCGAACGCCAGCAGCCCGAGCACGGCACCGACGACGTACGTCGTCAGGCGCACCTGCGCCGCCATCCGCACCCGCTGGCCGACCAGGAAGAGCGCGGAGACCAGCCGCAGCAGGCGCAGCGGCTGGAGCAGCGGGAGGACGACCACCGCCAGGCTGAGCGGCTGGCGCCTGACGAACTCCCAGCGCCGCTCGCTCAGGCCCAGCCGGACCGCGTAGTCGGCGGCGAACAGGGCCCAGACCGTGCGCTCCGTCCAGTGCGCGGTGGTGATGAGCGCGGGGTCGGCGGCCGGCACCAGGATCGGCAGGGCGTAGGCGGCGCCGAACACCACGGCCAGGGCGAGCAGCGGCGCCCTGGTCTGCTGCTCCCAGCGTTCGAGACGGTTCATGGGCTCAGTGTGCACGCTCTCCCCGCACGCCCCCAGCGGCTCGGCAGGCCCTGGTCACGGCGCCGCCGACCGCGGCCCGGTTGGGGCAGGTTTCCCGAACGGTTCGTGTACTGGCCCCCACTTGTTCGGACAAGTTGAGGAAGCTGACGGCTCCGCACATCCGACGGCCCATCGCATCTTCCGGGAGACAGGCCCTTCATGAACGCCCTTGACCGCAGAAGGTTCATGCAACTGGCGGGCGGCACGGCCGCCCTGACCGCGCTGTCCACCAGCATCGCCCGCGCGGCGGAGATACCCGCGCACAGGAAGACCGGTTCCCTCAAGGACGTCGAGCACATCGTGGTCCTGATGCAGGAGAACCGCTCCTTCGACCACTACCTCGGCACCTTGCGCGGTGTCAGGGGGTTCGGGGACCCGCACCCCGTGACGCTGCCGAGCGGCAAGCCGGTCTGGCACCAGTCGGACGGCACGAAGGAGGTGCTGCCCTTCCACCCGGACGCCGACGACCTCGGTCTGGCCTTCCTGGAGGACCTGCCGCACGGGTGGAAGGACACCCAGGCCGCCTTCAACAAGGGCCGGTACGACCAGTGGATCCCGGCCAAGTCCGCCACGACGATGGCGCACCTGACCCGCGAGGACATCCCGTTCCACCACGCGCTCGCCGACGCCTTCACCATCTGCGACGCCTACCACTGCTCCTTCATGGGCTCCACCGACCCCAACCGCTACTACATGTGGACGGGCCACACCGGCAACGACGGCAAGGGCGGCGGCCCGGTCCTCGGCAACGACGAACTGGGCTACTCCTGGACGACGTATCCCGAGCGGCTGGAGAAGGCCGGGGTCTCCTGGAAGATCTACCAGGACGTCGGCGACGGCCTGGACGCCGCGGGCGGCTGGGGCTGGATCGAGGACGCCTACCGCGGCAACTACGGCGACAACTCGCTGCTGTACTTCGACCAGTACCGCAACGCCAAGCCCGGCGACCCCCTGTACGACAAGGCACGCACCGGCACCGACGCCCGCAAGGGCGAGGGCTTCTTCGACATCCTGCGCGCCGACGTCAAGGCCGGGAAGCTGCCGGAGGTCTCCTGGGTCGTGGCCCCCGAGGCCTTCACCGAGCACCCCAACTGGCCCGCCAACTACGGCGCCTGGTACATCTCGCAGGTCCTCGACGCGCTCACCTCCGACCCCGAGGTGTGGAGCAGGACCGCGCTGTTCATCACCTACGACGAGAACGACGGGTTCTTCGACCACGTCGTGCCGCCGTTCCCGGCCGGCTCGTCCGCGCAGGGCGGCTCCACCGTCGACGTCACCCGCGACGTGTACGCCGGCGACAGCGGGCGCCCGGCGGGTCCGTACGGGCTGGGCCAGCGCGTCCCGATGTTCGTCGTCTCCCCCTGGAGCAAGGGCGGCTACGTCTGCTCGCAGACCTTCGACCACACCTCCATCATCCGGTTCATGGAGCGCCGCTTCGGCGTGGCCGAGCCCAACATCTCCCCCTGGCGCCGCGCCGTCTGCGGCGATCTGACGACGGCCTTCGACTTCCGGCACAAGGACAGCCGCACCCCGCGGCTGCCCGACACCGACGGCTACCTCCCGCCGGACGGCGACCGTCACCCCGACTACTCGCCGGTCCCTCCCGCGAAGGGCTCGCTGCCCCGTCAGGAGCGCGGTCTGCGCCCCGCGCGGCCCGTCCCGTACGACCTCGCGGCGGACGGCGGGATCAGCGCCGCGGGCTCGCTGCGGATCGAGTTCGCCTCCCATGGCGAGGCCGGCGCCGGTTTCCTGGTCACCTCCACGACGGACGCCTCCGGTCCGTGGACGTACACCGTCGGGTCGGGGCACTCGCTCACCGGCGCCTGGAACGTCGCCGCGGGCGCCCACGGCGACTACGACCTCACCGTGCACGGCCCGGGCGGCTTCCTGCGCCGGTTCGCCGGCCGGGCCGCGGCGGCGGGTGCCGAGGTCAGCGCCCGCCACGACGGCGGGAGCGGCGCCGTGCGCCTGGTCCTGACCAACCACGGGCACTCGACGGTCACACTCACGGTCAGCGACGGCTACGGCGAGCACAAGCCGGCGTCCCACCGGCTGCGTCCGGGCGCCCGTGTCGTGCACGTGGCCGAGACGCACCGCAGCCACGGCTGGTACGACCTGTCGGTGACCTCCGACCACGACGGCACCTTCCGGCGCCGGCTGGCCGGCCACGTCGAGACGGGCCGGGAGAGCACCAGCGACCCGGCGATCGGCGGCTGACCGTCCAGCCCGGTACGAGGGCGCGCGCCCGCTACATCGGCTCGACGTAGCGGGCGCGCCACTCCGGGCGCGGGTCGGCGCCCGCGCTCGTCCAGTACTCACGTCCGGCGACGATCCGCCCGTCGCGGACGGTCCAGAACGACGCCGCGTGGAAGAGCCCGAGGTCCACGTGCGGCACCTCGACCTCCGAGACGGCCTGGTCGCCGTCGGCCACGACCCTCAGGACGCGGATCGACCAGCCTTCCGGGTACTCCCTGTTGACGGCGAGGAAGTTGGCCCTGCCGACGATGCGCTCGCCGCTCACGGGCCACTCCACCACGGCGTCCTCGGCGATCAGTTCACCGGCACCGGCCCAGTCGCGCGCCTGGATCCGCTGCCACAGCTCTTCGACGACCTTCGTAGACTCCACGCTCACAGCATGCCGGAAGGAGCGCCGCCGGGACCCCGGTACGGCAGGGTCTGCCGGTAGACCACACTGGTCGTCACGCTCCCGAACTGCGCGAGCTCGTCCATGACTTCCTCCAGGTGGCCCATGGACGCGGCGGCGACCTTCAGCACGTAGCACTCCTCCCCGGTGGTGCGCAGGCACTCCAGGATCTCCGCACGCTCCGCGAGCAGCCGGTGCAGGGGCTCGTGCCGGCTGCCGGGGTACTTCAGGCGGACGACCGCGAGGACCGGGTAGCCGGCCTTGCCGAGGTCGACCTCCGCGCGGTAGCCCGTGATGACGCCCAGGGTCTCCAGCCGGCGGACCCGCTCGGTGGTCGCGGAGGCGCTGAGGCTCACCCGGCGGGCCAGTTCGGTGAAGGGGACTCGCCCGTCGCGCTGCAGCTCGGTGAGGATCGTCCAGTCGGTCGCGTCGAGATTCTCGGCCATACGGCGAAGATACCGGCGGATCCACGGCCGGGGGCCGCCCACACCGCGAGGAATACCTTCCGGGCGGGACCTGCGGCTGGATAGCCTGACGGAGTGCGAATCGGCGTGAACGTCCCCAATTTCGGGTCCGGAACCGACCCCGGCGTGCTGCGCGACTGGGCGCGGACGGTGGAGGGTCTCGGCTTCGACCTGCTGATGGTCTCCGACCACGTCGTGGTGACGCCGGACGTGGCGGAGCAGTACCCGGCGCCCTTCTACGAGCCCTTCACCACCCTGTCCTGGCTCGCGGGCGTCACCGACAGGATCCGGCTGGGGACGACGGTGCTGATCCTGCCGTACCGGCATCCACTGCTGACGGCGCGGATGGCCGCGAACCTCAACGCGCTCAGCGGCGGGCGGCTGGTGCTCGGTGTGGGCGTCGGCTGGGCGCGGCAGGAGTTCGCGGCGCTCGGCGTCCCCTACGAACGGCGCGGCGCGCTGACGGACGAGTATCTGACGGCACTGCGCGAGGCCTGGAAGGACGAGGCGGACTACGCCGGCGGCCCCGTGCCGCTCTGGATCGGCGGCAACAGCGCGGCGGGACGCCGGCGGGCGGTCCGCGTCGGTGACGCGTGGCATCCGCTGCGGTTCACCCTGCCCTGGCTGCGCGAGGCCGTCGGCGACCTCGCCTCCCAGGCGCGCGAGCAGGGGCGGCCCCTCCCCGCCCTCACGCCGCGCATCGCGCTGCGGCTCACAGCGGAGCCGGTGACCGGGCCGGACCGGCTCGCCGGCGAGGGCACCCTCGACCAGATCACCGCCGACCTCGACGGACTGCGGGCGCTCGGCGCGGACACCGTCGTCCTGGACCCCTTCAACGGCGACCCCCGCGAGATCCTGCGCCCGCAGACGGCGTGGCAGGCGCTCGCGGCCGTCGCCGCCCACCGCTCACGAACGGAGTGACGATGACCGACGAGATGACGACCCGGCTGCTGCGCCGGGCGGTCGAACTGGCCGCGGAGGCCCGCGCGTCCGGCAACCCGCCCTTCGGCTCGCTGCTGGCCGGGCCGGACGGCGCGGTGCTCGCCGAGGACCGCAACAGCAGCCTGAGCGACGACGACATCACCGCCCACCCCGAGCTGAAGCTGGCGCGGTGGGCGGCCCGGGAGCTCGATCCGGCCACCGCGGCCGCCACCACCCTCTACACCAGCTGCCAGCCCTGCGGGATGTGCGCGGGCGCCATCGAGCGCTCGGGCCTGGGCCGGGTCGTCTACGCCCTGTCCACCGACCAGCTCACCGGGCTCAAGTCGCCCGCCGCCAAGGCCGGTTTCCCGCACGTGCCGCAGGACGGCCCGGCCCTGTACGACGAGGCCCGTGTCCCGGTCGAGGGCTACTACTGATCCCGCCGGCCCCCGTCCCGCGGCCTCACTCCTGCTTCTCGCCCGAGGCGAAGCGGGAGATGATCAGGGCGACGATGATGATGGCCCCGTTGAGGAACTGGTTCCACAGCGGGGGCACGCCCGCCAGGGTCATCACGTTGACGACGAGCTGCAGGGTGAGGACACCGGTCAGCGCCCCGAAGAGCGTGCCGCGGCCGCCGTTGAGGCTGACCCCGCCGATGACGGTCGCGGCGAAGACCTGGAAGATCCAGCCGCTGCCCTGGTCCGCGGAGATCGAGCCGTAGTGCCCGCTGTAGAGCACGCCCGCGAAGGCCGCGAGCACGCCGCCCACGATGAGCACCACCCAGGTGATCCGGTCGACCCGGATGCCCGCGGTGCGCGCGGCCTCGGGGTTGCCGCCGATCGCGTACAGCGCCCGGCCGTGCCGCAGCCAGGCGAGCGCGCAGCCGCCGACCGCGAAGAGCAGGGCGCAGACCCAGATCGCGGCGGGCACCCCGGCCCAGGACGCGTGGCCGAGGTAGGTGAAGGAGGCCGGAAGCTCGACGATGGAACGCCCCTCGGAGATGGCGATCTGCAGCCCGCGCAGCATGGTGAGCGCGCCGAGGGTGACGATGAAGCCGTTCAGCCGCAGCTTGAGGATGAAAAAGCCGTTGACGGCGCCGATGAGCGCGCCCACCAGCAGGCACAGCGGTATCGCCGTCCAGACCGGCAGCAGTTCCAGTCCGGTGAAGCGGCCGCCCGAGGAGGGCAGGACGAGCCAGACGGCGATGACGGGCGCGACGCCGATGGTGGACTCCAGCGACAGGTCCATCCGTCCCGCGATGAGGATCAGCGCCTGGGCCAGCACGAGCAGGCTGAGTTCGGTGGACTGCTGGGCGACGCCGATGAGGTTGTCGGAGGTGAGGAACGCCGGCGAGACGATGAAGCCGATGACGCCCAGCACCAGGATGGCGGGGACGAGGGACAGTTCGCGGAAACGGGCGATCCCGCCCGGTACGCGGCGCGGCGTCCCGGCCGCGGCCGCCTCGGCGGTGGGCACCGGCGGCTCGGTGACGTCAGTGGTGGTGGACATGGCTACCCTTCCTCTTCCTCTCCCTGCTCGGTGTCCCGCTCCTGCACGGGACGGGCGGCCACGCCCTCCATGGCGGCGACCAGGTCCTCGTCACGCCAGCCCCGGCCGAACTCCGCGACCACCCGGCCGTGGAACATCGTCACGATCCGGTCGCACGCCCTGAGGTCGTCCAGCTCGTCGGAGACGACCAGCGCCGCCCGGCCGTCGTCGGCGACCTTGCGGATCCTGCCCAGCAGGAACTCCTTGGACCGCACGTCCACCCCGTTGGTGGGCCGTACCGCGACCAGCACATGGGGGTCGGTGGCCAGGGCGCGGGCGACCACGACCTTCTGCTGGTTGCCGCCGGAGAGCGCGGAGACGGAGGTCGCCGCGCCCGGTGTCCTGATGTCCAGGTCCTTGATCATGCGCTCGGCGAACTCGCGGGTCCGCGAGGGCAGTACGGTGCCGAACGGCCCGAGCTGGTCGGTGACCGTGAGGGTGGCGTTCTCGGCCACGCTGCGCGTGCCGACCAGGCCCTGGTGGTGGCGGTCCTCGGGAACCAGGCCCACCCCTGCGGCCAGGGCGGCGGGGACGCCGGAGCCGCGCACCTCCCGGCCCGCGACGGTGATCCGCCCGGCGTCGGCGCGGTGCAGCCCGGCGAGGGTCTCCCCCAGCCGGACGTTGCCGCTGGCGGTGGCCCCGGCGAGGCCGACGACCTCGCCGGCGCGGACCTCCAGACAGACGTCCGCGTAGGCGCCGCGCAGGGTCAGGCCGGTCACGTCCAGCAGCGGCGCACCCCCGGTGGCCGCCGCCCGGCCGGCCACCGGGGCGCCCGCCGCGGGCGCGGCGGCGCTCTCCCCGGTCATCGCCTCGACCAGGGCGTCGTGGTCCAGTTCGGCCACCGGGGCGGTGATGATGTGGCGGGCGTCCCGGTAGACGGTGACGGTGGTGCAGAGGTCGTAGACCTCCTGCAGGTGGTGCGAGATGAAGAGGAACGCCACACCCTGCCGTTGCAGGTCGCGGAGCTTGTCGAAGAGCCGGGTGATGCCGCGGGCGTCGAGCCGGGCGGTGGGCTCGTCGAGGATGATGAAGCGGGCGCCGAAGGACAGGGCGCGTGCGATCTCGACGAACTGCCGCTGCTCGACGCTGAGGTCGCGGGCGCGTGCGGCGGGGTCGATGTCGACCCCGTACTCGCCGAGCAGTTCGGCCGCACGGCGGCGCAGTGCCGTCCACCGGATGGGGCGCAGCGCGCCGGGGCTCTGCCGGTTGAGGAAGAGGTTCTCGGCGACGGAGAGGTCGCCGATGACGGTGGAGCGCTGGTAGACGCAGGCGACCCGGGAGCGCCAGGCGTCGGTGTCGCCGAAGGAGGGCGCCGGTTCGCCCGAGAAGCGCAGGGTGCCGCCGTCGGGTTGCTGGAGGCCGGTGAGGATGCCGACGAGGGTGGACTTGCCGGCGCCGTTGCGGCCCACGAGGGCGTGCGACTCGCCCGGGGCGACCGAGATGCCCGCGTCGCGCAGCGCCACGGTGGCGCCGAACCGCTTGCTGATCCCGGTCGCCTCGGCCACGGCCGGCGGCGCGGTGGCGGGGTCCGCCATGGTGGTCTTCCGTTCTTCGGGTGCGGACGGACGGTCAGCCGATGTTGTTGCCCCACAGGGCCTTGTCGTCGACGTTCTCCTTGGTCACCAGCGGCGCGGGGAGCTGGTCCTCCAGGCCGTTGGGGATGCTGATGATCGTCGAGTCGTGGTCGGTGGGGCCCGCCTTGAAGGTCTTCCCCTCCGCGGCGGCCTTGGCGTAGTACAGCGCGTACTTGGCGTAGAGGTCGGCGGGCTGGGAGACGGTGGCGTCGATCTCGCCCTTGCGGATGGCGTCCAGCTCCTGCGGGATGCCGTCGTTGGAGACGATGCTGATGTGGCCCTTCTGCCCGGCCGGCTTGAGCAGGCCCTTCTGCTTGAGCAGGGCCAGCGTCGGCTGCAGGAAGACACCGCCCGCCTGCATGTAGATGCCGTTCAGGTCGGGGTGCTGGGCGAGCAGGCTCTGCAGCTTGGCGGAGGCGACGTCGCCCTTCCAGTCGGTGGGCAGCTCGAAGACCGTGATGCCGGGGAACTTCTCCTTCATGCACGCCGCGAACGCCTCGGAGCGGTCGCGGCCGTTGATGGAGTCCAGGGCGCCCTGGAACTCGGCGACCTTGCCCTTGCCGCCCAGTTGCCCGCCCAGGAACTCGCAGGCCTTGGTGCCGTACGCCTTGTTGTCGGCGCGGACGACCATGTAGACGTCGCCCTTGTCGGGGCGGGTGTCCACGCTGACCACGGGGATCTTCTTGCCGGCGAGGGTGTCGAGGGTGGAGGCGATGGCACCGGTGTCCTGCGGGGCCATGACGACGGCCTTGGCCCCGGTGTTCTGGAAGACCTGGACGTTGGCGACGAGCTTGGTGATGTCGTTCTGCGAGTTGCTCCGCGGCAGCGCGTTCAGGCCGTCGTCCTCGATGCCCTTCTCGACGTACTGCGCGTAGGAGTTCCAGAAGTCGGAGTCCGAGCGCGGCAGGTCGATGCCGATGGCGGGCTTGTCGTCGCCGGAGCCGGCGGCGGTGCCGGTGCTGCCGCGGTTGCAGGCGGTGGCGAGCGCGGCCGTGACGAGAACGGCCGCGGCGATCGCGGCGGTGGAGCGCGTGCGGGCGGGCTTCATGCCGTGTTCTCCCTGTCCGGGTAAGCCGGGGCGATTCATCCGAGGTATCCCGGACGACAGGAAGGTAAGTCCGTCCCGCGACCCTGACAACCCCTTATACGGACACGATCGAATGGAGTTCGAGGGACGAGACATCCGAGGAATGGATTGCCAGCCCCGTCCCGGAGGCCTAGAGTCACCGTGGCGCGAGACCTCCGATGTCTTGGCCAGGCCGAGCGTGAAAGGCAGCCACTTGTCCGCAACCTCCGCCCGCATCACCGCGATCGACACCCACGACATCCGCTTCCCCACCTCACGGGAGCTCGACGGTTCGGACGCGATGAATCCGGACCCCGACTACTCCGCCGCGTACGTGGTGCTGCGGACCGATGCCGACGACGGCCACGAGGGACACGGCTTCGTCTTCACCATCGGCCGGGGCAACGACGTCCAGGTCGCGGCGATCGAGGCACTCCGCCCCCATCTCGTCGGCCGGCCGGTCGAGGAGCTGTGCGCCGATCCCGGCTCCGTGGCCCGCGACCTGACCGGCGACAGCCAGCTGCGCTGGCTGGGGCCCGAGAAGGGCGTGATGCACATGGCGATCGGAGCCGTCGTCAACGCCGTGTGGGACCTGGCCGCCAAGCGCCGGGGCCTGCCGCTGTGGCGGCTGCTGGCCGAGGCCGAGCCCGAATGGCTCGTCTCCCAGGTCGACTTCCGCTACATCGCCGACGCCCTCACCCCCGAGCGCGCGCTGGAACTGCTGCGTGCGGGCCGGAAGGGCGCCGCCGCGCGCACCGCCGAGCTGCTGGAGCACGGCTACCCCGGTTACACCACCTCGCCCGGCTGGCTCGGCTACTCCGACGAGAAGCTGACCCGCCTCGCCGAGCAGGCCGTGGCCGACGGCTTCACCCAGATCAAGCTGAAGGTCGGCGCCGACCTGGGCGACGACGTACGGCGCATGCGCACGGCCCGCGCCGCCGTGGGCCCGGACGTGCGCATCGCGATCGACGCCAACCAGCGGTGGGGCGTGGCCGAGGCCGTGGCATGGGTCACCGCGCTGGGCGGGTTCGACCCGTACTGGATCGAGGAGCCCACCTCCCCCGACGACGTCCTCGGCCACGCCGCGATCCGCAAGGCGGTCGCGCCGGTCCGGGTCGCCACCGGCGAGCACGTGCAGAACCGGATCGTGTTCAAGCAGCTGCTGCAGGCCGGCGCGATCGACGTGCTGCAGATCGACGCGGCGCGGGTCGGCGGGGTCAACGAGAACCTGGCCATCCTGCTGCTGGCCGCCGCCTTCGGCGTCCCGGTGTGCCCGCACGCCGGCGGCGTCGGACTGTGCGAGCTGGTCCAGCACCTGTCGATGTTCGACTTCGTGGCCCTGGCCGGGACGACCGAGGACCGCTCCATCGAGTACGTGGACCACCTCCACGAGCACTTCACCACGCCGGTCGTCATGCGCCGCGGCCACTACACCGCTCCGGAGGCACCCGGCTTCTCCGCGCAGATGAGGCCGGAATCGATCGACGCGTACCGCTACCCCGACGGTACGTTCTGGGTGGCCGACCGGGCACGGCAGGAAGGTGGGACGGCATGAGCGAGGAGTTGCGCGACCTGGAGGGCCTCGGGGCCCTGGTGACGGGCGGCGCCTCCGGGATCGGGCTGGCGACCGCGCGGCTGCTGGCCGCGCGCGGCGCCCGCGTCGCCGTACTGGACCTGGCGCCGGACGGACTGCCGGCGCAGCTGACGGGTTTCAAGGCCGACGTCAGTGACGACGCCTCCACCCGCGCCGCCGTGGACGCCGCGGCGGAAGCCCTCGGCGGCCTCGACGTCCTGGTCAACAACGCGGGCATCGGGGCGGCGGGCACCGTCGAGGACAACCCCGACGAGCAGTGGCACCGCGTGCTCGACGTCAACGTGCTCGGGATGGTGCGCACCACCCGCGCCGCGCTCCCGCACCTGCGGCGCTCGGCCCGTCCCGCGATCGTCAACACCTGCTCCATCGCCGCCACCGCCGGGCTGCCGCAGCGCGCGCTGTACAGCGCCAGCAAGGGCGCCGTGCTCTCGCTGACCCTGGCGATGGCCGCCGACCACGTCCGCGAGGGCATCCGGGTCAACTGCGTCAACCCCGGCACCGCCGACACCCCGTGGGTGGCCCGGCTGCTGGACACCGCCGACGACCCCGAGGCGGAACGCGCCGCCCTCGACGCCCGGCAGCCGATGGGCCGTCTGGTGACCGCCGACGAGGTCGCCGCCGCCATCGTCTACCTGGCGAGCCCCGCCGCGGCCTCCGTCACCGGCACCGCGCTCGCCGTGGACGGCGGCATGGCCGGGCTCCGGCTGCGCCCGGCCGGTAAGTGAGGGCCCGGACCGCGATGCGCACCACCACCCTGGGCCGCAGCGAAGTCGCCGTCACCGAGGTGGGCTTCGGCGCCGCCCCGATCGGCAACCTCTTCACCCCGGTCGCCGACGACGCCGCCCGCGCGGCCGTGGACGCCGCCTGGGACGCCGGCGTCCGCTACTTCGACACCGCGCCCCACTACGGGCTCGGTCTGTCCGAACGCCGGCTCGGCGCCGCCCTGCGCGACCGGCCGCGGGCCGAGTACACCGTCTCGACCAAGGTCGGGCGGCTGCTGGAGCCCGGCGGACCGGGCGGGGACGACCTGGCGAACGGCTTCGCCGTGCCCGCCGGGCTGCGCCGGGTCTGGGACTTCAGCGCCGACGGCGTACGGCGCGGCATCGAGGCGAGTCTGGAACGCCTCGGCCTGGACCGCGTCGACGTGGTGTACCTCCACGACCCCGACGACCACGCCGAGGAGGCCTTCGGGCAGGCGTACCCGGCGCTGGAGGAACTGCGCGCGCAGGGCGTGGTCGGCGCGATCGGCGCCGGCATGAACCAGACCGCCATGCTCGCCCGCTTCCTGCGGGACACCGACGTCGACGTGGTGCTGATGGCCGGCCGCTACACGCTGCTGGAACAGGAGGGCCTGGCCGAGGTGCTGCCGCTGGCGGCGGCCCGCGGCGCGAGCGTGGTCGTCGGCGGCGCCTTCAACTCGGGCCTGCTGATCGAGCCGGGCGAGGACGCCACGTACGACTACGCCCCCGCCCCGGAGCCGGTGCTCGCCCGCGCCCGCCGCCTGCGGTCGGTGACCGGCCGGCACGGCGTGCCGCTGCGCGCGGCCGCCCTGCGCTTCCCCGCGGCCCATCCCGCCGTCGCGAGCACGCTGGTCGGGCTGCGCTCCGCCGAGGAGGCACGGGACACCGCGGCGATGCTGCGGCTGCCGCTCCCGGCCCCGATGTGGGCCGACCTGCGCGCCGAGGGCCTGCTCCGCGCGGACGTACCCGTACCGGACGAGGAGGTGTCATGAGGGTCGCCCTGCACACGAAGGTGCGAGCGGACCGGATCGCCGCGTACGAGGCGGCGCACCGCGAGGTGCCCGCTGAACTGACCGCCGCCATCCGCGGCGCGGGCGTGCGCGCGTGGACGATCTGGCGCAGCGGCGGCGACCTCTTCCACCTGCTGGACGTCGACGACTACCCGACGATGCTCGCCGCGCTGGAACGGCTGCCCGTCAACATCGCCTGGCAGGCGCGGATGGCGGAGCTGCTGGAGGTCGCCCACGACTACTCCGCCGAGGGCGCGGGGGCGCCGCTGCCGGTGGTGTGGGAGCTGTGACCGCGGTGGAGGGCATCGTCGACGCGCACCACCACCTGTGGGACCTGTCGGTGCGCGACCAGGACTGGATCACCGGGGAGCGGCTGGCCCCGCTGCGCCGCGACTTCACCCTCGCGGACCTGGAGCCGGAGGCGAAGGCCGCCGGGGTCACCGCGACCGTCCTCGTCCAGACCGTCACGGTGGCCGCGGAGACCCCGGAGTTCCTGGCGCTGGCCGCGGGCAGCGACCTGGTGGCCGGCGTGGTCGGCTGGACCGACCTGACGGACCCCGCGGTCGCGGACCGGCTCGCGGCCCTGCGCGAACTGCCGGGCGGTGAGCACCTGGTGGGCATCCGCCACCAGGTGCAGGGCGAACCCGACCCCGAGTGGCTGCTCCGTCCCGACGTGCTGCGCGGGCTGCGCGCGGTGGCCGACGCGGGACTCGTCTACGACCTGGTGGTGCTCGCCCGCCAGCTCCCGGCCGCGACCCGCGCCGCCGGCCTCGTGCCCGAGCTGGTGTTCGTCCTCGACCACCTGGGCAAGCCGCCCATCTCCGAGGGCGGGACACGGCCATGGAGCGACGACCTGCGGTCGCTCGCCGCGCGGCCCAACACCGTGTGCAAGCTGTCCGGCATGGTCACCGAGGCCGACTGGGACGGCTGGACCACCGAGGACCTCGCGCCCTACGCCGACACCGTGCTCGACGCCTTCGGGCCCGGCCGCCTGATGTTCGGCTCCGACTGGCCGGTGTGCCGGCTCGCCGCCTCCTACGCCGAGGTGGTCGACACCGCCCACGCCCTGACCGGCGGACTGGACGACGGCGAGCGGCGGGAGGTCTTCTCCGGCACGGCCCGGCGCGTCTACGGGCTCTGATCCCCGCGCGGACCGGCCCCGGGCGGGGTGCGGGTGACTAGACTCCCACCCCTGGCAGCACGAGGGACGGGCGTGGGCGCGTGAGCGACGGCAGACCGGACACACCCCCGGCGAGCGCGGCGGGGCGGCTCACCGTGCGCGACGTCCTCGACCTCGACCTCGTGACGCCCTGGGTACCGGAGGTCGTGGCCGGCTCCGCCCATCTGCACCGCGCGGTGCGCTGGCTGCACGTGGCCGAGGCGCTGGACGTCGGGGTCATGCTCAGCGGCGGGGAGATGGTGCTGACCACCGGACTGCTGCTGGCGGGCGACGAGCGGGCGCAGCGCGAGTACGTCGAGTCGATGCAGCGCGCCGACGTCGCGGCGGTCGTCCTGGGCCTCGGCCGGGCGTTCCGCACCACGCCCGAGCCGATGCGCCGGGCCGCCGAGCGCTGCGGGGTGCCGCTGATCGTGCTGCACCGGCCGGCACCGTTCGCGCGGCTCACCGAGGAGGTGCACGCGCGGCTGGTGCACGGCCGGTTCGCCGCGCTCGACCTCTCCGACCGGGTGCGCTCCTCGCTGACCGCCCTCAACCTCTCCGGCGCCAGCCTCCAGCAGGTCCTGGACGAGATAGCGGCGCACAGCGGCTGCCCGGCCGTCGTCGTCAACCTCGCGCAGCGCGTGCTGGCCTCGGCCGGGGACAAGGGCTCGCTCAACGACCTGCTGCGCGACTGGGAGCGGGTCTCGGGTCAGGTGGCCGAACTGGCCGGCAGCGGCGCGGTGACGGTCGGCCCGGACGGCTGGGTCGTCGCTCCGCTGGAGGCGCGGGGCCGGCAGTGGGGGCGCCTGGTGCTCTTCGGCTACCACGGTCCGGAGGAGTTCGGCCGGGTGCTCGGCGCCCGTGCCTCCGAGGCGCTCGCCATGCACCGCCTCCTCGGTGACCAGGACCGGGGCTGGGAGGACCAGGCCGCCGAGTCGCTGCTGCACGACCTGGCGACGGGCACGGCCCGCCCCGAGCAGCTGGTCACCCGGGTGCGCGCCGCGGGGCTCCCGGTCAACCGGCGCACCTTCGTGCCCGTCGTCGTGCGCCCCCTCGGCGCGGTGCCGGACGGCCGGGACGACATGCCGGAGCTGATCGAGCACGTGCTGGCCGAGCACCCCGGCGTCGCCGGGCTGGTGGCGCGGATCGGCTCCGCCGGCACGGCGGTCCTGCTGAGCATCCCGTACGGTCAGGACGCCGACGCCGCCGTGCACAAGGTGGCGGTGCGGGTGCACGAGGAGCTCGCCGGGCGGCACCGCACCGCGGTGGCCGGCGCGGGTTTCGGCTGCCGGGAGCTGGACGAGGTCCGCCGTTCCTTCGTCGAGGCGGTGCACGTGGCGGACGCGGCGGTCGCCGGCCCGCCCGGGGCACCGGTGGCCCGGCTGCGCGACGTACGGTTGCGCGGCCTGGTGCGCCTGCTGCGCGACGAGCCGGAGCTGCAGGCCTTCATCGGGCGGGAGCTGGGGCCCCTGCTGGGGAACCCGGCGCTGCTGGAGGTGCTGCGCACCTATCTGGCCACGGGCCGCAACAAGTCGGCCGCCGCCCAGGTGCACCACGTCAGCCGGCCCGCCCTGTACCGGCGGTTGCAGAGCATCGAGTCGCTGCTCGGCATCGACCTGGACGACTGGGAGCAGCTCACCTCGCTGTACGTGGCGCTGCTCGCGCACGAGGCGCAGCGCGCCGCGGGGCCCCGGGGGCGGGCGCGGGCGGGGCGGGCCCCCCCCCCCCCGCGCCTCTGCCCGTGGCGACGGGAGGTCAGGCCTTCAGGGCGCGGCTGTGCAACGCGGTGACGGCCTTGCGGGCGGAGAGGATGGCGCCGTGCTGCCAGGCGTCCATGTAGGACAGCCAGTCGCCGGCGTACAGGACGCGTCCGGTGGGTTCGTTCAGGGGTCTGTAGACGGCGGCGTCGGTGCCGCCCGGGATGCTGTGCCAGGCGCCTTCGAGGTGGCGGACGCGCTTCCAGGCGATGGAGAAGGAGTTCGCCAGCTCGCTCCGGTACTTCTCGCCGTGGATCTTCACGCCCTGCATGACCGCGCGGGCCTCACGCCCGGCGGGGGTCAGGGCGGCGTAGGCGTCGGCGTTCGCCCCGGTGTTGTAGTAGCCGACGATGACGCCGCGCTTGCCGTGGTGACCGTAGGACGGGTACCAGATGTGGGACAGGTCCAGGTCGGTCTCGGTGATGCCGCCGTAGATGCGGTGGTCGGTCTCCCACCAGCGGCTGCGGTACTCCAGGCCGATCTTGCCGGCCGACGAGGGGCGGATGGTGGTGAGCGCGGTCTGCACGTCGGGACCGAGGTTGTGCGGCAGTTTGGCGAGCAGATGGGGCGGCATGGCCGCGACGCAGTAGTCCGCCTCGACCTGCCGCTGCCGTCCGGTGGGGTCGGTGTAGCCGACGGTGACGCCGCCGGCCGACTGCACCAGCGACGTGGCCTGGCAGCCGTAGCGGATCCGGTGATCGCCGATGGCGCGGGCGAAGGCCCGGGGTATCCGGTCCATGCCGCCGACCGGCTGGAACATCAGCATCGCCTGGTCGTACTCGAACTCGAACGCGAAGTGCCGCCCGACACCCGAGGCGAAGACCTCGGAGGCCGTGGGCAGGTCACCGAGCAGGCTCCCGGGGGTGCCGGCGGCGCCGGGCCAGGTGGTGAAGCCCCGGTTGGCACCGCCGGTGTACGCCCAGCCCTCGGCCCGTCCGCCGATCTCGCCGAATCCCTCCAGGAACGACAGCAGCCGCTCCTTGTCCTGGGCGGTCAGTTCCTGGTCCAGCGCGCCCTGGTCGGTGGCCTTGGCGAGGAGTTCGCTGACGTACCCGAAGGTGTCCGCCTTGGCGGTGCGGTACCGCACCGGCTGCCCGGGCGGCATGCCCGCCGACTCGTGGTAGATGTACGCGTCGGCGTTGGCGTTGGTGAAGACCTCGATGGGGACGCCGAGTTCCCGGCAGTAGTCGAGGGTGACCATCCACTGGGCCAGCCGGGCCGGCCCGGCGTTGAGGTACTGGCCCTGGGAGAACCGGGCGGTCTGGGTACGCCCGTCGAGGTCGGTGTGGGTGTCCCCGCCGCGCACGGTGTAGTTGCGGCCGCCGGGCCGGTCGCGCGGCTCCAGGATCGTACAGTCGTATCCGGCCTTGCCCAGTTCGTACGCGGCCGTCAGCCCGGCCAGGCCCGCGCCCAGGACGACGACCTTGCCCGCCCTGCGTCCGGTGAGGTGGAAGTCGGCCGCGCTCGGCGCGCGGAAGTCGGCGCCGCGTCCCGCCGCCTCGGCGGTCGGCGCGAGCCCCAGCGCGCCCATGGTGGCGAACATCGCCCCGGCGCCGCCGGTGATGCCGACGGCGCGCAGAAATCCCCTGCGGTCGAGTCCTGTCGGCTGCCCCTGTGTCATGAGTCGCCCTCTCTCGATCTGCCGGTGTGCACGCCGATCTTCAGGGCGGCCTGTTACGGATGGCGTGGTCGGAACATGACAGAGCGATTTCGCGTGCCGCGGCTGTGTGAACGGACGTGGCGGACCCGGTGCCCGGTGGCGCCGCGCGGCCGCCATCCGGGTGGTCGCCGGCGTACCGGCGGCGCGAAGCGGGGCTGCCGCCGGGAAGGTACGGGGTGGATGAGGATGTTGAGGTTGTCGATGTCGCATGCCGAGATGGGAGAACGACGTGCCTTTGGTCGGTGAGTACCAGCCGAGCCCCGAGCAATGGGTCCGGGACCAGGTCGAGCTGTACGAGGGTTCCGGAGGGACCGACGGGACCACGCTGCGGGGCAAGCCCGTGATCGTCCTGACGACGCTGGGTGCCAAGTCCGGCAGGATCCGCAAGACACCGCTCATGCGCGTGGAGCACGACGGCAGCTACGCGGTCGTGGCCTCCAAGGGCGGCGCCCCCCAGCACCCGGTCTGGTACCACAACCTGGTCGCCGACCCCCGGGTGGAACTGCAGGACGGCCCCGTGCGCCAGGACATGACGGCCCGTGAGGTCACGGGTGACGAGCGCGCCGCGTGGTGGGACCGTGCGGTGGAGGCGTGGCCCGACTACGCGGAGTACCAGAAGAACACCGACCGGGAGATCCCGGTCTTCGTCCTGGAGCCGGCGGCCGCACCCCACTGATCCGCCCGGCCTCGACGGCCGCCCCCCCCAGGACGGGGCGGCGGCCGTCGTCCGTATGCCGGCGGTGTCAGTCCGCGGTCTCGGCGTGGGGCGGGGGCCCCGGCAGAGCCGGTCCGTCGGCGGCCTGCATGCCGTCGAAGACCAGGCGCAGGTAGCGCCGCCACAGGTGCGGTTGCGTCGTCTGCACACGTGAGACGGTCACGGGGATCCCGTTCATGAGCAGCATGACGTCCTGCCCGGTCATCTCCTGGCGGATGGCGCCGTGCCGGCGGGCCCGGTCGGTCAGGGCGTCGGTGACGGCGCTCACCCTTTCCTGGCTCTCGCGCACCTCGTCGTGATCACCGGCCACCCCGTGGACGACCTGGCAGAAGGCGCGGTCCTGGACCTGCAGCTCGATGGCGGCGCTCATGAACTCGCGCAGCCCCTCCGCCGGGTCCTCGGCTTCCATGAGCCGCTCACCGATCGCGGCGAGGGCGTGCATCTTGTCGCAGACGATCGCTGCCAGAAGGTCGTCCTTCGTGGGGAAGTGCCGGAACACGGTTCCCTTGCCGATCCCGGCCCGTTCCGCGATCTGGGCCACGGACACCTCGGTGCCGTGTTCGGCGAATGCCTCGGTCGCGGCGCTCACCAGCAGTTTCCTGCTGCGCGCCGCGTCGCTGCGCATCGGCCTGGCTGCCGGGTTCGTCATGGCTTCCTCCGCTCTTCCGCGGCCACTGTAGAGCAACCGGACCGACCGGTCACATTGTGACCGGCAACATGACCACCCGGTCCGCTTCCGTGTTACGGTCAACATGACCACCCGGTCCGCTTACGGCGGCGGGGCGGGGCGGCGTCCATGAGGCTCCCCGCACACCGCGCCGACCGGCCCCCCCACATGACCGCGGGGCGGTGCCGTCACAAGGCGCCGCCTACCGAAGCTCCCCTCACCACCCCCTCCCGCACGAGAGAACTGCCCTGCCATGTCTGCACCACGCCAGCCCCATCCGCGCCGCTGGGCGGCGCTGCTCTTCATCTCCATCGCCCAGCTGATGGTGTTCCTGGACAGCGCCGTCATGAACATCGCGCTGCCCTCCGCCCAGCAGGCCCTGCACTTCTCCGACGGCGGCCGCCAATGGGTCATCACCGCCTACGGCCTGGCCTTCGGCGGCCTGCTCATCGTGGGCGGCCGCCTGGGCGACCTGCTGGGCCGCAAGCGGACCTTCACCATCGGCCTCGTCGGCTTCGCCCTGGCCTCCGCACTGGGCGGCGCCGCGGCCAACCTCGGCACCCTGCTCGTCGCCCGGGCCGGACAAGGCGTCTTCGGCGCACTGCTCGCGCCCGCCGCACTCGCCCTGATCTCCCTGACCTTCACCGACGCCAGGGAGCGGGCCAAGGCCTTCGGCATCTACGGGGCCATCGCCACCGCAGGCGGTGTCCTCGGCCTGCTCCTGGGCGGGGTCCTCACCGAGTACCTGAACTGGCGCTGGTCGATGTTCGTCAACATCCCCTTCGCCGTCATCGGCATCATCGGCGCCCTCACCGTGGTGCACGACATCCCTGACGCGGTGAAGGGCAGCCGCATCGACGTACCCGGCGCCGTCCTCGCCACCCTCGGGCTGGTCGCCCTCGTCTTCGGCTTCTCCGAGGCCGAGAGCCGCGGCTGGGGCTCCGGCCTCACCGTCACCATGCTCCTCGCCGGCGTGGTGCTGCTCCTGGCCTTCCTGATCACGCAGAGCAGGATCACGTCGCCGCTCCTCCCGCTGCACGTGCTGACCGGACGCAACCGCGCCGGCGCCTACCTGTCGGTCGCCTTCGGCGTGATGAGCATGTTCGGCATGTTCCTCTTCCTCAGCTACTACCTGCAGCTGGTCAAGGGGTACTCCCCGATCGCGGCGGGCTTGGCGTTCGTGCCGCTGGGAGTCGCACAGGGCTTCGGCTCCATGGTCCTCGGCACCCGCCTGTCCGCCAGGATGCGCCCCGGCCTGCTGATGGCCGCCGGCTACGTCGTCAGCGCGATCGGTGTGCTCCTGCTCGCCCTGCTGGACGCGGACAGCTCCTACGCCCTGCTCGCCGTCGCCGAGATCATCACCGGCCTCGGCATCGGCACCGCCTTCATGCCCGCCATGAGCCTGGGCACCCACGGCGTGGCCCCCCAGGACGCGGGTGTCGCCTCCGCCATGGTCGGCACCTCGCAGCAGGTCGGCGGTTCGATCGGCACCGCCCTGCTCAACACCATCGCCGCCGGCTCCACCACCGCCTACCTCGCCACCCATGGACACGGTGGCCACGGCCGAACGGTGACCGATGCCGCGCTGGTCCACGGGTTCAGCACGGCCTTCTGGTGGGCCACCGGATTCCTGCTCCTGTCCGCCCTGTTCTCACTCGTCGCGGTCAACGCCCCCCGCCCGGGTCACAGCGCGACCCCCGCCGGGGCGGAAGCCCAGGGAACACCGGCACCCGTCCACTGACCAGCGGGACGGAGCAACCGGCGACGCCCGCGGCTCCGTGCCCCGCGAACCCCCACCCCCGGCATCCCGTGACCTTCGCGTGCCATGCCGGGCAACGAAAGGAGATCCATGTCCCACCGTCTGCAGTCCAAGGTCGTCATCGTCACCGGAGGCACCTCCGGCATGGGCGCGGCCTTCGCGAAGCGCGCCGCGTCCGAGGGGGCGACCGTGCTCATCGGGGCCCGTGACAAGGAGCGCGGCGCGGCCGCCGCCGCGGAGATCACCCGGGAGGGAGGTACGGCCCTGTTCGTCCCGACGGACGTGACCGTCGAGGCGGAGGTCGCGCACCTGGTCGACGTCGCCGTCACGGAGTTCGGCGGTCTGCACGGCGCCTTCAACAACGCGGGAGGCGGCAACAGCCAAGGCGCGATCGGGGACATCGACGCCTCCTTCTGGGACAGCGTCATCGCCCTCAACCTGACCAGCGTCTTCCACAGCCTCAAGCACGAGATCCCGGCGATCGTCGCCAGCGGCGGCGGCTCCATCGTCAACAACGCCTCCGTCGTGGGCGTGGTGGGCGACCCGGGCGCCGCGGCCTACGCGGCCGCCAAGCACGGAGTCGTGGGCCTCACCCGCTCCACGGCGCTCGACGCGGCCAAGAACGGCGTACGGGTCAACGCCCTGGTGACGGGGCTCGTGAACACGCCGCTGTGGCGCAGCGTCGTCGACGGCAACCCGGAGGCCGCCGCTGCCATCCTCGGCAAGCAGCCGACCGGCCGCGCCGCGGACGAGGCGGAGGTCGCCGCGTTCGCCGCCTTCCTGCTCAGTGACGAGAGTCCGTTCATCACCGGCGCGGCCCTCGCCATCGACGGCGCCCTGACCGCGGGCTACTGACCGCCGGGACCGGCGGCGCGCAAAGGCGGGGATCCGCCGCCCCCGA